>JANMNR010000525.1:0-2006 GCA_031368325.1 Pirellula sp.
AGTTTCTCTTGAAAGAGCTGCTCAACAATTCGCCGATACTTGGGCATCAGACCAGCGTGATGCACTCCGATTCCTCGGATAAGCACTTGCTTGAGTTTGGTGCCTGCCCCCTGCGTGAAGTCGTACGCTTCGATGCGCTTAGTCAAGATGGCTTGGCGTTCTTTGTCGATCAGCTTCTTGCCCTTGAGCACTTCGGCCAGCTGCCAACACTGCTCACGGTTGAAACAAAAGACTAAGCCAGGAGTACGGCGTTTGGCTTCATCTCCCTCCGCGATTCGTTCTAAGTGTTCATCGAGATAAGCGTCGTCGACCCATTCGAATTGCAATGGTACTTTTCGATCGGTACTCTGCACGAGCTCCATGTTGCGGCCATGGGCTCGCATGAGCCAGCTACAAAACTCGACGCTATTGCCGATGGTCGCGGAAAGCAACATGATGCGGGTATGGCGAGGCAGCATACCGAGGCTCAGCTCCCAAACGATTCCACGTTCTGGGTCGTTGAACGAATGAAACTCGTCCATCACGACCGACGACACCGAGTCAAAGGACTCTGGATCCTGCATCAATCGATTGAGCAAAATTTCTGCCACGACAACCAGCACGGGAGCATCGGGATTCACTCGTCGATTGCCAGTCACAAGGCCGATGCTGCTAGCCGGATAGCCCCAGCGTACTGCGGTTTCTTGGATCTCGGTCAGCTTTTGATCGGTGAGTGCGATCAGTGGAGTCGTGTAGTAGCACTTTTTGCCAGTCCGGAGCGCTTCGTAAATTGCGGCCTCGGCAATCAGGGTTTTTCCTGTCCCTGTCGGAGCACATACAAGCATTCCTTGTTCGCACGCAAACCAAGTCAGCAATGCTTCTTCTTGAACAGGGTACGGCGGATAAAGAAGTCGATTGAGGTATTCGGAAGCGAGCGAGTCGCGATCCACAGGCAGATTGTTTGGTTCTTGGTTCATGGGTCGGCATTGTAAACGCCAACTGCAAATTAGGGTAATGCAACGAAACTTTGTTGGCGCAACAGTGTGTGCAGCCGAGAACGCAAAGGTGCGTGCAGCCCGGACGGCGATATATCTCTGCCGGTTGTGTAAACCACCGGTTTGGGGCTATTGTCGGTCCAGAAACCCGGAGGGCGCCACATCACCGAACAATCAGCAACTCCGATTCGGTCCTCAAAAGAACATGTTCGCTATCGGCCGCGATCGTCGAACGTACAGTCTTCCCTGTTTCAACAGTGCCCAGTTTTTGAAATTCGCTGCTCGCGGCCAGGATGTTGACAACGCCATCATGCGAAACATTGATTAGGTTTTTTCTTAGGATGACCGGCGAGCCGGAGTAGTCGCCCCCGATTCGATTGCTCCAAAGGCTTACGCCCGTTGATATTTCAACGCAGGTTACGATGCCATTGTCGCTCCACAAAAACAGCAAGCCGTCCAACGACACGGGAGTCGGAACATATGGGGCTGCCCGGTTGATTCGAAAGAGTTCTTTCTGTGACTCAATGTCCCAAGCGACCAATCGATTGTCTTTGCCGCCGCCAGAGCCATGCGTTCCGATGAGGACATTTCCAAGCAACACGGAGGACGAGCAGACCCGTTGCTCAAAGCACTCATGCTTCCAAACGACGGAACCATTGCTCACATCCAGTGCAAACATGCCTTGTCCGGTCGTGCTGCAAACGAGCTCCGTTCGTTCTCCCACTTTTCGAACGCTCGGCACTCCATAGCAAACGCGAGTTGTTGGTAAACCGGTTTCCCAAGCGGTCTTGCCGGACTTGCAATCCATGGCAATCATCCTGTCCTCGCCGGGTTGAACACCAGGTGGCAACTCCAGAGCATCTTGCGAGTTGAGCAGAATAACTTTTCCATCGACCAGCATCGGTGAAGTTCCAAATCCATGCTGCGAAACATAGCGGCCAAGACTTCGGGACCAAATTTCTTCGCCAGCATGCGTGAACGCTTTTACGACGACGTTGTCCGGATCGGCCCAGGCAAAGTAAACTCGTTCAT
>JANMNR010000526.1:0-9278 GCA_031368325.1 Pirellula sp.
CCCTTACCTGACCCGCCCTTTCCTTAACGTCCCTTTCCTGACACTCCCTTGCCCGAACGTCCCTTACCGGACCCGCCCTTGCCCGAACGTCCCTTACCGGACCCGCCCTTGCCTGAGCCGCCCTTGCCTGAGCCGCCGGAACCATCATCGCCGGAATCGTCATCGCCGGAATCGTCATCGCCGGAATCGTCATCGCCGGAATCGTCATCGCCGGAACCATCATCGCCGGAACCGTCATCGCCGGAACCATCATCACCGGAACCATCATCGCAGACGCTATACATAGCACCAGGTACGATCCGTTCTTCCAACTTTTCCATACGGAATTTGCTGCTCAAAATGCACCTCTTGTTAAAAATTCGCGAAAATCTGAAAACCCGCTCTCGCAGAATGATAGCTTGGGAAAACGGCAATTGAAGGGATCGAAAGCAAAAAAAAAACCAGCAGGTTATCCTCGGTCTCGCTTTCCTCAAAATCGACACAGCCCGAATGATGGGATTTTGCAAACGAGACGGTGATCGGCAACCATTGGCAAATGGTCTCGAATACAAACAAAACCACATTTTTTTATCCGTCAATTTCCGAATTGAATCGAGAATAGATCTGCCTTCATCATTACGACTCGCAGTCGAATCGGTCGATTTTCCAGTAATGCTATCGGCGATTTCCATTGCACAACTCCCTCGATGTGGTCGCCCGTAAGGGGGCGGCAATCGGCAAGTGAATATCCAGGAATGTGACCCGCGGTGTCATCAAGGACCTCCAATCGAATACATCCGTCGTCCGAAGTAGCAAAATTTGCTTTCAACTGACTGCCCGCAAAGGTAAAAGGCTTAGTGATAAACTCACAACTCTTTGCGTTTGCATGCACCGACACAAATCCATCGGTTCGAATACTGAAACGCCGAACACGACTGCCGGGACCCGTATAGTAAGCTTCGGTTGCGTAAACGGACAACTCTCGAGTCTGTCCCGGCAACTGCAACAAACCGTTTGTCATGTAATTGCTTCGATTCCCGCCGCGGTCTTGGGGGGCCGTGATGGGAATAAGCTCTTTGTTCCATCGCCTAAAACTCAAACCGTCACGACTGGTCATGAAGATAGGCTCAACCTGTTCGTTCTTGGGCTGAAATCGAGTCGGGAATCCGACCAGCATATGCGGCGCTCGAAAGTAGGTCTGAATTGCGTTGGTGTAAAGTTGCTCGTTGGGAGCATCACCATATTCGAGGAACCGCGGATCGTTCCAAGTTAGAAAATTCGTTGAGACCGACATCATGATGTCGCGAACACCGTCTCGGAACTTACGATGGTAGGCGATGTATCTTTTCTGTGTGGGATGCCAGAAAGCAAGGTTTTGCGAATCGAAGTCGCCCTTGGTGATAACGTTCTTGTCCTGCATCAAGGTCCAAAGAATGCAGTCGGCGGACTTGTATGCCTTTAACCCCTTTGCATCTCCAGCCAACGCTTTGTACTTAGCATCGGGCTTGCAATCGGGATTTGCATCTAGGAATGGAGTAAAGTTGTGAGTGCCCTCACCAGCTAAGATGATATTGTTGTCCGTTGCCCCTTGAAATTCCACGATGCCGAGTTTTGGCTTACTCCATTGCATACCGTCAAGACTTTCGGCGTAGCATGTGAACTCCGGGTGGCTGGCTTTTTTTGTTTTCTCATCGAAGTGAGCACCTCGGTAAACCATTCGAAAACGATCACTGTCTGCAATCAGTGTGTAGTACGCGGATGTGTTCCCCTCCCACGGAGCATCGCAAACAATTGCAACCTCTTTGGGTTCGGGCGCATGCTGTTTCAATGTCGTTCCTCGATGCTGATCAATGAGGAAATCATCCACAAACAGCTCGCGACGCGATGCGATATCGAGTCGACGATCGAACGTGAACGGGTTGTTTGGATCCTCCGTAACCGTCACAAGCACTGGCGGGTTAAGTCTCACTTGATCGGTTTGCACTCGCCATAGATTTGGTGCACGCCATGCCTTTTCGACTTGCCAAACGTGTCCATCTGCATGAAGGTAAAGAACCGGCTTGATCCACTTTTTGCAACTTGCCGTGAGCTGCTTGAAGAAGAGCTCATGGGCAGCGGTAGGGGCCGCTTGCGCGAGCAGCACTGCAGCCCGCACGTCGGTCCCATGAAGCGCAAACTGTTCCGAAACCCAATCGGCATCTTGTTGCAATCGAGTTTCCCATTCTGCTTTGTCATGCACTTTGCCGCCAACAATGTTCAAGCCGACAACCAGAACACCCTGGGAAACGAAAGCGAAATTCTCTGGTCGGGATTTTTGCTTTGCCATGTCTGGCGAATTCGAGAAGTGTCGTTCAAAGTTCCGAAATTGCCGATTCCAGAATTCCAGGCCTTCCGCAGGATCATCCAGGTCGTTCCATTCGTTGTCACCCAGGAGGACGAACACAGGCTTCCTGGACTTTTTCAAGATGTTGGCCACGATCGCGTATTGCGATTCCGGCCATTTCGATTTCTTTCCTGTGACAACATCTCCCAAATGCACGAGGAACTCGCTCTTGCCGTCACGACTCACCAATTCGACATGATGTTCGAGCATTGGCTCCTCATCTGGTGCGTAAGGCCCGCAACCCGTCGCGGCGAAATGCAACAACTGGCCTTGCGTGGACACGGACAGAGTGAGCACTGCGAGCAACGATAGGAAGAATGAACGCAACATGATGGGATACCGTTCCAATTCCAAATGGTTATGAATCTCTTCCGTTCAGCAAAACTTACTCAACCTTTGTCGCAAGGTGGCATGGTGCCAGTATACTAGCAGCAGTGTATCCCATCATAGTCCCCGCGGATTCATAACAATCAAATGAAACACAATACTATTCAATGCATCGTTTGCTATGCGGCTTGTTTCGCACTTGTTGGTCTTGAAATGTGCGCTCATGCGTACCAAGCGACGGAGCAAGTACCAAGAAAACAGGAACGCCCTCAGCCACCGACTCGTCCCTTCAATGCGTCTGGCGCTCCAAAGTTCACTCGCCTCGATGGTAAGCCTGGCATGAATCCGCCCGTAGATGCAGATGGCGATTTTCTTGTGGGGCCCGATTATGCAGCGGCTCCGGAAACAAAAGTTGCCGACGATGTTCCGCAAGGCCAAGTGGCTCAGTTCCTCATGGACTCCAAAGAATGCAAACTATTTAACCCTGGGATTGCACGAGACGTCTTTGGCACCGTCGATCCAAATAACCCCAAAACTCTCATCGTTGATACACACCTAATCGACTATAAGCGGACCATTACCGTTTACATCCCGTCGCAGTACGTGCCGGGAAGCGAGGCGCCGCTCCTGGTCATACATGATGGGCCTGCCATGGGGAAACCCGACTTGAACCTCGCTCGAATTCTCGACAACCTGATCGCTCAGAAAAGAGTACCTGCCATGATTGCCGTCATGATCGCGAGTGGCGGCGGCGACGCCCAAGGTCATGAACGTGGACGCGAATACGACACGATGTCAGGCTTGTATGCTGAGTTCATCGAGAATGAAATTCTGCCGTTGGTCGAAAAGACCTATAAAGTGAAGATAACGAAAGATCCCGATGGCCGCGCGACGATGGGCAACAGTTCCGGTGGTTCTGCTGCGCTCATCATGGCATGGTATCACCCCGAACTCTATCATCGCGTACTGACTTTCTCCGGCACGTTTGTAAATCAGCAATGGCCCTTCAATCCCGAAACCCCCGATGGTGCTTGGGGATTCCACAACAAACTCATTCCTGAGGCTGCTACAAAGCCGCTTCGTATCTGGATGGCAGTAGGTGACCGAGATAACTTTAACCCCAATGTCATGCGCGATGGTATGCATGACTGGGTCGAAGCGAACCACCGGATGGCCAACGTGCTCAAAGCCAAGGGCTATCACTATCAATATCTCTATTGCCTCAACTCAGGGCATGGCGTTGGCAATGCGAAACCGCAGATTCTGCCTCACGCGTTAGAGTGGCTATGGCAAGGCTATCCTATCTCTTCGTCCCGATGACTCAAGACTGTAGCTGAAGGCCTGAGATAACGATCTCTAAAAATTCGCGTGCTCGCCGCGCAAGGAGGTCGACTGCTTCCGGCGATTGTGGCTTGGAGACCAAAGGTGCCGAAAGGTTCTCATAGGCCAACGGGATCGTCAGTCCTCTAAAGGCAACGGCCTCCAGCAGACGGTAGTGATCGATTTCACCAAATCCCGGACCGCAGTCTTGGTCCTTGGGCCAGTTTCGGTGGTCCTTGATGCAAAAGCTGCGAATCTCGGCAGCGCACTTGCGAATGTCTGGGATGGGATCGACATCCAAGTAGTCCATCACATTTCCGGCGTCATAATTGACACAGACATTTGGGTCATTCACTTCGCGAATGATCTCCGCACACGCTTCGCCTGTACCCGTTGTTCCTCCATGTTGCTTGACAACGAGCGTTACTCCGTGATCGTGAGCGATCGGACCAAGCTTTTTCAAACGCTCGACCCATAAAGCCCGATTCCCGCCTTGCGTATGCCCAAAGGTCAGCACTTGGCCTATTCCTCCCGCAGATGCTTGTCTGATTCGGTGGGTCAGCACGGTCAGGCCATTGGGATGCTCGGGATAGACTGTTGAAAACATCATGACGGGCTCAAGGCCAAGGTCGCGGCATCGATTGCCAAGGAGCTTCGCACGTTCAGGCGGCGCGTCCTCCGCCATAACAGGGACCTGCTCGCCGTTTGCCTCCCGATGATTCACGCCCCACGCCACGTACCGAAAGCCCGCGCTTTGGATTCCGGTTAATGCTCGCTCAAGCGGAAAGTTGCTGTATGGAAGCGTCATGCATGCATGCTGAAATAAAGTCGGCTTTCGATCCTCTCCGTTGTTGGGACAGCCATGCGATTGTCGCAACCTCATCGCAACGAAGGCTGTTGCAGCACACTTTACGAAGCAGCGACGTGGATAGGTATTGGCGAGTGGGAGAGGGTTCATGGTTGTCAAAGATTGTTGAGGCGCGGAACGCATTCGCCGACGGCTCATGGTCAAACGCTACGTTAAAAGCGTGGGCACGAAAAATCAAAAGTACCTTGTCACGCCAGGGACTGCAACTTCTGGCGTGGCGATGTCACCCCATTCGTAACGCTGGGGACTGAGATCTTCCTTTGAATTCCAAGCCATGTCCCAGGTTATTTCCTGTCCAGTGTAAGTTGCCATACGCCCCATGATTGCCAGCAACGTGCTCTTGGCCATGTACTCGCCATTGTTGATCGGCTTGCCTGCTCGGATGCTCGCAAAGAGTTCGTCGTGCTCCACTTGATAGAGGTTCTTTTCCTCACCTCTGTATTGCCAATCGCTTTCAGCCGAGATGCGAACTCCGTTGCGGCGCTCTGTGAGATGCGCCGTTCCCTTGGTGCCGAGTATTGCCACGCTGATATCGCTTTTGCAGCCATCGATCTGACGCGTGTTGCTAATAAGCCTTGAACCGTTTGCGTACTCGTAAACGACGCTGTGGTGGTCGAAGATGTTGCCAAACTCCGGTCCCTTTCTCACCTCGCGTCCCCCCATACCGATCGCTTTGATGGGATACTGGTCGCCCATGACCCAAGCGCAGAGATCGAGATTATGCACGTGCTGTTCGACGTTGAAGTCGCCAGAGAGCCATGTGAAATAGTACCAATTCTGCATCTGCCAATGCATGTCGGTCCACTCAGGTTGACGCGGTTTGACCCAAATCGGTCCGCGATAGTCGTTAGCCAGGAGTGTTCGGACCTCGCCAACTCCACCGGCTTGAATACGATCCACCGCCTCCCGGTAGGGAAAGTGGTAACGCAAACAGAGACCAGACACCACGGCCAGGTTCTTCCTCTTAGCTTCTTCGCAACTTCGCAAAACGGAATGCACACCTGGCGCGTCGACTGCACATGGCTTCTCTGCAAAGATATGTTTGCCCGCAGCTACTGCCGCTTGCAAATGCATCGGACGAAAATGGGGTGGGGTAGTCAGCAGCACGACATCGACACCGCTGGCCAGCAATTGCTTGTATGCATCGAAGCCAACGAATTGCCGCTCGGGAGGGACATCGATTTTGGCCGTAATTGCCTCGGTTTTGTTCAAGCTCTTGAGGCTCTGTTGCAATCGGTCCTCGAACGCATCTGCCATTGCGGTCAGTTTGACTTGGCTGTCCGCCATCAACGCCTGCGTTGCAGCACCAGTCCCTCGACCGCCGCAACCGATCAATCCAACTTTGAGAATTTCGTCGCCAGTTGCGTGGACCCGCTGTTGAGAGGGCATTGCATAAACCAAGGACCCGCTCGCGGCCAGCGTGGAAGCTTTAAAGAAATCACGCCTTGATGCCGTTGGTTCGGATTGTGTCACCTTCCTGCTCCTTTCACGAAACCAGATCTCCAGATGATTGACAATGGCTATGGTATCACAATCGAAGCCTCGTCTGGATATTGTTAATGCATCAAAGGAGACTGTTGCAGTAAGATGATGATGATTAGGCAAAAGATGGTTTTCGGGGCGAGGCTGAATACGGCTGATTTCTTATCGTCGTTTACCTGCCACTCGTCGTTCGAGCGTATGGTTGTTGCGATACCAATAATTGATTAAAGTGCGCCCTGACTGCCCGAGTGCTTGGCCTAGTAGTGGAACCGAGTTTCCAGGATCCAAACAAACAGCATGAAACCAGCAACCAAAAAACGATCGACCAGGGCAATAAAGCTGCTGCTGGTCAGTTCCGCAGTGATTCTACAGGGCTGCCGTCCTCGCAAAGAGGATGTGCCCGCTTTCGTGCCCGATCCGTTGATGGCTCAATCGGAAAAGCCCCTCGAGGAACAGGCCGTGGGGCAACCCAACCAGGTTCAGCCACAAACCGTCACGCACACTGGATCGAGTTGGGGTTACAACCCGTTCTTTTGGGGGTATGGTTCAGGTTATGGTCGATCTGGATCCTCATGGAGTTCCGGTCGTTCGAGCCCTACCAACTCCGGCTTCTTTTCTGGCTCAGGTCCAGCTTCACATTTTGGTGCTCAAAACTCTTCGCATGTGTCCACCGGTCACTCGACAGGCGCCGGTATGCCTACTGTCCACAATTCAACGGCACATACGAGTTCGACCCATAGTTCGCCAAGTGTTTCACATGGCGGATTCGGAAGCCATGCCTCAAGTGCGAGTTCATAACCTAAGTCATGCATCGACTGAAAAGCCAGCCACGAGCCGACTGGAAACGGACTGTTGAGTCACAGGGGCTTCACTACCATACTTTTGATGGTCTGCTCTATTGGGATGAAAGCGCTTGTTACCAATTCGATGAACATGAAATCGATGCCATCGAAGCGGCGACGTATGCGCTAGATGGCATGTGCTTGAATGCGGTTGAAACCGTTATTCGCGAGGGTAGGTGGGATCTGTTTAGGATCGACCCACTCTATCGCGATTGGATTCGTTTGAGTTGGGACTCCGATCGTCATACAATCGTGGGGCGTTTTGATTTTGCGTACGATGGCGAAGGTCCGCCAAAGATGCTGGAGTACAATGCAGACACGCCCACTGGGTTGCTCGAGGCTGCGGCCATTCAATGGTATTGGCTGCAGGATTGCTGTTCGGAAATGGATCAGTTCAACTCCATCCACGAGCGGCTAATTGAAGCTTGGCAACGATTTTTAACTGAGAGCAGCAGTGTCCTGTACTTTTTGTCAACCGAAGGACACGTCGAAGACTATATGAATGTCAACTACTTGCGCGATACGGCCATTCAAGCGGGCGTGCGAACAGAGTATCTGGCGATCGAGGAGTTAGGTTTCGATAGCCGTTCGGAGCAGTTCGTTGACGCTCATAATCAGGCCATCATGAGCGCATTCAAACTTTACCCATGGGAGTGGATGCTTGACGAGGCTTTTGGCAAGCACTTGGTCTACACAAGGATGAAATGGCTCGAGCCACCGTGGAAAGTACTGCTGAGCAACAAAGCCATCATGTCCTTGTTGTGGGAGCTCTATCCAGACAGTCCTTATCTTTTGGAAACATCCATGTCGCCCATCGCCGGCGACTGCGTGCGGAAGCCTTGTCAAAGCCGAGAGGGGCAAGGGGTGGAGATTGCAGTGGCTGGTAACATCGTAGCGGGGCAACATGAGTCCGAAACCGGTACGGTGTATCAACGTTACAATGCGATCCGCAAGTTTGATGGTCAGACGCCTGTCATCGGCAGTTGGATGATCAACGGCTATGCGGCTGGGATAGGAATTCGAGAGGATGGAGGGTTGATAACAGGAAACGACAGCCGTTTCGTCCCTCACTTTTTTGGTTAGTACGTGTTGAGTCTCAAACTAGAAACTAAAGAGTAATCGCCATGATGTTTGCATTGATAAGTGATTGGAGCGGTTTCGGAGCAGCGTTGCTCGCAACGGCGATCTTTGGGTTGGTCGGTATCGGATTGATGCTATTGGGGTTCAAGGTGTTTGACTGGTTGACTCCCAAGATCGACTTAGAGAAAGAGCTCGGCGAGAACAAAAACGTGGCGGTTGCGATCGTAGTCGCCTCCGTCATGATCGGAATCGCGATCGTCATTGCAGCGGCCATGTCGTAACTAATCGCGCGAAAAAACCAACGCAGAGAGCCGTATCTATGAAACGTTAATCCAACGTACGGCTTTCGTTCGAGCTCACTCCGATGCAGGCTCATTTCTCGGCTAGACCTGCCTGCTGTACGACGGTCTTCTAGTCCGTCGAAACACACGACGGACTAGAAGTCCGTCGTACGGTAAGAGTTCATCTGCCGCTCGACTGAGTGCTTTGTCCAACTTGGATTTTTAGTTGCGACGGACTTCCAATCGGCTTTCAGTCCGTCGACAAAGATTGGCACTGACGGACTAGAAGTCCGTCGTACACGTTCAACTCAACCCCAATTTCTAATGTGGACAAAGGACTAGCCAATTCTTTTCAAATAAGCATTTGACTTTTCTTTTCGGACTCTCTACTATGAAACCAAATCTAAGGAACCAAACACAAATAAGCGAGGGTTGGAATGGTCAGGCCGCCAGCGAAAGAGCTAACGGAAAGAGAGCTAGAAGTGATGCACGTATTTTGGGATGGGGGAGAATTGACCGCCACCGAAATTCGGGCCAGGTTGGAAGAACAAGGCCGCGACTTGGCGTACACAACTGTTGCGACATTGATTCGGATTTTGTTTGAAAAGGGATTTCTCATTCAGATGAATGAACAGCGCCCTTTTCGATTCAAACCTGCTCGCCCTTTCGAAGACGTTTCCAAGAGCATGATCGGCGATATGGTCGATCGGTTGTTT
>JANMNR010000589.1:0-6152 GCA_031368325.1 Pirellula sp.
CTCTCCCCGAAACGGGGCGAGGGGGAGGAAGTCGCATCGTTTTCGTTTGACTCTTAGGGAAATAGATTTTTAGATTGAATCTCTAGCTAGGACTCACAAACTGGTGTTGCAACGCGTACGGCTGTACGCGTAGAATTCGCCGCATACAAACGTACGCGGATTGAGAACACCAGAGGGACCAACATGGTTGAACGACCAATGCTATCAAAGGGAGAGATGGAGGTGGTGAGAATCCTGTGGGAGAAAGCCCCTGCGTCGGTTCGGCAGATTCATGAGGCTTTGCCTGCCGATCGGCAAATGGACTTTGCCACCGTACAAACTTACCTCCGACGGTTGGAATCCAAAGGCTACGCAAAGTCGACGCTCGATGGGCGAATTCGCATTTACTCCGCTCGAACGAAGGCTCTGACAGTTATCCGCGAGACGGTCGATGACTTGGTGAATCGGCTTTTTGCCGGGGAGACTATGCCGCTCATGCGACACCTCATCGAGGATCGCGGCATTGACGGGAAAGGGTTAAGCGAATTGCGGGAGTTGCTGGACCGCTTGGAAAAGGAAGGAGCGAAGAAATGACGACAGATCATGTCCTTTCTTTTGTGATTGCACAAACTTGGCAAGTCGCTGTGCTCGCCGGAATCGTCTGGTTGGTCGTGCGATATGCGACACGCGAACGTTCTCACGTATCGCATATGCTCTGGACGTTGGTACTCATTAAATGCTTGACACCGCCTATTTGGAGCAGCCCCGTTGGCCTGTTTAGCCGATGGTCTCCGACTACCGTTCTCAATCAACTTGGCAACGCCTCAAAGCCATCGAAGGAACAGAGTTCAAGCATACTGCCCACATCTACCATTTCAATTGACTCGGAGAGAGGCCGTCCGGAGACTCCAATCCCAACGCAGTTCGGGACTCCGACAAAAGTAGGTGTCTCGAGGGACCTACGACCGGCAATGGTAATTGTGTGGCTTGGTGTCGCAGCTGTATTCGCGTTGGTAGGGTTCATTCGATTCTATATTTTTCTAAGGCAGATCCGTCGGACAACGATAGCAACACCGCCCGAGGTGGCACGCTGTGTTGCGAGACTTGGAAAGCAGTTGCAACTGAGACAGAAGGTTGGCGTTCGAGTTGTAACGAGTTCGGTGGGCCCGGCTGTTTACGGTTTGTTTCGCCCTGTCATCGTTTTGCCACAAGTCATCGTGATTGGGAAAACAGAATTGCAACTGGAACCGCTCATCGCTCATGAGATGATCCATGTGCGACGCGGTGACTTGTTCATCGCGTTGATTCAATCGCTGGCCTGCAGCCTTGCGTGGTTTCATCCCATGGTTTGGTTCGCATCGCGATGCGTGACAATCGAATCAGAGCGATGCTGTGACGAAGAAACGATCGCTTCGCTGCAATGCAAGCCGGCGATCTATGCGAGAAGTTTGTTGGATGTGCTGGAACGAAAGCACTTGTTGCGCGTTGCCCCGGCGTTGCCGGGCGTGCGACCGGTGGATATTACCTCAGCTCGATTGGAGAGAATCATGCGTTTAGGACAAGGAAGTCGTCGTCGTTCGCCATGGTGGGTTTGGTGCACTGCCATCGTTGCCGCCATTGCGGTACTGCCCGGGGCACATTATGCGGTGGCTCAGCCACCCGAGCAGTTGAAAGGTCAGTTTCCAGAAAAGGCGGAGACAAATCGAGTGCAGATTGAAGACACAACGAAGGCATTGAAGGTTCAGAACTCGCTGGGCGATCGCATGCCGGATTCTATGGTTGCGCTCATGGCAAAGTCAGATTTTCAATTCGACGAAAAGGCCGATGGTGAAAAATCAACTTTGTTCTTGGAAGTAGAGATCATCGAAGTAGGCGGCAATTCACCAGCCGAAAAGGAACTAACGTTTTGGCTCGAAAAGCAGACAACGGGATCCAAGTCCAAAGCTTTCAAACAAAATGTACCGGCGAAAGCGATTGGCGGAACAGTCAAGTCGGATCTTGGTGTTGAGGGAGAAATCGGACACCCCGAGCGATTGCCAATATTGCCAATAGCTGGCCAACAAGATCAAACCCGAAACCGGGACGTTTCAATCCTATCAAAGATACCTTACATCAATAGCTTGTTTAAGGCGGATTCTAACTCACCGTCAGACGGATCTGTCGTTCAAGCTTCGGCACTATCCGTATCGGTCTGTCAAGAGTTTGTAACCCCATCAAGTGAAGACGTCGACAACTTTACAACCAGTATGAAAAAACTCGACTCGGTGAGGACGTTATCTCGGCCAAAATTGATTTGCAAAGGCGGACAGACTGCGATGGTCAGCGTAAAGGAGAACAACACCGAGCCATGTGCCGGCTTTAGTCTTTCTCTTAAGCCGATCGAACTCAAGGACGGCGATCTGATACTCCACTACGATAAATCGACGACGACAAAAACCGAGCTCCCCTCGGCTTCGACCAGCAGCAAAGTAAACGTACCACCAGCTTACCGAACTAGGCAGATAGGGTTTTCGATCAGCTTAGCGTCCGGGAAAAGTTTGGTTGTCGCCTCAGGAAAAACGGAAGAAAATGCTCCTCAGGAAATTGTCGTAGTCAAGGTCACCAAGATGGACCGACCAAAGTAGCTACAGGTCATACAATTCTGGATCGACGTTGGGGGCTTCGAAGAATCGTGACAATTTTTTCCCTTTGCCCTGCGGAGCCGCAAAGGGATCCCCGTCACCGTCTAGCGCATCCCCCATTTCTTCGTCGATTTTGTCTGGGTCCTCTCCTGCTTCCATTCGTTTCATGGCTTCCAACATGGCTCCGGTTGGTTGCATTCCGGTCAATTCAAACATCTTTTTCATGACGTTGGCCATTTGCCGAGGGTCCTCGGGACCCTCTCCTCCCTCCTCTAAGTGGGGCGCCATTTCGGCCATGAGTTGCTCCATTTTGCTTTCGTCCACGTTTTCAAATGGGTCCGGCGTACTGCTACTCTCGGTCAGCCCCTTGGAAATGGCGAAGCGAGAGATCTTTTTTTCCAGTTTTTTGAGGCCGCATTTGGGGCACTTGGGTGCGACTGCCTGGTTCATCGAGCGAGCGAAAAAACTGTAAATCGTATGGCAAGGAGGACAATAGAATTCGTAAATCGGCATATTTTGGACCTCGATCATTGAGAGTTTGGTGTGGCTAAACAGAGTACCTGATCCAGGCTTGTTCGTCAGCGCCGGATTGCTTCAGCTTGACCTTGGGAGTTGTCCCCATGTATTATTGGCCACGCATAACCACTGTAAATTACCAACCCGCTCCCCCCTTGTGTGAACCAAATTGTCCGATCGGCCTCGCCCTCTGCACGACCCATCTCCAGCGGGACAACCCATCGGCAGTCATGGATCACCAAGCGAATTGATTGGCTCACAAGCTGCCGATCCACCTTTGTTTCCAACCCCTGAGGTACTCGCGGATTTGGCCGAGCATAGCCAACGGCTTGAGACGGCCACTCCCGAAGAGGTCTTGATCTGGGCAATCGAACGGTACGGCGACAAGTTCACGATGGCCACCGCGTTTGGTCCTGAGGGGATGACGATTCTGGAAATGCTATCGCGAATCTCGCCCAAGACTTGGGTGTTTAATTTGGACACGGGCTATCAGTTTGCCGAGACACTGGCTTTGCGAGATAAGGTCGCCGAGTTGTACGGGATAGAAGTCGAGCTACTAAAGCCGGATCTGACTGTATTCGAATACGAGAAGCTGCATGGAGGGCCGCTCTACGCGACCAATTCCAACCAATGCTGCTTTGATCGCAAGATCACGGTTTTGAAAAGGGCCGCCTACGGAATGCATGCTTGGGCGTCTGCCATTCGGAGAGACCAAAGTCCCGATCGTGCCGCAGCACCCATTGTGGGCTGGGACAAAAAGTTCCATTTGGTAAAAATCAGTCCACTTGCGAACTGGACAAAAAAACTCGTATGGGATCGCATTTCGAAGAGCAAGATCCCTTACAACCCATTGCATGACGCTGGCTACATTAGCATCGGCTGCAGCCCAACATCCTGCACACGTCCGACCGGCTTCGGCGAGGACGAGCGCGCCGGGCGCTGGAGCGGAACCGGCAAGACGGAATGTGGCCTACATACTCAGGAATAAAGACGATTCGAAATTGGGGGTTAGCCTCCGATCCGTTTGATCACCGCGTCCAACGTTGGTTTGATCGCTGAAGCGCTGGACTTGAGCCCCTGCAACTCTTTTGGCCAAAGTTCGATTTCAACACGCTGGACCGCACCCGCTCGTCCAACAATGGTCGGCACCGAAATAGCAACGTCCCGAATGCCATAGCAAGCTCCATCTTGAACGGTGCTCACTGGCAAAATGCGATGCTGATCTAACGCAATGGCATGAATTACGTCGCGAATCGCGATACCCACCGCAAACCCAGCGCCACCCTTTTTCGAAATACACTCTGCTCCAGATTGCTTGGTTCGTGCGAAGATCTTTTCGGCCAACATGCTGTTCCAACCGGGATACTTGTCGAGCGATAGCGAACCGACCGTCGCACTCGACCACACGGGAACCATGCTGTCGCCATGCTCGCCCAAAATCAGGGCATTCGTTTGAGTCGGTGCCGTTCCTAACTGCTCTGCGATCAATGAACGGAAACGTATCGTGTCGAGTTGCGTTCCCAGGCCAAGTATCTGCGTTGCCGGAAGTCCTAGTTTTTTTGCAGCAACAAACGTCAAAATATCGACTGGATTCGATACTACCAAGACGATGGCCGATGGTTTGGGGCCAGCCTTCTTGACATCGTCGAGTATCCCGACGAACAAATCGGTGTTGCGATTGATAAGGTCGAGTCGTGACTCATCAGGCTTGCGCCGGAGACCGGCTGTTATGCAAATGATGTCGGATGTTGGGATGTGTTCGTATCCACCAGACGATATGCATTGGTCAGCAACGCTTGGTCCGCCGTGCATGATGTCCAGGGCTTGCCCTGCTGCCAAGTTGGCATTCAAGTCAAGCAATGCGATCTCGCGAACGATGCCGCCGCATTGCAAGGCAAAACCTGCACAGGAGCCGACTAGGCCGCCGCCGCCGATGATACTGACTTTCATATTGGGTTTCCGGATTAGTGGATTTAGTGGTGGTTGATTTGGGGTTTGGTCGTGGGCTTTGCGAAGGAGCCGCTTGGCAAGGTCGCAGATGGCTCCGGGTCAAACGACTTGCGCCGTCGCCGACGGGTTTCAGGTAAACGGGAGTTGGGTTTACTGAGCTAGTTGCTTCATGACTTGGGCTGTGATCATTTTTACTAGCTCTTCTTGGTCGATGCCAGCAAGTCCGCTACCTGAGCTTTGCGATTGGTTTGCCTTGAGCACTGGGGCGATGCCAGCCATCGATAGACTGACGGCTTGCTCGACTTTGCTGGCGTTGATCGCTGGCATCGGTGGCGGTGCGGGAAACGCTCGACGCTGAACACCCGATTCTTTCCAAGAATTGCGGAAGATGTCGTTCGCACACACATCGCAGTTCTTGTATTCGTCGGTGTTGCGTGGATCGGCCCAACCCCACTGTTGCTTGAGCGTGAGCAATTCTCGTTCTTCCTTTTCACTGAAATAGGAAACGTTGCCCAGTTGCCGAGCCAGCATCAAAATCCGGCAATATGCGTCGAGAATCTCGGTCCACCAGTAAGCCTGTTCGACATCTACGCCGTAGCTGACCGTACCGTGGTTTGCCAAGATGATAACGTTGGTCTTTTCAACGAATGGAAGGATCGTTTCAGCAAACGCCTTTCCTCCCGGTGTCTCGTAGCGAGTGATGGGAACGTCGCCGAGGAACACCTCTACCTCGGGCAAAACGCACTGTGGAATCGGCTCACGTGCAACGGCGAAGGCTGTCGCATGCGGCGGATGGCAGTGCACAACGCTCTTGATATCGTCTCGCTTCTTGTAAATCTCCAAGTGCAACAAGGCTTCGCTGGATCGCTTCTTGATACCAGACGTCTGCTTGCCGGACATGTCCATGGTGCAAATGTCTTCTGTCTTTAGAAATCCCTTGCTATGCATCGTTGGAGTGCAAAGCACCTCGTTTTCGCCGATACGAACTGTGATGTTTCCGTCGTTGGCAGCGGCGAAGCCTTTGTTGTAGAGCCTTCGGCCCATTTCGCAAATGTCTTGCTTGATCTTGTGTGCATTCATGTGATT
>JANMNR010000596.1:0-8771 GCA_031368325.1 Pirellula sp.
TGCTGCGCGATTTGCTGCGACCGATGTCATTGCATCGGACTGTTCGACATGCCATTGCGGCTTACGGAACAAATGCGAATGCTGTTCAGTGGCATCGTCCGGCGGATTGATCCACACCACTCGGTGTGCACAACCTGAGGCTTGAATGTTGACCGAATCACCAAGCACGTAAAGTGGGCGTTGTTTGGACTCATCGTAGATACGGCCTACGTAGTCCCCGACCAAGCCGACCGCTGTGAGCGTTGCTCCGTTAAAGAGCAATTGGAAGCAGACGAGTGAGCTCCAGCCGGGCGCGGTGGTTGTTACGAAGATTGCGGCGTAAATCGCATAGAGTGAATAGCCAACGCCAAACAGACTCAACAGCAATCCAGCGTACAAGCAGGCTTTGAGTGGCATCGCCGAAAACGAGGATATAGCGGTCCAGGCCAACTTAGCAAGCTTAATCGGTGAGTACTTTGTTTCGCCAGCAGCGCGAGCCGGACGATGAAAACGAATGATTGTTTCTCGCAACCCCAGCCAAGCGACCAAGCCGCGCATAAATCGATGTTGTTCGCGGAATTTTCGGATGGCATGGACGGCACCTCGACTGAACAAACGAAAGTCGCCGCATTGCGGAGGCAGCCGCTCATCCACCGCTTTCTGCATAAACGAATAGAAAGCGGAAGCAGTGATTTTTTTGAAAGCGCTTTCGCCATCGCGTGCGATGCGTTGGGTGGAGACGACATCAAACCCTTGCTTAAATTGATCTACCATCGATTCGAGTAACTCGGGTGGATCCTGCATGTCGGCATCCATCACCACCACGGCGTCACCATTTGCGAAATCCAAACCGGCTGTGATGGCCGCCTGTTGACCGAAGTTGCGACTGAAACCTAGGACCTTGACCCGACTGTCTCGTTTTGCAATGGTGTTGAGAAGTGTGCGAGTCCCATCGCGACTTCCATCATCGACGAAGATCAGTTCGTAGTCGCAACCGATCTTTTCGAGAACGGTCGGCAAAACTTCAAAAAGTACTGGCAGTACTTCTTGTTCGTTGTAGACGGGCAGCACAATCGAAAGAAGCATGCGTTCGCCTTGAGGTAGGTTCAGGGTTAAATGAGAATGAAAACGGATGTGAATAGATAGCGAATTTACGCTGTCGGGGTCAAGGTCGTCTTGTGCGAAGCGAATCGACATTCGTTTTATGGCTTTTGCCTGGAAAGTCGTTAAACTTGGAACGCCCGCGACTCCCATTCGAAACATTTCGCTTAGCAAGCAATAAGCCACCTTCATGACCAAAATTGTATTGCCGACCATTTGTGCGTTAGATTGCCCTGACGCTTGCTCATTGCACATTACCGTCGAAGGCGATCGCGTCACCCACCTCGCTGGCGATCCATCCCATCCCATTACACAGGGGTTTGCATGCGCCAAAATGGCTCGATATCCAGAACGACAAGAGCAGAATGATCGATTGTTGATGCCGCAGCGACGCATTGGCAAAAAAGGGGAAGGACGATTTGAAACGGTTTCATGGGAAACCGCGCTAGATGAGATCGCGGATCGAACAAAGTCGATCGTTGCGAAGCATGGTTCTCAGGCCATTTTGCCTTACAGTTACGGTGGCACCATGGGGGTCATCGAGGGCTCTTCTCCCTCGGCCTTCTTTCGCAAGCTCGGAGCATTGGAACTAAACCAGACGATTTGTGCCGCGACGGGCGGTGCTGCTTGGGAAGCCAATTACGGCCCAAACAAATTGGGAACCGATCCGGAAGATCTGGTTCATTCCAGGTACGTCGTCCTTTGGGGAATCAACGCCCTTCGCAGCAACTCCCACGTTGCACCGTTCCTCAAAGCGGCCAAAAAGAACGGTTGCCATATTCTACATATCGATCCCTATCGCAACGAAACCTCACGTTTCGCGGACGAGCATTGGCAAATCAAAGTAGGCACCGATGCGGCGTTAGCCTTAGCGATTGGCAACGCAATTTTTCAAAACAACTGGCAGGACACGAGCTACTTGGATGAATTTGCTCTCGGAATCGCTGAGTACCGCGATGCATGCCGTGAATGGTCACTCGAACGTGCCGCTACCTATTGCGATGTGCCATTAACGGCATTGAGGGAAATGGTGCGCCGCTTTGCGACCAGCGACGCACCGTACATCAAAGTTGGGTACGGTATGACTCGCAACGAGGGTGGCGGAAATGCGTTGAGGGCGATCACGCTTTTGCCCTCGCTCATTGGGGCTTGGAAGAGGCGAGGTGGTGGTGGATGTTTGTCAACCAGCGGAGCCTTTGGTTTGAACACAAATCGGGTCTCGGGTAGTCACCTGATCAAGCCTGGGACACGCACCGTGAACATGACCCTATTGGCGAGCGAGCTAGAGCCCGAGACGACCCGCATCCGCGGACTATTCGTTTACAATAGCAATCCAGCCGCCGTCGCTCCAGATTCATCACGGGTCCGGCGTGGACTGTGTAATGAAGAACTCTTTACTGTGGTGTTAGAGCACTTCCAAACCGACACTGCCGATTACGCAGATTACTTGTTGCCAGCAACCACATTTCTTGAGCATACAGACGTCTACACCTCGTATGGTCATTACTATTTGCAGTATTCGGAGCCGGTGGTTGCAGCACGAGGACAATCGAAGTCGAATCGATGGGTTTTCACCGAGCTAGCACGTCGGATGGGTTTTCAAGACGATTGTTTGTATTGGACGCCAAAGGAGTTAGTTGAGGAGTTGTTAACGGATCCGAACCCAAGGCTTGCGGGGATAACGGCCGAACGACTGATCACGGAAAGAAGTATCAAGCTGAAGCTTCCCAGTCCCTATTTGCCCTACTCTGATGGGAGTCAATTTCCGGACCGCAAGATTCGTTTTTCACCTCCCCCGAAGCAATTGGATTTTGAAGTGCAGCCCACCGCGGAGTATCCATTGAGACTGATTTCGCCACCTGGTCCGTTCATTCTGAATACGTCGATGGGCAACGTGCCCAGTGTGATCAAGATGGCGGGAGACGAGCCGCAGATTATTATCCACCCAACCGATGCGTTGCCGCTCGGGATTGCCGACGGCGACCGCGTTACCGTAACGAGTTTCAACGGCAGCATCCTCCGCAAAGCGATGGTCAGCGAAGATGGCAAACCAGGTGTGGCGATCGCTCTGGGTCAATGGTGGCCAAAACTAGCTCCTGATCGAAAGAGTCTAAACGACATTACGACCGAGCGTCTAACTGACCTTGGTGGCGGGAGCACATTTGGGAATCCTGTCGTTCGTATAGCCAAGGCTGGTACGACGTAGAAGCCTCGGCTGCTGCAATGTGTAACCGCTCGAGCCCTAAGCCTCGGGTGCGACGGTCTGGGAATTGGTGCAAGTTCACTCGAGGGTTGGATACCATGGTCAAGCATAATTTGGTGACGTTGACGCGGGGGATAAACATTGTCATCACGACGGGTTTACTCCTTTTTTCGAACCTCGTTAGCGGTATGCAGCAACCGGAGGATCAAGGTCAAGGCCCCGCGCTAAGCTCGGTCGATGCGATGTCGAAATTTCGACTAGCCGACGGATACACGCTGGACTCGATTCTCTCAGACCCGCAGATTAGCCAACCCCTTAGTTCAGTGCATGACGCGCAAGGACGATTGTGGGTCGTTCAGTACCTGCAGTACCCGGATCCCGCGGGATTGAAACGACTTAGTCGGGATAACTTTTGGCGCACTGTTTATGATTCGGTTCCACTCCCGCCGGGTTTTGGCGGCGTCCCTGGAGCAGATAAAATTACGGTCCATGAAGATCGAGATGGCGACGGATCTCTTGAGACGGAAACTACTTTTGTAGATGGCCTCAACATCGCAACTTCCGTGGTTCCAACGGGCGATGGTGCTTGGGTATTGAATCCGCCTTATCTTCTGTTCTATACGGATAAAGATCGCGATCTCAAAGCAGACGGACTGCCCGAAGTTCACTTGGAGGGATTTGGACTTGAGGATACCCACTCGGTCGTCAACAGCTTGTGCATGGGACCTGACGGTTGGCTGTATGCTGCACAAGGAAGCACGGTCAGCGGCAATGTGCGGCGTTACGCATCCAAAGAGACGCCCAAACGCTCACTTGGACAAGCGATCTGGCGATACCACCCAGTGACGCACCAGTACGAAATCTTTGCCGAGGGTGGTGGCAACGCTTTTGGCGTAGCCTTCGATGACGAGGGAGAGATCTTTTCAGGGCACAACGGAGGGGACACCCGCGGATTTCACTATTTGCAAGACGCATACTATCGAAAGGGATTCAATAAGCACGGCGGCCTATCAAATCCAAATTCATTCGGATATCTCGATCCGATGCGGCATGCGCCCATCCAACGATTTACCCATACGATGCTGCTCACCAACGGGACGGCATTCGACGCGGCAATGCCAGGTTCGATGCTCGCCGTTGATCCGTTGCATGGCAAACTGATCCAGACTGAGTTGCTAACACTGGGTTCGACCTTTGAGACCAAGGATATCGCCGATATCGTGGCCTCCGATGATAAATGGTTCCGCCCGGTAGCAATTCAGGATGGGCCCGATGGCTCAGCATACATTTGCGATTGGTACGATTTTCAGGTAGCGCATCTTTACGCGCATGTTGGAAAAATGGATCGCGATCATGGCCGAGTCTATCGATTAGCACCCAAACAAAAGCCTTCGGCACTCGCCTGGGACTCCAAGATTGCAAATGGTAATGACAACAAAACACTCGCCTATTTGAATGCAACCTTGAACCATCCGTATCGCTGGCAACGCTGGAAAGCAAGAGAGCTGATTTCCAAACACCCGCTCAAGGATGAACTGCGAAGCGGAATCGAAAAAGCGATCCATGCGGGTGGACAGCTGGCGCTCGAGTCGCTTTGGACCGCGCACGCGTGCGGTTGGTTGGACGACTCCATTTTGGCCTCAGGTGTCGACTCGTTGGGCCTGAGCAAACTACTGTCTCATGAGAATCCATCCGTTCGCGCTTGGACGGTACGATTGGTTTGCGATGATCGTAACGTGAGTGATTCAACCGCATTGACAATAGCATCGCTGGCGGCATCCGAAACAAACGTAAAGGTATTGTGCCAAATTGCAAGCTCTGCCAAACGGCTCGGAGGCGAGCATGCACTCGCGATTGTGGCCTCGCTTTTATCACGCGAACTTCCGGAATCGGACATCTCGTTGCCATTGATGGTTTGGTGGGCCGTTGAGCCGCACTCCGGGACTCCTGAATTCGTCATAAGTCGGCTGCCTTGGTCTGAATCGTTTTGGAAAAGCACCATGATAAAAAATCGAATTGTGCCCAACTTGGTTGAGATTTGGGCCAAAGCGAACACTCCATCCAGCATGAAGGCTGTAACTTTCGTGCTAAAAGAAATTGAAAAACTACCGCCAACGTATCGAGCTGATGCCGCCAAGAACGCAATCGAAGCGTTTGAAAGAGCGTTCGTTGGCAGATCGTTGCTGGGGGTCCCAGATCCCGTGATCGATGCGCTCATTGGGATGGGGCAGCCCTCCTTGACGCTTAGGTTGCGGCGAGGAGATAGCGAAGCGAAACAACAATGTCTCGTGTTGCTGTTAGATACCAAGGCGCCGTTTGCATTGAGAACGCAACTTGTGCAACTCGTTGGCGAATTGCGGTACACAGAGGCGTTGCCCAGCCTTTTGAAAATTGTGAGCAACGTGAAAGAGACCGAGTCGATTCGGTCCTCTGCGCTTTCTTCGTTGGCAAGCTTTGACGACTCAAAGGTATCTGATGCCATCATCAGTCTTTGGCCAGAGTTGTCGCCTGCACTGCGGGCTGTGGCGGGTTCGGTCTTGGGGGCACGCAGAGAATGGACTCGAGCTTGGCTTGATGCGGCTGTTGCCAATCGAGTGGATCCGAAATCGATGCCGATTGAGTGCGTTAGGGCAATGCGACTCCACGAAGATGGAACGCTACAGGCCCGGGTTGGCGAACTCTACCCTGGACTGACGGGCCCTGACTTGGTGCAAGCGCAAAAGGATGTCGCAAGTTTACTTGCACGTGTCGAACCATTGGAGGGCAACCCCTATCGAGGCAAAGCACAATTCAAAGCAAGCTGCTCACGATGCCATAAACTCTATGCCGAAGGTGGTGAGATTGGCCCCGATTTGACGGGCTATCAACGAGACCAGCTTCAAACTTTGGTTCGCAACATCATCGCGCCAAGTCTCGAGATACGCGAGGGATATCAAACGGTCGGCGTTCGATTAGAGGACGGAACAGTTTTGACCGGTTTTCTAGAAAACCAATCCAATGAACAATTCACCCTCAAAGCCGTCGATGGTAAGTCGCATGTCATTTCAAAATCGGAGGTGGAGCAAATGCTGCAGCAATCGACATCGCTCATGCCAGAAGGAATGCTTAATGAACTATCAGATCAAATGATTGCCGACTTGCTTGCGTATCTGCGTAGTTCGCAGCCGCTCAGCGACGGATAAGCGAACTGTACTTCTATTCCTCGGTTTGCTTCGGTGGTTCAGGCGCTCTCTTGCGGAGTTTACGTTGAAGAGATCTTCGATGAATTCCGAGGCGGCGCGCAGCCTCGGAAATGTTGTTGCTGCAATCTGCCAAAATACGGTGAATGTGCTCCCATTCCGCTTGTGCTAACGTCGGGACCGGGATCTGATCGTCATTCTCGACGATTTGCACTTCCGTCCCGCCACGCTTGAAAGCACTTAGAATGTCGTCGGCATCAGCCGGTTTTGGCAGGAAATTGACGGCTCCCAAGCGAATTGCATCAATGGCTGTAGCGATGCTTCCGAAACCCGACAAAATCAAAACCTGGACATCGGGGCGGATCGCCTTGAGATCTGCAATGACCGTTAATCCTGTTCGACCAGGCATCCGCAAATCGACGACTGCTAAGTCTGTCGGGTCCGCTCGAAACACCTCGATAGCTTCATCGCAGGTACCTGCAACCGACACACGAAACCCACGTTCCTCAAATGCCATTGCCAACCGATCACGCAATACAAAGCTGTCGTCCACCAGCAGGATACTTTGAAATTCGTGATCCATGGAAGGTGACATTTCGGAGGATCGGATCGTTTCGGTTGGCATCAAGAACTCGCTCTAGCCCAACGCTGCCATGCATTTTTCGAGCAACTTTTTAGTAGCCATGACACCATCGTCTTCGCTCATTCTGGAGCCTTCGTATTCAATTCCGACCCAACCGTGATAATTGGCATCCATCACGATTTTCATCATCTTCATGAAATCAATTTTGGTCTCGTCGCCAGCTTCGTTGAAGTCATAGCTTTTGGCGCTGACCGCCTTTGCAAGCGGCATTAGGTCGGTAACACCTTGATAACGATCGTATTCGTAAAAATTGCCAAAATCTGGAAGAGTTCCACAATTTGACATGCCCGTCATGCGAATTGTCTCGGCGAGCCACTTGCCATTCGAGCTCAAGCCACCGTGATTCTCGACGATAACATTCATGTCGAGTGGCTTTGCATGCTCTGACAATCGTCGGAGCCCATCGGCCGCCAGTTTTTTGCCCTCTTCGTAATCGGCCTTCGTTTCGGCATTGACTCGGATCGAGTGGCAGCCGAGGTATTTTGCAGCATCGACCCACTTGTAGTGGTTTTCAACGGCCTTGTTACGTTTCTGTTCATCAACGTCGCCCAGTGCACCTTCGCCATCCACCATAATCAGTACATTCGTGACGCCGAGGTCACTCGTTCGTTTCTTCATCTCGGCCAGATAGGTTGCGTCGTTGGCCTTGTCCTTGAAAAACTGGTTCACATACTCAACGGCGTCGATTCCGAATCTTTCCTTGGTTACTTTTGCAAAGTCCAGATTGTCGAGCTTCTTCTGCTGAAGCGATTTGTGAAGTGACCATTGTGCCAAGGAGATCTTAAACGGTTTTGCCTTTTCAGCTTGTGCGAAAAGAGTGCTCTTGGGGATTGCCAAAGCAGCACCAAGACCGATTGATGAGGTTTTAAGAAAATCGCGTCGAGAGAATTGGTTTAGCATAGAGTGGCTGGAAATCTGATGGGATGGGAAGATGGGGAGTACGGACCTAGCGTGAATCGCTCACTGAACATTGTATTTTGGCCTTGGTTTACCGGCAAGCAACGAAATTGCAACTTAGCCACGGTAGAAATCCCACTTTTGTCCATCGTCACTAAACCCGTCGAAAAAGTCCAGCCATTCACTCTATTCCCTGGCCGCTGTCCCTTAGGTTATAATTCTCGGCTTAGACTCAACAGTTCTGACTAAACCCTTGGTCCAATTCAACATTACTCGGCAAACAAGGCAAACCCTATGCGATTGGCATTTAAGCGATACTTCCAACTTCAGACTCTTACGCTTTGTGGGGTTGGCGCTTTCGGTAGCTTCGGAGCGATTTCAGCTTATGCAGACGATTACGATCCGACAGCAATCGCAAAAGCGGCAATCGCCAAAATGAAAGTTGGCTCAAAAGATTGGCCCCAATGGGGTGGTTCGCCCGAACGAAACAATGTTCCCGAGACTGGTGCCTTGCCTATCGATTTCAACGTAAAGACAGGCAAGAATATCCGCTGGTCCAGCCCCCTCGGTTCCGAGACCTACGGCAATCCAGTCGTCGCCAATGGTAAAGTCTATGTCGGCACCAACAATGGCAACGGATACATCAAGCGATATCCAAACACCGTCGACTTAGGTTGCTTGATCTGTTTCGATGAAAAGGACGGAAAGATGCTGTGGCAACACAGTAGCGAAAAGCTTCCAACCGGCCGAGTACACGACTGGCCGAATC
>JANMNR010000612.1:0-5042 GCA_031368325.1 Pirellula sp.
GAGAAACGATTGCAGAACCAAGGACTCAATTACCATTTCCGAAAGTCCACACTCCTCAAGTGACTTTGGCTCGTATGGCCAAAACGCATCTTCATTTAGGGCAGCAGGCAAAACGGGACCGGTTGCGGCTGACGTGTCGCGGATTCCAAACAATGGATTCATAAATAATCCCTACTGACTGAGCGAACGAACCAAACTGAAATGAAAAGATGGCGACCCACCTATTTGATAAAGGGCCCATTTCGGACTTCGCGTTCTATCGGCTTGAAAACACGGGATAGAATGAATGCAATTGGAAAGATAGGCGCGAGATTGTCCAAACAGCGGCACAAAATAACTAGATTCTCTGATCGTGCGCAATTTATGGTCTAGAGTACACAGGGGTCGTTGCACCCTCCGTTCATGATTCCCCGGATTAACCGTTAAATCTGATGCGATCGATTTCTAGATGGCTATGCCGATGATTAGCGAATTTGCCCAAGTACATAAACCGATCTCGACCGCTGCGCGACGAAGCGTGCATGCCGATACCAAAACCGTTTGGATTCTTGCTTCGGTCGGAAATCAAGTTTCGAACGCGTTAACGGTAGTTCACCCTGTTCCTTTTTCGATAGGTCGGAAAGCTGGCTGTAGCCTTCAGTTACCATCAAAAACAGTTTCAAGTCACCACGCCGACTTAACGAGCCGCGATGGACAACTCATCCTGATTGACAGGCAAAGTACCAATGGAACCTACGTAAATGGTCGCCGGATAACCGATATGGTGACGCTCAAGGCGGATGACCTATTGCAGTTCGCCGACATGGCGTTCCGAGTCCGTTGCGATGACCACGTGACCGCTTCCAACACGCTTGCAGAGGACGTCTGCGACCAAGCGTTGGCACTGGTTCAGTTTGATCGCTTGATGGAAAAGAGGCTCGTCACCCCGTTTTTCCAACCGATCGTCACCATCGATGGCGGAACCATCCTCGGCTACGAAGTCCTTGCAAGAAGTCGGATGTTTGGTCTCGAGACGAGTGCCGCTCTTTTCGGTGCGGCGTCCAAGTTAAATCTAGAAGTTGAATTGAGTCAGATGCTGCGATGGGAAGGAATCCGAGAGGGAATGGCTCTTGCTGATTCCTGCAGAATCTATGTGAATACCCACCCACTAGAATTAGGGAAGCCGGGCCTAATGGAGTCGATGGCCCAGGTCCGCAGTATGACCGCGGATGTCCCCATCACTCTTGAAATACATGAGTCCGCCATCACGAGCGTTGCCGAAATGTTCGAAATGAAAAGCCGATTAAAGGATCTTGATATCCAAATCGCATACGATGATTTCGGTGCGGGTCAAAACCGATTGGCAGAACTTTGTAACGCTCCGCCCGATGTTCTCAAGTTTGATATGGGATTGATTCGGGACATTGACAAGGCACCGCCTGAACGGGTGAAAGTACTCGGTTCCCTAGTACGTATCGTTCTCGATCTTGGAGTCGTTGCATTGGCCGAAGGTATCGAAAACGAAGAAGAAGCAAAGGTATGCCAAGAACTTGGCTTTAGCATGGCCCAGGGATACTACTTTGGACGCCCCGCACCGCCCAACAAGTTTATGGACTAAGGTGGGTCGTAGCCACCCGCAGAAAAGGGATGGCACCTACAAATACGCTTCGTTCCCTTCCACACCCCACGAATCGCGCCGTATTTTTCAATCGCTTCGATGGTGTACTGAGAACAAGTAGGCGAAAAGCGACAATTGCTACCAAGTAGCGGACTGATGGCTCGCTGATAAAATCGCACCGGTGTTATGAACAGATTTCGGACGAATCGTTTTAATTGCATGGCCCTACAAAACTATCGCTTCAAGTTGTAGATCGGAGGCAAACGAAACTTACTGCTTTCCTTGGGCGGAAAGGGCAAAGGTGCAAAAATATTGGCCGTCGCAACGGACGGATGATCCGTTCCCGATGGTTCGGATTCCATGGGGGCAAGTGCGTTAGGAGCCAAACCATTGAGAAACCTAGATGGCACATCGGTTTCTCGATACATGCTCTCCGCGGATTTTGCATTTGCGAATTCCATATCACCCGATTGGGCCCCCCGTTGGTCAGGATTGTACCAATGATTGGGTAAGTCGAGTATTTTCGCTAAGGCTGGTTGCAAGCACACTTGACGAAGATGCTCAACCAAAATGCTTCGAACCTCGAGAATCGCCCTCGGTTTGCTGTGAATATCCTGGTGTTTGGCCTCCACAAGAATCTCGCTCGCAACGTCATCCATATGTGCACTTTGAACCCCGACCACGCCATCACTTAACTCCGCTTCGCCGCCGAACCAATTGGATTTACGTACGACTCCCACAATGTTGTGATAGGTTACCCAAGGAGCCCGTCGCGCCCTGAGCATGGTTGGGAAAATGGGTGACTGAGGACTGAGAGAATCGATGCTGTTGTTCGTGTTCACCAGCTCAGTGTTTCGAAATAAATCCGGATTCTGACGAACCAGCGAGTTGCCAATATCCTTGACGCTGCTGGGCAAGGTGATGATGTTGCGTGCGATCCACCGGGTGTAATCATTGGAGTAGTTGCTGCCGCGATGTGGGGTACCAATCGTAATGACACGCTTGATCGCATGGTTGGGGTGAAAGAACAATGCCGCAGCCAATCGCTGAAGCTCTACTTCGCCCCCTTTGACCTTTTCGAAGGGTTCGTCGCTCAAAATCCGCCAAAACTCCTCGCCACTTTCAATGGTCTGCATGCGTGACACGAGACCGCCCATGCTATGCCCTACCAAGACCATTTGATCCAATACAGGGTGTGCACCGTTAGGATCGAGCGTTCGCCGCAACTCGAATAAGTCGCTTCGCATTTGCGTCGCGCTGATCCAGAAGGGCTGCCCCGTGGGATATTGATAAAACCAAAATTGATAATTGCGACGAAGTTCCTGAAAGGAACGTAGGTCATTGAACATAGGCATCCATGTGAGAGGACTGGACCATAGACCATGGACCATCACGACTGGAATGCGATTTGGATCAAACGGTTCGAGCATATAGATGCCCCGAAGTTTTTCCGATTTATGCGGATAAAAAAGTCCTAGGTTGCTGTCCGTCTGTTCCCGAAACTTGGGGTTGTCCAAGAAGAATGCAAGGGGTGTGCTCAAGTCGGATTGCAAGGGAACTTTGCGAGCATTCAAATCGATATCTGTCGAATCCAACGGGTCGTGCAATTCCAGAACGCATGGGTGACGATGCTGTGCATTGCGAGACAAATGAACGCTGGGTGAAGTGACTCGTAGCAGCGCTGTGACCGGAAACGATAGTCCCTCAGGATAGAACTTCTCAACCGGCCCCTCGCCTTCATGCGACGTACGTACTGCTATCATGGGTACCCCCACGCCGTAACTCACGTTAGCCGATTGCAACCCCTTGACTTGAAATTCACTGCAAAACTTGAGCTCTTCGAAGTCTTCGTCATGCCATTTCCCCCGCGAGACGACCTGAACATCGTAGTCCTTTTTCGAGGTAGTAATACGATAACTATTGCCAGGTCGTAATTTCCCCTGCTTGCTGACCATTCGCAACGTGGACTCAAGAGCAGCATTGTAAAGATCGCAAGCACCCCGAAACTGGGGGTCATAAGGATTTCGAGAAACATCCAATTCCGGACAAAAAAGATATAAATAGGCGTTGCTAACCGCCACTGTATACATGTCCAGGGCCTGCCCCTCTTGATTATCCCTTTCTGCTTGTTTGCCAATCGTATAAGCCAACTCGGAAATGGCATAAATCTTTTCAGGCCCTTTTTCGTCCATTGCCAGATCTTGCAACTGGATGAGGCAGTCATCAGGATCTTTTGTATAGGCATCCAGCAATGCGTAGTGACGCAGCAAGGTCGTGGTCCTCGGAGTGACTTGAGGCCCTGATCTGGACAACAAATTCAGAGATTCCGTGAGCGGATTGATTGGGTTTTGGCGTATTTGCACGTACTTCTGCGTAGCGCAACCAAGCGTGGATAGCATTGAGAAGCAAACCACGGCACGAAAGAATAAGCGATGAAAACGCATGGGTTGCCTGCCCCCATACGCTCTATTCTCTTCCGTATTTTCCCAACCCACTACCATCAAATCCATCTGACTCGCAGGAAGACCCAACTCCAAACCGTAAAAAAGGCATTAGTCCAGAGACTAAATAGCAATGAAGACGGTTTTCAGGCAATGCCAATGACCGGGCATTTGGCGAACTAGAGAGCCTGGGGAAAATAGAGAAGCAGGAGCCTTAAAGTCCTAAACTGGTAGACTTCAATTTGTTGGCCGTTTCACAAATCCGTTCGTGATCAAAAAGGAGAAACTGATAATGAGAATGAAGTGGGAGTATCGTACGGTTGTTTTCCATGCCAAGGGGTTTTTTGCTGGCGGCAAAGTCGATGGGCAGGAACTCAACGACTATCTTAATGAGCTTGGCAGTGACGGCTGGGAGCTGGTCAGCGTATTTGATACAAACATGCATGAGGGCAGGACTCGCGACGTCTTCGCGATTCTTAAGCGTCCCATGCAATAAGAGGCCGCCACTTCTTTAGCCGTTCGCGTACACCAAAATCCAATCCATGCGCCTACGAGCACACAGTTTGAAGCCATTTGTGTCAACCCGAGGAATCAATTCAGCAAAAGCGACTTTTTCGATGGCTAGACACGAAACGAATGATGAGAACCGGTTGGCGCCAACCCTTGTCGGAGTGGGATTGGGCTCCTTGATAGGCATCGGCCTGGGTTGCTCCGCTGGCTCAACGGTGTTTCCTTGGTATTCCATTGTCGTGGGGGCCACGGTTGGAGCCATCGTTTGCGGCTCGTTGGGTTTTTGGCTCGGTACTGGATTCACAGAATGGCTCAAAGAACATTGGTTATGGTGGTCTTGAGTTACGCTAAAACAGTTCTTTGATCTCACGATAACCGAAATCAACCAGTGGAAACGGGCGGCCGGCTGGACCAGGCAAGTGGCTTTCTAGATTAAGTCCCAACGAATGAAAGATCGTTGCGACCACTTCTGGTGGTTCCGTTGGACGCTCCAC
>JANMNR010000614.1:0-4947 GCA_031368325.1 Pirellula sp.
CTTGATCGGAGGAAGCGAGACTGGCAAGTCGTGCGGAATTGACAACCAGGACCGCATGAAATTTGAAGCCAACATTCGGACGCGGCTGAACGTTTCGAATCCCAGCAAGGAACAGCGCGCTCAAAAACTGCTGATACCCTAACCGTCCATCTCGAATCTCGACCGCAATTTTCTCAAGTAACTTCTCTCGCTCAATTTTCTCAATCATTCGAACCCACGGCTCAATGTCCGAGGAGAACACCACTGATTCTGCAGATGCGGTAGCAGTTGACGAAGGAAAGGCTTGAAGCCACTTACCAGTCCCCGCCACACACGCCGCGGAAATCGCAGTCGAACCACCAATAAAACGTCTTCGCGAAAAGTCAGAGAGCATATCGCTTTTCCTAACATCAAGTGAGGATTGTGCCATGGACGACAGTCGAATAGGCGTTATTCATTATAGGATAGCACTATCGACCTTACGGACGCTTCTTGCTGTGCAAATTTTCGGGCGTGCCAGATATCTTTGCATTCTCTTTTGCCGAGGGTGGCCCCTCCAGAGTCAACAAAGCAAACAAATCGGCTAGCTCTTGAGGTGTCATCTGGTTCTCAATTCCCTCTGGCATCAACGATTTCTTGTCCTGCTTGTACTCCTCGATCTCTTCTGTTGGAATCGTCTCTTCCTTGCCACCTTGGACCTTGATCACCGTTCGTTTTTCGCTCTTCTCAACCAGCAGGCCCGTGAAAACCGTGCCGTCAACCGTGCGCAAGGTCACGCTTTTGTACGCATCGCCAATCACTAAACTTGGATTGAATACGCTAACAAGCAACTGCTCGTATGACCCGCGTCCATTTGCAGTAATGTTGGGACCGACCTCGGCCCCGCGTCCGTTCATCAAATGACATTGACCGCAAATTCTATCGTAAACGACAAGTCCTCGTTCTGCGTCCCCGCGTGCGTCCCAACGCAACGCATTGGCCACCCGAGTGACCACCGCTTCCCGTTCCTTGTTGGTCTCGGTGTTGATCTTGCCCCAGATTTTTGCAACAGCGGCTTGAATCGCATCGTCTTTATCGGACGCGAGCAACCGCACGCGGTTCGGACTAATCAATTCCTTGCGAAGTTTCCCGTCCACAATCTGCGTTAAAAGCGCTTGCGCCGTATCCAACCGCCGACACATCCGCTCCGCAATGGCAGCCTGCATAGTGGTCTTAAGAACCGGCAACGCCGACACTAATTTCGCAGTGTCCTCTGCGTCTGCTATTGCAATCCCGGCATCCATCGCAGCATCGCGATAGTTGCCATCGATGGGGCGATCCGCTTTGAGTTCTTCCAGCACCTGAACCAACGCTTCCGATGCGATCTTGGGCTGTACTTGGACAACTGCCTGAAGCATTTGCTTGCGAATTCCTCCATCCAACTTCGGAGCCAATACAATCTCTCGAGCGATTGCAATGGATTCTGCATCCACACAAATCAGTCGCACCGACAAAACTGCTTTTTGCCAAAGTGACAGTGAACTCAAAGCCGCAGTTCCTATCGCACCAAACGGAGACCGGCTTGCATTTTTGTCTAGCCATTGCATCATGACCGGCCTCAAGGCATCGGTCTTGATCTCACCAGTTCGAGCTTTGACCAACAACGACTCAAGGACGGCGGCAGAAAGATCAGGTTGCTTTTCGCAAAGACCACCTGCAAGCTGGAGAATCGATGCGACAGAACGTTGGCTCGGTTCATCCACCATCGTCGGCTTGACTTCCGAAACCAAACGGGAAGCGATACGAGGTGCCATATCGCGAAGCAAGTCATCTTTTCGGTCAAGTCCCTGCAACAGGCTCTCTAGGATTAGTTTTTGTTGCTCTATTACATGCGGCTGCATGTTTTGCCAAACAACACGCGGCAGGATAGGATCGTTCGAGCTGTTACGCAGTACGCTAATTTGTTGCCGTACGTTTTCTGCCGAGCCAGCTTGGCCCATGGCCAACTTGGGCACCGTGATCGACACTTGAAGTCGAACACGTGGATCATTGTCCGCAGCGATCGTCGTGATCTTCTCCAGAGTCTTCGCATCGCGGGTGTTTTGGCGGCCCGCCGTTCGAACGGCCCACGATCGCAGTTCGGGAGAACCACTGTCCAACAATTGGTTCAGGAACTCGGTCGGCAAAGTCCCCGAACCTATCAGCGACCAAAGTGCGTGCATACGATACTTGATCGGTGATTCCGACTGCAGCACCAGCGATTGCAAGCGTTTTGCGGATTCGGAATCCTTGGTCAAAACCCGACGCTCTTGAAGCTCAAGCTGGGATTGCTGCCGATTGAAAATATTCTCGTCGGAAAGAAGGGATTCGAGTTCGAGATTGCTAAGTCGACTAAAGTCCTTGACCTTAGCTTTGGGGCGGCTTTCATGCACAATGCGGTAGAGACGACCGTGGCCACGATCAACGCCTTGGGGATCCGCGTTGGCATCTTGATAGCAGTGGTAACGATCGTACCAGTCAAGAACAACCATGCATCCATCTGGTCCAACTTTTTGCGAGACAGGCATAAACCACACGTCGTTGGCGGTCAAGAAATCCGGTTCGCCAAATCCTTTGTACGTGGCCCCTGAACGTTCAACGCGATCGCAGTTTAGGCATCCGCCATGGATGTTTCCCATGTAGAGTTTATCGCGATATTGTTTTGGATACGCAGGCGAGTCAAAGTACTCAATGCCACAGTAGGCTGCCATCTGATGCTGGTGCTTGACTATCGAGTCGGCAAACCAAGTGTGTGGAGGATACGGTCCACCCTGTCGAAGATAATACGCGGACTCCGTTAGATGCCATAGATGGTCGATGACGCATGCGCTAATGAACGCGCTCCCCTCATGGTCAAACGCAATGCCCCATGGGTTGCTCGTCCCCTCACAGAACAAATCAAATTTCTTGTTAATCGGATCAATTCGAAACATGGCGCAAGTAAAGTCGAATACACGCCCATCTTGCTTCACCACCGATCGATTAAAAACGCCATTGAGACCATACAAACAACCGTCGGGGCCCCATGTCAACGCGTTCGGTAGTTCGTGCGTATCGTCGCGGCCAAAGCCGGTTACGATCACGGTCGTCTTGTCCGCAACATCATCGCCATTGGTGTCTTCCATAAACAAAATGTCAGGTGCATTCGCAACCCAAACACCGCCGTGACCAACAGCAATGCCTGAGGGAATGTTCAGTCCCTCGGCAAAAACCTTGACCGTTTCGGCCAATCCATCTCCATCTTTGTCCTCCAAGATCTTGATCTTGTCTCGCCCTGGCCCTGGCTCACGGCGAGGATACTCGAAGCTTTCTGTAACATAGATCCGGCCACGTTCGTCGAATGCCATGGCAACGGGATTCTGAATCGCAGGTTCCGAGGCCACCAATTCAACACGAAATCCCGGTGGGACCGTCATTTTCGCAATCGCTTGCTCAGGCGTCAGTGGAGGGCCGGGTGGAGCGGATTGACGACGAGGAATGAAATCATCAGCGTAGGAGTTGCAAGTCATTCCAATAAGGGAAACACACACTACCAAGCAACGTATTTTACGGATGAAGTACACTTTATGTTCCTAACTGAGAGGGTGAAACCAAGGCGTAGATTTTAGCATAAAACTGAACCGCCTTGTAACTCGAACCGGTTCGCTTTAGACAGGTTACAAGTGCAAACAACAGTCGACACAACCGGAGAAACGAACATCGATTTACAGGATTTACAGGATGATTGTCGATCCCACTAAGAGCATGGACAACTCACTAGGAAAATCGTCTAGCTCAATGCTGCAAAAGCCGTCGCTCGAGAGCACCAAACCCCGATTATGAATCATCCTGTTTATCTTGTTCATCCATGTTCATTCATTTTGTTCGAAAACTTAACCGTAGGTGCTTATCTGACTACTTGGATTCGATAAACCGCAGGTCTTTCAAAAACTGAACCATGGCGTCGCTCGTCTCACGATACTTGGGACGGTCCCGATTGAAAAAGCCATGCCCCTCGCCATCGTAGCCCATCAAACGGCAGTCAGCGCCTAGCCCCCTTGCCTTGGTACGGAAGATTTCCACTGTAGCGAATGGGACCGTCGTATCGGCTCGCCCATGGAATATGATTGTAGGTGCCAAATCCCCACTGATGTGATGATAGGGCGATGCGCTCTCTGGCTTGTCACCGATTCGTGCTTCCAGACTCTCGATCTGCTTTCTCGCAGGCAGTGCAAGCGAATCAACCGGAGCCAAAACCAAGGCTGGATTGAACAGCACGAGTGCGTTGGGACGATAGTCGGCTTTCGAAAGATTCGGCTGAGTCCCGCGATAGTTGAGTGTCGCTACCGCCGCCGCCAAGTGCCCGCCCGCACTGCCACCGCCAACGGCAATCCGCTCTGGATCGATTTTCAAGTCCGCAGCATGACCTCGAACATACGCTACGGCGTCTTGAGCATCGGCAATGCTGTCGACGACCTTGGATTGATCGCGCGACGTAACTCGATACTCGGCGGACATCGCGACCATTCCAAGATCCGCCAACGCTCTTGATTGACCATAGAACTGCTTCGGGTCGCCACTACTCCAGCCACCTCCAAAGAAGAATACAATACAGGCACGATTGCTTGACTCAGCCACGCTCTTGGGTGGTTCGAAGACGTGCAATTGAAAGGCCTTGCCATTTATCTCTTTGTAAGTGATCTTACGATCTACTTTTGGGACGTCGGCCGTATCGAAACGGCTCTTTTCCGGCTTCTTGTCCTGCCCATGCAGTAACATGCAGCCGGACGCGATCCAAGCAAAGCAAATTGTTTTTAAAAAAAGAAGACTGGTTGGTACCAGCGACAAGCGAGCCGTTATATTTTTTTTCACGAACAATATCTCGGTGGAGGGATATTTGAAATGGGTTCAGAAATTCAGTCGATAATGAGTTTAGCAACCAACGCATCAGGGTGGTGGCAAGCCGTCGAA
>JANMNR010000659.1:0-6587 GCA_031368325.1 Pirellula sp.
GTCCGGCCATATCGATGGCCATCAATTCTCTAGGCAACAACTTCTCGAGCCGCATGACGCGGCTGCGTACCTTCTTCGCAGACTTTTTCATGATTTGCCTCAGTACTAACAAGATGAGATTGAGATCCGATGAGATTGCTGCTCCGGTGGGCGATCAGCAACGGTCTAATCATAGGCAGGCATCCATTAAGCCTACATGAAGGCCATTGAATTGCCTTTTTCGACTCAGTGCAATTTGAGCTCTCCGAAAATATCGGGAGCTGTTTACCGCTTCGCTGTAGTTTCCGAACGTCATTACCCTGAGCGTATAGCCGACGGCGTGGCGGTTGCTAACGACGCAGGATTCTAACCGCGTGTTCGACGGATTCCACCAGACGGCTAACTTCACTGGTGGTGTTGTAGAGATAGAAACTCGCTCGGCATGTAACCGAGACACCTAGTCGGCTATGCAGGGGCATCGCACAGTGATGGCCAACGCGAATCGCTACCCCGCGACCATCCAAAACGCGTGCAATCTCCTCGCCGTGAATTCCATCCACCGCGAAAGATACCACTCCGCTCTTTCTGTCCAACGCTGGCGAGAATATTCGTATGCCCTCGATTTTCGAAAGCTCCTGTATGGCTTGATCCGCCAACAACCTTTCGTGCTCCATCAATCGATCGTGGCCAATCGACTCCAAATACTCAACCGCTGGCTTCATCGAAATGATCTCGGCGATGGCTGGAGTGCCCGCTTCGAATTTATGCGGCAAATCGGCAAGCGAAAAACCATCGAAGGTCACCGATTTGATCATGCTGCCGCCACCCTGCCATTCGGGCATGCTTTCTAAAATCGCTTTCTTTCCATAGCAAACGCCGACACCTGTCGAGGCAAGCATCTTGTGACCGCTGAAGACCACAAAGTCAGCATCCCATTCGCGAACGTTGATCGATCCGTGAGGCGTGGCTTGTGCAGCATCGACAACCACGACTGCCCCAACACGATGCGCTCGTTGAACAAGTTGGTGCACCGGATTGATGGTCCCAAGCACATTCGAAACGGCTGTGAACGAGACTAGTTTTGTCCGAGTCGAAAGCAGGCTCTCAAACTGTTCAACATCCAATGTGTAGTCCGACCTGATAGGAACCCAGCGGATCGTGCATCCCTTTCGTTGGCAAAGCTGCTGCCATGGAACAATGTTGGAGTGATGCTCCATCTCCGTCAACAGAATCTCGTCGCCAGGGCCAATGTTGGCGTCGCCCCACGCTTGTGCGATCAAATTGACCGATGCAGTTGCGCCTGCTGTGAAGATCACTTCTTCGGTTTTGGCCGCGTTAATGAACCGTCTGACCGCTTCGCGGCTGGCTTCAACTCCCTCGGTGCTGCGAACGGCCCACTCGTGCCCAGAGCGGTGAACATTGGCGTAGTACTCTGAAAACACTCCCGACATCACATCGATGACCGTCTTCGGCCGCTGAGACGAAGCTGCGTTGTCCAAGTACGCAATCTGCAGCCCGTCCGGATTCTTTTGCTCCAAGATAGGGAAATCCGCACGAATCTGATCGATCCGATCTGCGATGGGACCAAGGTCCTCTTTTTTCAATGGACTGGTCGCGGCGGTCGAGGTCACCGGTGCTTGTTGGGATTCCGCATAGGCACGAATCCGTTTGATCATGGAGTGCAGACCATTGCTCCGCAGAGGCGAAAGAAAGGTTCGCAAGTGCATTCCATCGAGCACCTTCTCAATCGGAAAGGCTGTGATCTCAGAAGGCGTCTTTGCCGAATAGGCGGACATTAAAACAGCAACGAGACCGCGGACCATCGGTGCGTCGCTGGATGCGGAAAAGTGAAATGAACTGCCGTCCCAGCTTGGCACGATCCAAACCATGCTTTGGCATCCGACAACTCGGAACTCTTCGGTGCAATACTCTTCTGGGAACGGAGGAAGCGATTGCCCTAACTCGATCAGGAATTGGATTCGATCTTCGGAGGTTTCGAGATCGTCTAATTCTTCTTGCAGTTCAGATAGATCCGGATAGGTGATTTGAGATTCCATGCTTTAAAAAATTCCGAGTTGGTCTCGCGCGTCTTCCGTCATTCTATCCTGCGTCCACGGCGGATCCATAACAACTTTGATATCGACGGCGCCGACTCCCTCGATCGCTTCGATAACCTGGCGGCTATTGGCAACCAATTGCGGTCCTGCTGGGCACATCGGACTGGTTAAAGTCATCTCGACGTTGACGTTTTCCTTTTCCGCTTCGCCTGGCTGAATATCGACAACATAAATCAACCCAAGGTCGACAATATTGACGAATAGCTCTGGGTCGATCACTAGTTTGAGTTGTTCGCGAACGTGGTCTTCAGTGATTGGCATTTTGAATGAATGAAAGGAGGATTTGCGGGGTCAGTGTGGCACGCACTCTGTGCCGTTGGTTTGCCGACTTCGGCACACAGTGCCGTGTTACTTACGGTTAATTGTCTTTCAACTGCACAAACACTTCATCGCCTCGAATTTCAACTTCGTGCGATAGCGTTCCCTCTGTGGCAGGCATGCACATCGCATCGCCCGATCGCAAGTCGAACTTCGCTCCGTGCCTTGGGCAAATTAGACAGTTGCCTTCCAATTCGCCCTCGCCAATCGTTCCGCCATCGTGCGTGCAGAGATCTTCAATGCAGAATACTTTGCCATCCAACATGGCCAAAACGACAAAGCGATCGTTGACCTCGAGAGACAAAGGAACGTTTGGCTTTAACTCGCTTAGCTTGCATGCAAACGTAAAATTGGTCGTACTTGTGTTTGACGTCATTTTCGAATTGATTACTTTCTAGTCGTATTGGCGAACTTGGCGAGCGATAGCGGCCCCGAGGGCTTCGCGGACGCTGTCGATCGTGATGCGATCGAAGATCTGCTGAAAGAAGCCGGTGACAATCATGCGAATGGCTTCCTGGCGTGTAAATCCTCGGGAACGAGCGTAGAAGATTAGCTCCTCATCGACTCGACCACTCGTACTGCCGTGCGTGCAGCGCACATCATCTGCCTTGATCTCAAGACCTGGAATCGAATCGGCGCGGGCATTGTCGCTCAACAGCAGGTTGTCGTTGCGTTGATAGCCGTCTGTCTTGTCCGCACCCTCATCGACCTTGATCATCCCTCGCCAAACGGTCCGCGATCGATCTTGCAGTACCGCTTTGTAAAGGAAATCGCTCGTGCAGTGCGTGGCCGAATGCCGCTGAATCGTGTTGTAGGTAAGGTGTTGACGATCGCGAGTGAACAAGACTCCGTTCACATGGCTATTTGCCCCTTTGCCAACCAACGCAACTTGCTGGTCTACTTGTGCGAATTTGGATCCAACAGCAGCTATCGTCCATTGAATATTGGCATCCTGACCCACGCTTGCTCGTTTATGAGCAAAGTGCCAAGTGTTACTACCCCAATCCTGGAGACCAACGTAACGCAAGTTGGAACGTGCGCCTACTACCAACTCAAGACCTCCGCAATGGAAACCACCGGCTTCGGGTGTTGCGCTACTCGACTCGTAAAGAACGGTCGCTTCGGCCCCTTCGTCTAAGACTATCAACGTGTGCGTCAAGTCCGCGGCTCCATCGCCCATCGCTGCATGGATGTGCAACGGCTTGTCAATGACGACGTTTTTGGGGACGTAGAGGAAATAGCCATCTGTCCACATCGCCGCTTGAAGTGCCGCGAAGCGATCGGAATGGATATCGATTTGCGCATGAAGATGCTTTTTGACTAGCTCCGCATGGTCGCGTGCGCATCGACTCAGCGAACCAAACACCACACCCTTGGCTGCATAGGCGGGGTCGAGCGATTCCGAAGTCACCAGGCCGTTTTCGGAATGGATCGCACCAGCCAGCTCCACGCCGACGTTTAATCGGACGGGTGCGCCTGCAATCGATTGCGATTCGGTTTCATTGGTTGGGCTATATTTCGAGAGCTTGAATCCGCGGAGATCGGACCTGAGCCAGTTCTCATCGCGAGGGTTTGGCCAACCCATCGACTCAAAGATCGCGAACGCGTCTTTGCGCGCTTGAGTGATCCAAACCGGATCAATACGGCGATCTATAAAGTCGTTGAATCCAGCTTGATCGAAGCCAACGGTTTCACTGCGAGCAACAGTCGTCGTCATTTAGCCCACCGATCCTTCCATTTGAAGCTGAATCAATCGGTTCATTTCAACCGCATATTCCATTGGCAACTCTTTGACGAGTGGCTCGATGAATCCGCTCACAATCATGGTGCTTGCTTCGGCTTCACTCATTCCGCGGCTCATCAAATAAAACATTTGTTCCTCACCGATGCGGGACACGCTCGCTTCGTGGCCGACAGTCACATCTTTCTCCAGGATCTCTATGTACGGATAGGTATCGCTTCGGCTTTCCGGGTCCAAGATCAATGCATCGCAGACCACATTGCATTTCGAATTCTTGGCACCTTTTTCGACTCGAACCAAGCCCCGATAACTTGCTCGTCCGCCACCCTTGGAGATCGACTTGCTGATGATCTGGCCGGTGGTGTTCGGGGCACAGTGAACGAGTTTGGCACCCGCATCTTGGTGCTGACCTTTGGATGCAAACGCGATGGAGAGGATCTCGCCGTGAGCTCCTGGTTCCAACATGTATACCGAGGGGTATTTCATCGTGAGTTTGCTTCCAAGGTTTCCGTCCACCCATTCCATGGTCGCGTCGGCATAAGCTACGGCTCGTTTGGTGACCAAGTTGTAAATGTTGTTGGCCCAATTTTGAATGGTCGTGTACCGGCACCGGCTGCCGCGTTTGCAAATGATTTCGACCACAGCGGAGTGCAACGACTCGGAAGTATACATGGGCGCTGTGCAGCCCTCGACGTAGTGAACCGATGCTCCCTCGTCAACTATGATCAGGGTCCGTTCGAATTGGCCCATGTTCTCGGCGTTGATGCGGAAGTACGCTTGCAACGGGAACTCGATCTTGACCCCTTTGGGAACATAGATAAACGAACCGCCCGACCACACCGCAGAGTTGAGAGCGGCGAATTTGTTGTCAGTCGATGGAATGATTGTTCCGAAGTACTCTTTGACGAGTTCTGGATAGTCGCGAACCGCTGAGTCGGTATCGGTAAAGATGACGCCTTGATCCGCTAGATCCTGCTTGAGCGAACCGTAAACCACTTCGCTTTCGAATTGTGCTTTGACACCGGACAAGAATTTCTTTTCAGCTTCGGGAATACCGAGCTTGTCGAAAGTATCCTTGATTTCCTTTGGAACTTCGTCCCACGTCTTGCCTTGCTTGTCGGTTGGCTTCAGATAATAAAAGATATCCTGGAAATCGATATCGATTCCGCCACCCCACTTGGGCATCGGCTTGGACTGAAAAATCTCTAAGCCTTTGAGGCGATACTGTCGCATCCATTCAGGCTCGTTTTTCATTTCCGAAATTTGATTGACGATGTCCGCATCGACCCCTTTTCGGGCCTTGAAGACCGCTTTGCTTTCGGTGCGGAAATCGTACTTGTTGATTTCGCCGACCGATTCGTTGGCTGCAATATCTGTAGACATTATGTTGTTTTCGTTAGGTTGTTTGGATGTTCAATTGGACCGAAGAGGAACGGGGAGCTAGACGGAAACCGCTTCTTCTTTGCCAAGCATTTCCTGATTGGCCGCTTCGGCGTCTGGGTAGGTTTTTCGGATTCGTTCGTAACCGTGATCGTGCAATTCGCGAGCCAGTTCTGGTCCGGCCGTTTCCACGATTCGGCCACCAAGCATGACGTGCGTGAATTGCGGTTTGTTGTGCTCGAGAAGTTTGTCGTGGTGCGTAATGATGAGCAGCCCCATCTTGTCCCGACCGATTTCGGCAATCGATGCACTCGCCAGCTTTACCGCATCGGCGTCCAAACCGCTGTCGGTTTCGTCAAGAATCGCAAACTTGGGCAACAACATGGCCATCGTCAAGATTTCAGCACGCTTCATTTCACCACCGGAGAAGCCATCGTTGACATAACGGCGAGCAAACTCCGAATCCATCTTGAGTTGTTCCATCTTTGACTTGAGTTCTTTGCGGAACTCGCGCATCGGAATCAAGTCTTCGCCTTCCTTGCGGTCAGGACGTCGAACGTTGGTGGTCGCGTGTCGCAAGAAGTCTGCAGTCTTTACGCCTGGGATAGCGATCGGGCGCTGGAAGGCCATAAAGATGCCTCCGCGAGCTCGCTGGTCGGCTTCCCATTCTGTGATGTTTTGTTCATCGAGATAGATAGCTCCGTCCGTTATTTCGTAGTTTGGATGACCTGCAATGGCCAAGCCGAGCGTGCTCTTGCCCGAGCCGTTCGGGCCCATGAGGGCATGTGTCTCGCCGAACTTTATTTCCAAGTTAACGCCGCGTAGAATCGCTTTTCCGTCGACAGCGACATGCAAATTTTCGATTCGGAGTTTGTGTGACATCTGTACTTTCAATCCAAGGTCAATTTGAAAAATGGTAGTAATTTAGAAATCCAATATCGATGTTGGACGCTCAACTCGCGGCAACCGTTAGGTTAACCGTCGGTTTGAACTGGCAACAACTGTGGCCATCCAGGCGACACTGAGACAACTCCATTTCTTGTCCCAAAGCG
>JANMNR010000663.1:0-3582 GCA_031368325.1 Pirellula sp.
ATAGTCTCTCGATCGTCGCTTCGTTGCGTACCCCCCCTCCAAGCTGAACCTTACGACCACTGGCTGCTGCCACAATGCTGAGGATTGCAGGTTCGTTGGCAATGCCTCCCGTTTTTGCCCCGTCCAAATCCACACAATGCAAGAACTCCGAACCGGCCGCAAACCATCGCCCGGCCACGTCCCCTGGACTATCGCTGAAGACGGTGTTCCGGTTGTAATCGCCTTGTTGCAGACGCACGCACTTGCCGCCAAGCAAATCAATCGCAGGCCAAATTTCCACGTTGTTTCAATATCCTTTTGAGCCCCTTCGATCCGGCAACAACTCAAACGTTGAGTTCTATGCACACCGAATCCTAAGGGGTGGCAAGTTTCGCAAAACAGCTCGCATCCCGCAAGAAGCAACTCACCACCATTCGGCAGATATCAACGCAAACAACTCGCTTCATTCCTTGAAAAAGCCTACAATACCGAAAAACCTTGCCATTTTTGCAGTCATTCGAGTTATGTCGACCCAATCCATTGTTAATATCGCCGCCTACAAGTTCTTTCGTTGGGACAATCTTCAACCGCGTCGCGATGAACTCAAGAGCCTCTGCAAAAGGCTAGCGCTCCGAGGTACGATCCTGATCAGCGGTGAAGGGATCAACCTGTTCTTGGCCGGTTCACGCGAATCGATCTCATCTTTTCTCACGCATGCGAGAAGCATTCCAGAGTTAGTGGACCTCCCCGTCAAGGAAAGCCTAACGGATTACCAACCCTTTAATCGTATGTTGGTTCGTATCAAGCGTGAGATCATTCCCGTTGGTGCGGAGGGAATCAATCCCGTTCCGCAAGCCGCCCCCAAGATTTCTGCAGAAACGCTCAAGTTATGGCTCGATGAAAAGCGCCCAATCGCGCTGTTGGATACGCGGAACGATTATGAAGTCGAATTGGGTACCTTTGAAAACGCCATCGATCTAAACATCAAGAACTTCCGCGAGTTTCCCAAAGCGACTGCGGCCATCTCAGACGAAGTAAAGAAGCAACCCGTAGTCATGTTCTGCACGGGCGGTATTCGTTGCGAAAAAATTGGCCCTTATATGAAAGGACTCGGCTTCGAAGAGATCTACCAACTCGATGGCGGCATCTTAAAGTATTTTGAAAAGTGTCAGCAGTCGCATTACAAAGGCGACTGTTTTGTGTTTGATCAACGCGTTGCTGTAGATCCCTCGCTTGAGCCTTCCAATACGAGTGAGTGCTTTGCCTGCAAGCGTCCACTTATGCCTGCCGATCTCGAGTCGGAACACTATGTTGTCGGCGAGTCGTGCCCACGGTGTTACCAGTCCATCGAAGAAAAACGACGGAGCCAGTTTGTTAAACGAAAGGCTTCGATACTAGCCATTGCGACCGAACAGCGCGGCTCGACTCCGTACGATAACAAGCGATGGATATCCATACCGCAACGATGCGCGGGGATGCCGTTGCTTGAGGCCCTACAAGAGTTTTACCCGGGATACACTCGCGAGCAATGGCAGCAGGCGATCGACGCGGGCGATATCTTGCTGCCGGCCGCATCGAAGCGGCAGTTTGATACGCGTCCCGTCAGCGCAGACCAGATTGTGCGAGACGGTCAGCGATTTTTGCAAACGCTTCGCGGCTACACGGAGCCGCCAATTAACCCCAATATTTCGCTACTTTATGAAGATCAAGCCATAGTCGTAGTCGACAAGTGTGCGCCATTGCCGGTTCATCCGTCGGGCAGATTTAATCGCAATACGCTCGAGGGTATCCTTGAGGTCGCTTACTATCCAGAGATGCTTCGGCCAGCACATCGGTTGGACGCAAACACGACAGGGCTTGTGGTCCTAGCACGAAAACATGTGTACTCGAAGTTCCTGCAATCGCAGTTTACTGATGGTACGGTCAAAAAAACTTACGTCGCAACGGTCCACGGTCACCCGCGATGGGACACCGTGGAATGCGATTTGGCAATTAGCAAGGAGCCTGTCCATGGCGGCAGCCGAGCAATCGATCCCGACGGACAGTCTGCCTTGACTCGATTCCAAGTTCGCGAGCGGTTGCTAGATGGCAGAGCGATCATCGAAGCAATCCCGGAGACAGGACGAACGCATCAGATCCGGTTGCATTTGGCGGCACTTGGTTTTCCAATTGAAAACGATCCGCTGTACGTCTTGGGTGGCACTGCGCGCGAACAACCGGATCCGGAGTTGCAAACCAAAGCGATGGGTTTGCACGCTTGGAAGTTGGAATTTGTTCACCCCATCACTCGCCTAACGGTCCATTTCGAAGCACCATTGCCGACCTAGGCATTCGAATGAAGAAGTAGCGGTGCCGCAACGCCTTACGGCGCAAGCTGATGCTTGCCGTTTGCAAAAGTCTTATGGCAATCGTTGCACTGGACGAGCATGGACTCATATGCCTTCCTAGTTTCCGCAAAGTTTTTTGTCTTCGCCGCTTTGAACGCCATTTCTCCGGCCTTCTTTGATTCTACGCTAAACGCATCCCACTTGATCTGATCTTTTTCCTGTTTCCTCAAGACCAGTAAATTGCTCCCTTCGGCCAAGATTAGGAGGTCGGAGCGAATTGCTTTCCAACCATTATTGTCCGTGGGTTCCGTCGCGATCGCGACCTTGAGTCGCCGGTAGGGAGCTTGGAACATGCCCTCCATGAAATCATGCATATTCGTATCCACGGGCACGAGTTCGGTCCCGTGTCTGGCCTCGGGGATTGCGTTTGCAATGGGTTGGAAATAGGCTCCCAATGCAATAGAGCCGAGTACAACCGCGAAGAAACCACACCGCAATGAATAATTCACTTTATGCTCCTGGCCAAGACCAACGAAAACAGTTCTGTCGTCAACATCAGCCCCAAGTTGGTGGCTTTCCCATGCTTGATTGTTAGGTGGCAGAAGCAAATTTACAAGCAACAATTTATGGATAAGACTTTGAATATTCTGGGCGATGCAAAGTTACAGTTCTCATGTCGTCGTTTTCGCGATTCAATCGGTACGAACTGTGAAACCAGAACAGATTCAATTTGAATCGCAAGATAGTTTCGTGTTTGGCCCCTTCGTTCGCTAACTAGCGTCGATAATCGAATGCCCCCTTTGTTTTTGCGTTCTTGATGCGAGTCGAGCAAAAACGAATCGTTCCTACAATCGCTACGATGCCCGATGCGAGCTGATAATATACTCCGGCGCTACGCTGGACTACGGTATACCGTTCCGTATGCCTTTCCGTCTTTCGCCTCTCTGTTGAATGCGGAGGAGGCGGAATGACGGTCAATCAAACATGGTCTGTTCCTGCCAAAGACCTGCAAGTTGGAACAACGCTACGATTCGATCTTATCGATGCGAGCGGCCAATTGCTTCACAAAGCAGGAACGACAATTGACAAAGAGCTATTGTCAGTACTACAAGATCGCGATATCCACTCGTTGACCATACACGAGAAAAGGTCAGAGAATCCTGCGACGCCCAAATCGGTACTTCTTGGGTCCTTTCCAGAGGCAACGATACGAGGTATCCACGGGTCCTTTCTCAACGCTCGAACCTCGCTTTTTAGACTGCTGTCGTCGCTCCAC
>JANMNR010000681.1:0-4825 GCA_031368325.1 Pirellula sp.
GATCACAAGCTTTAGCGACAATGCGAGGATCGCGAATCTCAGTTTGAATTTGGACGATATGTGACATTTAAAACAGTTCTCCAGATTTAGTTGCAAAAACAAAATAGCGCATCGTCAGAATGACGATGCATAGTAACGTCAGCCGATTCCATCACACAAAACCATCGAAAGGGTGCACTGTGGGCGCTACGAGTTTTCGACTGCGTAGGCCTGCAGGAACTCATCCAGCTTTTGCTGCTGGCCCCACTTGCCACCGTAGTTATCGAAATCAACCTCTCCGGTGTTGGTGTTGCACACGACCGGATACATCCAATCGGTGAGCTTCACGGCCCAGCCGATTTTCTCGCCAATAAACAATTTAGCCGGCCCATAAATTGGCGCTGGCAGTTTCAAACGCGAGCAAGCTGACTGAATGGCCAGCGGGTCGCGGACTTGAGTACGAACGGTCACGATATGTGACATTTGATATCTCCTTTTCAATGGTAAATACAGGAATGATATTAAAGGCGTCGTGCGATTAGCCCGACGCCGAGCAAGCCACCTGCTTCCGTCGAGAACGGTCAGGAATGGCCAGCAGACATGGCAAAAAACAACGACAAAGCTGGCAGAAGACCAAGCTCCTTCGTTCGCTCTCCGTCGTTGGATTTACAAGTACATTCCAAAGCAGCCGAGAGCGATAAGTATTTCCGTAGCATTGGTCGAATTGATGCATGCGCAATTGCACGATCCACATCAATTCCAGCCAGACCAGGGCAAGTGACGAAACGCCGCCAGTACGGTGCTTAAGCACCGACAACGAATCAAAACCTGGTTACGACCGCTATCTGTTTAGGGCATAGATATGCGCCAACAATAGACAGATTGCAATGATGTAAACTGGGTTCCAATCTCCGGTAACAGAATGTCCAACCAACAGCATCCCTGCTGCCATTGCTATGCAAAACCAAGCATTAGCGTGAACTGCTGGTGAAGCCATAGTCAGGTCTCCTTATCTCGAGAATAGGACTTCCACTGTGGAGCAGAGGGTTATAGCTCCAGCATTTGGTGAGTTTGACCACGCATCCGGTCTTCTCAGCAACAGTTGATTTAGCCTGCCCATAGACTGGTGCCGCCAGTTTCGATCGCGAGCAAGCCGACCTGAAAGCCGGCGGATCGCGGGCCAGTAAACGAACGGTCGCGATATGCGACATTACGACCTCCTTTGCAAAGAAGTAGAAACGGAAATTCGACCGGCATAGTTACCAAAAGCCGTCGAGAGAGCTATTGGAAAGAGTTGCCAAGAGCAATGGTTCCCCATCAGGGTATATGACGCATTTTTGGGTTGGTTTTAGGAACGCATGCCCTAGGCCTGGCCTCGCTTCCAGCCTCGAGTTGAACGCTAATGGTTTTTCAACAGAATGTCGCATATTCAAGACGGCACTATGGCTAGGATGGTTCCGCTCACGTCTAAGCGAGTTTGCTGATAGAACTCGCTTTTCACCGACTCGGTTTTACGTGTACCAAGAACAAGCTCCAGGTTGCGGGTGGCAGGTTGGCAATTCGTTGCCTGTAAAGCCTTGGGTCTCCACGTTTGTTTCACCTTTAGCAACGACTGTGATTTCGATGGTCTTTACTATGGAGTTCACAGTAGCCCCTCGAGGCGACTTGGCCACAAACGCGGATACTGCCATCGGCGAGTAGCTACTCGGTAGCGGAGTGACCGGCTTTAAGCGATTCGATTTTGGAGTTTTCGACGGCGTATCTTTCCGGGATCTCATCAAGCATTTGTTGCTGGCCCCGTTGTTATCAAAATCGACTTCTCGCGTTTGGTATTGCACAGGCCCGGATACATCCAATCGGAGAGCTTCACAGTCTAGCCGACTTTCTCGCCAACAAACAATTTAGCCGTTCCATACACTGAAGCGGGCGGTTTCAAACAAGAGCATGCTGACTGAATGGCCAGCGGGTCGCGGACTTGAGTAGGAAAAGTCCGATGTGTGACATAAAACCTCCCTTAATCTGATTCGAAAACGATTCGGATTTAGCTTGATTCGCGCTGCCGCATTTGTTTTGCTGTACCACATGCACTAGGTTCATAGGCGTTCCAGCACCAAAGCCTTCGCTTTATCAGTTACTCTTACAATATTTATTGCCGTTTTGACCAGAGGTGTCACTGCTAACCGTATACTTCAGTTTATGCGGCCTACTCGAAAAAACATCGCGGCACTTGCAGGGAAATAGCAACTTGATTAATCATTTCGCGCACACAAAAGGTACCGATCAATCGGAATGGGAGCCGCTGCACGAACACCTTCACGGCGTGGCAGAACGAGCGCAACAGTTTGCGCAAAAGTTCGAAGCGGGGGACTGGGGGAAGACTCTTGGCTTATGGCATGACCTCGGCAAGTACTCATCGGAATTTCAAGATTACCTCGCAAAGTCAAACAACACCGACGTTCACAAATCGGAAACAATCGGTCGTGTTGACCACTCTACTGCTGGAGCAGTCCACGCAGAAAAAGTGTTTGCAACAAAACCGCATATTGGAAAAGCGTTAGCATTCTGTATCGCAGGACACCATGCGGGACTTGCGAATGCAATCGCCGATGGGCCTCCTTCGCCACTCTTCGAAAGATTGTCAAAAGCGCTAAGTGATTTCTCATCGGCCCCTGCGGATCTTCTGCCTGGTCCCAACTTTGCGTTTAGAGCTTCCTTGAACCAGACTTTTCTAGACCATTGGGCCAAAGTAAATCGCGGTGAAGATGCGTCTCGGAATACGAAAATAGCATCGTTCTCGTGGGCTTTTTTTGTACGAATGCTTTTCTCGACACTTGTGGATGCGGATTTTCTTGCAACCGAAAGTTTCATGAGTCCTGACGAAGCTAAGCAGCGTCCGAGCTACAAACCAACCGCTGCCACATTGCTGGAATGCCTAGACGAAGAAATCCATCGTCTGTCCGTCGGACGCTCTGGACCGATCCACAGCATACGCCAGGAGATACTGTTGGCCTGCAATTCAGCCGCAACTCACAAGCCAGGACTGTTTTCACTAACCGTTCCGACTGGTGGAGGGAAGACAATAGCAAGTTTGAGTTTTGCGTTACGTCATATGGTTGCTAATCCCAATCATCATTTCGATCGAGTCATCTTTGCAATCCCCTTCACCAGTATCATCGAGCAAACGGCAGGAGTCTACAAAAAAATCTATCGCAGTCTGTCGGAAGACGTTGTCTTAGAATGCCATAGCAACGTAGAGCCGAAAAACGAAACCGACCTCTCAAGACTTGCGTCGCAGAATTTTGATTCTCCGATCGTTGTTACAACGAATGTTCAATTGTTCGAGTCGCTGTTTTCAAATCGGACAAGTCGATGCCGTAAGCTTCATAACCTAACTAATAGCGTTATCATTTTAGACGAGGCACAAACGCTTCCCGTTGAACTCTTGCAACCAACATTGCTCGCAATCCGCGAACTCGTAAAGCACTATGGCTGCACTGTGGTCTTATGCACAGCGACGCAACCCTCGTTGGCTTTCCGGGATGAATTCCCAATTGGTTTGAAACAACCTCAGGAGATCGTTCCCGAAGGAATGAATCTTTACGGCCGCATGCGACGTGTCCAAGTTAGATTCATTGGTGATGTGACGATCGAGTCCTTGGTTTCGGATCTGTCTCGTCAAAATCGTTTTCTGTGTATTCAAAACACTCGACCGAACGCAACAGTGACCTACAAGTTGCTGCAGGAGAGTGTCGGCGACGAAGGGTTGTTCCTTCTAAGCACATTCATGTGCCCCAAACATCGCAGCCAAGTATTTCGTGAAATTCGTAGACGGCTCGAATCCAACGAAACCTGTCGAGTCGTAAGCACTCAGTTAATTGAGGCCGGTGTTGATGTTGATTTCCCGATTGTCTATCGAGCCATAGCAGGGCTTGATTCAATCGCACAAGCAGCAGGTAGATGCAATCGTGAGGGAAAACTTGACTCAGGCGACGTCCGTGTCTTTCGGTTACCTCAACCTCCGCCTCCTGGCATCTTACGAAGTACTGCTGAAACTACGCAGGGGCTACTTGAACAGTATTCGGATGATTTGATTTCTCCCGAAGCGATCGAAGCGTACTTTCGCATGCACTATTGGCGGAATAAGTCCTTGTGGGACTCTCGCAAAATTATGGAGATGCATGTTGACGCGAGGAAAGGACACATCGAGTTCGCAGAAATCGCCCAGGCCTATCAGATCATTCGCGATGCTTCGCTAAGAGTGTTGATTCCATACGGCAAAACGGGAAAACGACTTTTGGAGCGAGTTCGACATGCCGACCCGAAAGCTCGGCCTCTCACTCGGATCGAACGCAAAGAAGTGGAGCGATACAGCATTTCGCTGTTTGAGAATCTCGTGTTGCCTGCAATCGGACGCGATTTTGAGTACGCATATGATGGCCAATACATCCTATTGCTCAATCCTAGTTTGTACGACGAAGACATTGGATTCGACGCAAAAAAGATTGGCTACATCGATCCAGGGGCGCTTGTCATTTAAGTACTCGTGTTGACTGGTCGACATGCTCGATAGAAATAGGTTACACTTTCGCGAAGCTCTTGCCTACCTAAAGGAATAATTGACATGCCCGAAAAGATTCAGTGTTTTGCTTTACGTATTTGGGGAGAATTTGCTTGTTTCACTCGCCCGGAAATGAAAATCGAACGGGTCAGCTATGATGTGATGACGCCTTCTGCCGCGAGAGGGATATTCGAGGCTATCTACTGGAAGCCCGAAATTGTTTGGTGTATCGACCGCATTCATGTGCTCGAGCCAATTCGTTTTTCGAACATCCGCCGAAACGAGGTT
>JANMNR010000743.1:0-12842 GCA_031368325.1 Pirellula sp.
CCCTCGGACGAGCCGGCAAAACCGTTCAAGACAAGGAACAAGCCATCGTCGACAAACTCGACAAAATGATCGACAAGCTTGAGCAGCAACAACAGCAGCAGCAACAACAACAGCAGCAGAAGAAGAACGCCGGGAAAGCTCCAAAACCAAATCAAGGGGGTAAACCGATGGAGGATAGCCAACTCGCTGACCAAAAAGGTCCCGGCGAAGTGGATCAAAAAGACATCGGAAACGGAAGCGGCTGGGGAAATCTACCACCGGCCCAACGCCAAGAAGCCTTGCAGAACATCACCAAAGACTTGCCCAGTCACTTTCGCGAAGTCATCGAAGCCTACTTCAAACGCCTAGCCAGCAATAATCCATGATCAGCAAGCGTTGCAAGGCACACGGTGCACACCGTGCCGACGTTCTTTAGAATCCAGTTTCGAGTCGCGAGGTGCCCGAGTGCCTGCCCTTTCGCTTTCGTTTCCCTACACACCCCACCACATGAAACTACTGCTCACTTCCTTTATCGTCTTTGCGTGTTCCATATCCGCAGCCGCATTCGGCCAAGAACCCAAAAGTAAGACCATTCGTGCTCTGCTCATTGCGGGTGGCTGCTGTCACGATTACGCAAAACAACAGGAGGCCATTTGCAAAGGTATTCAGTCCCGAGCCAATGTCCAAGTCGACGTCTACTGGACCGACAATAGCACCACCACCCCCATCTTGCCCTTGTACGGAAAGCTCAATTGGGCCGAAGATTACGATGTCATCATCCACGACGAGTGTGCAGCTGACGTAAAAGACCCTGCCATCTTGAATCGCATCGTCCAGACCCATCAGACTATTCCGGCTGTCCACTTGCACTGCGCGATGCACAGCTTTCGAACTGGCAACGACGCTTGGTTCAAACACTTAGGGCTCCAATCCAATAGCCACGGCCCTCAAGAGCCAATCGATATCCAGTTCGTCGACAGCAAACACCCAATAACAGCCACCCTCAGCAACTGGACGACCGTCAAGGAAGAGCTCTACAACAACGTTAAGATCTTCGGTGCCCAGCCTCTCGCCATCGGCAAGCAGAGCGTTGGCAAAGGGGATAAAGCTCGAATCGAGGAAGCGGTTGTGGCGTGGGTGAATGAGTCGCAGGGTGCCAGAAGCTTTAGTACCACCATTGGACACAATACCGAGACAGTTCAAGACGCTCGCTATCTCGAATTAGTTACGCGCGGACTCTTGTGGGCATGCGGAAAACTGACCCCCGAGTATCTCCAACCCTACCAAGGTGAAAACAAAGTCACCTTCATCGACAAAACCAAGTTTAAAGCCCCGTCTGAACTCAGCATGGCCAAGATCCCTGACGGAGCGACCCTTGTCAAAGCGACCGCCTCGAGCACGCAAGCAAATCAAGATAGTCATCTGGCATTCGACGGCAAAGCAGATTCCCGCTGGTGTGCTGACGGAGCCGGATTTCCAGAGTGGCTTCAAATAGAATTTGAAACCGCCCATCAAGTGAAAGAAATAGAGATCCTCTGGGAGGCTGGCGACAAAAACTATCGCCATCGTGTTGAGGGCTCGATCGATGGAAAAGCGTGGCTTTTGTTGCTCGATAAATCGGACAACGAGAGCAACAAACACGTTAGCGCAAAACTTGCGGACCAACCACCTGTCAAATTCGTACGCATCACCGGTATCGGTGCTCCGTCAGGTAATTGGTGCAGTATTCGCGAAGTCAAAATTAAGGGTGACGGAATTGGAACGCTTTGGCCCGCCGATCCCAAGAACACAAAAAAAGGCGCCTTCCTCCCGTTGCAAGGCGAAGCTTTCGCGAAAGCTGGGAATTCCGTTCCTCGGATCGAGAAGCTTTCCGCCGCAGATGAAGCTGCCATACTGAAGGATGTTCAAGTTCCAGACGGATTCGAAGTAACGGTGTTTGCTTCGCCACCCGCCGTGAACTACCCAGTTTTCGTTGCTTCCTCAGTCGATGGAACACTCTATGTCAGCTCCGACGGCAACGGCTCGCTCGGACGTGACCCACAACGGGGCCGGGTCATCCGACTGAGAGACTTGGATGGCGACGGACGCGCCGACGAGACGAAAGTTTTTTGCGAAATCGATGCACCGCGAGGTTTGGTTTGGGACCACGATCGGCTCTATGTGATGCATCCACCCCATCTCAGCGCGTTCATCGACATCGATGGCGATGGTGTAGCCGATCAGCAAAAAACGCTCGTCAAGAACCTGGCCTTTGGCTACGACAAACGGCCCGCGGACCATACGACCAACGGTCTTAGCATCGGTGCGGATGGTTGGCTCTATGTCGCCGGTGGCGACTTTGGATTCTTGGACGCTGAGGGCACCGATGGTCGCAAGTTAACACACCGAGGGGGCGGCGTTATCCGTGTTCGCCCGGATGGCACAGGCTTAGAGATCTATTCAACTGGCACACGCAATATCCTCGAGGTCGCCATCAGTCCGCAAATGGATATGTTTGCTCGCGACAATACCAACGACGGCGGCGGATGGGATGTTCGAATGCATCACTTCACCGGAATGGACAATCATGGTTACCCACGCTTATACAAGAATTTTGCGGACGAGTGTATACAGCCACTGGCCGACTACGGTGGAGGCTCTGGATGTGGTGCCGTATTTATCGATGAACCGGGATTCGGCAAATGGGGCAATGCACCTTTTACCGCGGACTGGGGCACTGGCTCGCTCTATCGACACTCGGTTTCATCCCGTGGCGCGTCCTTCGAGGAAACCGCCAAGCCGGAATCCTTTATCAAGATGACACGACCGACCGACGCCGATGTAGACGGAAACAGCCGCGTGTACTGCGCCAGCTGGCGAGGAGCAACCTTCGATTGGGCAGGTCCCAATGTCGGCTACATCGTTTGCGTCAAACCAAAAGGTTTCCAACCTGCACCGATGCCTGTCTTTGTAAAAGCGACCGATACCGAGCTCATTTCAACTCTCCAATCCAACAGCTATCGCCGACGCATTGAAGCACAACGCGAGTTAATGCGACGCGGCAACGCGGCTTACCGAAACCTGTTGGAAACCAGCCTCGCATCCCGCAGTGCCGATCGCAATCTCCTGGATCGCATACAAACCACTGCAACCGAGCAGGAAGTGATCCAGGCTCTCGCTCATTCCGATCCAGTCATTGTGCACACCGCAATCCGTTGCATCGCACAACGTGAAAGCTATGACGCGTGTCTCAAAGCGATCGATAATGGAAAGATACCTGCCCAGCCGATCTTGCGTGCATTGGCCATGATGCACCGAACCGAAGTGGTGAATGGCTTGATCACCCGACTTTCGAAAGCAGACAAGTCCGAAGGTCGCCGTGAATTTTGGCTTGCCCTCTGCCGGTTGCATTTCGTGGAAGGGGTTTGGAACGGGGATTCATGGGGGACTCGGCCGGATACGCGTGGTCCATATTACCAACCCGAACCCTGGAGTGAGTCGAAGAAGATTGCGTCGGTGTTGAGGGAGGCGCTCGACAATGCAGCCCCCGAGGATGCGGCCTTCTTGATCGAAGCGATGCAACGCAATCGAATCGAGTCCAATGATTCGCTCGATCGAATGCTTAATCTGGCCAAGTCGAATGAACAGCTAGTCGGTCCAGCAGTGGCGCAATTGGCATCCGCAAAGGAATTGCCCGCCGCCGGCCTCGAACTCTTGATGCGAGTCGTTGGCAAGCAAGATGCGCCGTCAAAAATGCTATCGGACGTCGTTGTCGCATTGTCGAAAACGGATGCCAAGGAATCGCCGCTTGCGATGGTGACGGCGTTGTCCAAACTCAAAAAAGGAAAAGAAACCAACAACGATCGAAAGAACGCCCGCGAGGCGTTTGTGAACTCGTCACGGCTGGAACTGCATGTTGCGACCTTTGAGGAATTGGCTCAAGGCGCCGATAAAGAGAAGGGTTTCTGGGCAGATGCAGCTCTGATTGCGATTGGAGCCCGCAAAAACGGGAGCCCTGAACCGCGGGAGCAAGCCAAGAAAGCCATCGAAGCCGCTTGGCAACAACCCAAGCGACGAGGTCAAATGATGCAAGCCGTGGCCGAGATTGGTAACCCTTATTTGAATAGCAAAATCTTGAAGGCGGTGAATGATTCCGACGAGGCGGTGGCGAAGATTGCCAAATCGGTCGTTAAGCAAATGAAGATCCAACCAGAGGTAGTCGACAATACACCGAAGATTGGCAGCCTTTCGCCTGAAGAAATCATAGCTCAGGTTGTTTCGAATCGCGGGGATGTCTCGCATGGCAAAGAGGTGTTTGCTAAAGCAAACTGTGCCGCTTGCCATACAGTGCGTCAGGATGAAGTGCAAAAGGGCCCTTATCTCGGCACGATTGCAAAGACCTACAAACGGCCTGAGCTGACGGTTGCTGTATTGGAGCCAAGCAAAACCATCGCACAGGGGTTTATCACGAACTTGATTTTGACCAAGGACGGGGAATCACTTAGCGGATTTGTCACCAGCGAGCTCACCGATCGTGTCACGATTCGCGATCAAAAGGGAGCGGAATTGACCGTGATGAAGCAAGAGATTGAGGAGCGCAAGACATCGCCAACCTCCGTGATGCCTTCAGGCGTGATGAACGATTTCACGACTTACGATCTTTCTTCACTGCTCGACTATCTGGAGTCATTGAGCAAAGAGTAAAACGATGGTCGTCAATTGTTTCTAAACCGTGGGTCACTCTTGCCGAGAGTGGCTAGGTGTGTGACTGCCGGCAATAAGACGTCGCGTCTGCCCCAACCAATCATCGCAACGAGGCGTCGAGGGGCCCAAGTAGTGGGCCGATCGCCACACAAGGGCTGGCATTCTCCCTGCCGCCGTCATGGATAGAATACAGCCAAAGAGCGATGCAAAGTTGTGGGCATTGAACCAACCAGCCGCCATCGACGACTTGGACTCACCAACGGTCGCGATCAACTACTGGCTCTGCCCCTTGGAGAAGCCTGGCTTACCATCAAACGTGAAAAGTCCCTCATGCTTTACAATCTCAAGGCCAGCATCCGTGATTCGACTAAACAATGCGATGGTCGCTTTGGGAGTTGTTGTCTTACCGCTACCCTCTGGCGTTGAAAATCGGCATCGAAACACGTCTACCAGGAAAGTCTCTTTCATTCCGTCCGGCCAGACTTTCATACCGCGATTGGACAGCATTTCCAACTCCATTCCGTCACCCGCCAGCGGTTGTAGCTTGGCCGCCACATCGTTGGGGCTACCCAACCAGGCGATGAAGACGTCGGCACCGACGTACTCCTTCTTCTCGCTCGAACGAACATAAGGAGGCCTGCTGTTCAATGGTCGCTTCGGTGCATTGGAGTAGTTAACAGCCTTCAAGGACTCGGGCTTCTTTCCGACCCGAGCAATGACTGCGGCCGCAAATTCCTTGGTACCCACTTTCTCCTTTGAGATGCCTTCCTTAAAAATGTCGTAGGTATGCACACCGTCTTCGATGGTCTTGAGCCAAGCGTTATGAGCTAGCTCCGCGATATCCGCTTGGCCGATGTGGACCAACATTTGAATGGCGCCCAAGAACAAGCCAGATGGATTCGCTAGATTTTGCCCAGCCCGTCGCGGTGCGGAACCGTGAATCGCTTCGAACATAGCACATCCGTCGACAATGTTGGCACTACCTGCCAAACCGACCGAACCAGCGATTTGAGCGGCCACATCCGACAAAACATCGCCGTACAGATTGGGCATCACGACCACATCAAAAACTTCAGGGGTGTCAGCCAGTTTTGCCGCGCCGATATCGACGATCCAATGTTCGTTCTCGATGTCTGGATACTCTTCGCTGATCTCATCAAAGACTTTGTGAAACAGACCATCGGTCAGCTTCATGATATTGTCCTTGGAGAAGCACGTAACTTTCTTGCGTCCATACGCACGTGCTTACTCAAATGCGTACCGAACGATCTTTTCCGTACCCGGCCGCGTGATTAGTTTCAAGCATTGCATCACGTCGATCGTTTGACGGTGCTCAATACCTGCATAGAGATCGTCCTCATTCTCACGGACAATGACCACATCCATCTTGGGATGTTTGGTTCGAATGTATGGGTCATAGCTCAAGCAAGGTCGGATGTTAGCGTAGAGTCCAAACGCCTTTCGTGTGGAAACGTTGAGCGACTTGTAACCGCCACCTTGAGGTGTGGTGATCGGTGCTTTCAAAAAGACTTTGGTCTCTCGCAAACTCTCAAACGCTGCTGGCTCCATACCGGCCAAATTACCCTTGAGATATTGCTTTTCGCCGATTTCGATCGTTTGGATATCGAGTCGTGCGCCAGCCTCCTTGATTATTTGAAGGGTCGCGGACATGATTTCGGGACCGATTCCATCGCCATGTGCGACGGTGATTGGTTTTGCGGATGCCATCGTTTTTGCTACGCGAAGGAGGAAAGTGGAATAAAGGCAGAGAAATTTTTATTCGCGATTCCAATTTCGTACAACTCGGAGAGCAAACGGACGTGAACGATTTTCGGCCGAGTTTTTTTCTGCGATCGTACTGCTGGCAGCGCATTCTTCGACGACCTCGCAAAGTCCTTTCAGAATTACCACGATGAAACCGTTCCTCTATTCATTTCAACTGATTGGGCTGTTGGCCATCGTACTGACAGCGAGATCCTTTTGCGTAAAGGAATGGATGCTCGGTAATCCTTCCGTCGAGCAGCAACAGGTGAAATCGCCCGTTGACAAGCCCAATGTGCTGTTCATCTCCGTGGATGATATGGGCAACGTGCTTGGATCTTCCGGTCATGCTTTTGCAAAGACACCCAACTTGGATCGACTCGCAGCCAGTGGCGTGCGATTTGACCGAGCTTACTGCCAGATTCCACTTTGCAATCCAAGTCGAGCTTCGATCATGACCGGCTTGCGTCCGGATGCTTGTGGCGTGTTTGATCTAGACCGGCATTTTCGTGATCAGGTCCCGAATGTGGTCACCCTGCCGCAGCTTTTCAAAGACCACGGCTGGTTCACCGCTCGCATTGGCAAGATCTATCACTATGACGTCCCAAAAGGCATTGGTACCGACGGACTCGATGACAAACCATCTTGGGACATGGTTAGCAACCCGAAGGGCCGCGATGTTATCGAGGAATCCATGATAACGAATCCCTCGCCCGAGAAACCGGTCAGCGCCGCCCTGAGCTGGCTCGCGGCAGAGGGTAGCGACGAAGAACAAACGGACGGCAGGATCGCAAGCGAGACGATTCGATTGCTCGAACAACATCGCAACGGGCCCTTTTTCATTGCCGCTGGCTTCTTTCGCCCGCATACGCCATTCGTTGCGCCCAAGAAATACTTCGATCTCTATACTCTCGAGCAAATGGATGCGCCTGAGTCACCGACAAATGACCGCGACGACATTCCCCTCGCAGCATTTGCACATAACAATTTGACGCCCAATTACGGGCTGTCGATCGAGACTTGTCGTGAAGCCCGTCGTGCATATTTCGCGAGTGTTTCGTTTGTCGATGCGCAGATTGGACGAGTGCTGGATGCGTTGGATCGGCTCGGACTCTCTAAGAACACTACGATTGTCTTTTGGAGTGATCATGGCTATCACCTAGGAGAGCACGGTGGGATCTGGCAAAAGCGAACGCTCTTCGAAGAGTCTGCACGTGCACCACTCATAGTCCGCACACCGCACGCTGCGAGTAATGGAAAGGCTTCGTCGAGAATCGTCGAGTTTGTTGACATCTACCCAACACTCGCCGATCTAGCGGAAATTCCGGCTCCAAGACATTTGGCCGGTCGATCTCTACGCACTCTATTAGATGATACGTCCCGCGTTTGGCCGCACGCTGCTTTCACGCAGATTCTTCGTCCCGGTGACGGCAAGCCCGTTATGGGGCGGAGCATTCGCACAGAAGAACTCCGGTATACCGAATGGAACGAAGGTCACGATGGTACCGAACTGTACGACCACCGCACCGACACGAAAGAATTCAACAACATTGCCAACGAATCGAATAATGCAGCCATCGTAAGCGAATTGCGAAAGAAACTTCAAAAGAACGCGTCAGGAACAGTGCCAGGGGCTCCCTTTGATCCGAAACGACTTTAGTTAATAGGTAGGCACCAAAATAGCTTATCAGTCGTCTCTATCAAGCCTAGGTTGGCGGCGTTTCTTTTGTCTCCAATCTCCTGTTACAATTATGACGTTCCCTGCCAAACCAGTCCTAGCCCTCCCTGTAAACTGGAATTCCCAACATGCGCTCTTTAACGTTGTTTCTCGTATTAACTTACATGGTTTCGCATGCCGGCCTGAGCAACAGCGCCGAGCCGAAACGACCAAATTTCTTAATCATCTACGCGGATGATCTTGGCTATGGCGAAACCGGTATCCAAGGCTGCAAAGATATCCCGACGCCGCACATCGATTCGATCGCTAAAAATGGTTTGCGTTGCACGCAAGGCTATGTCGCTGCGACCTATTGCAGTCCGTCGCGGGCGGGACTAATGACTGGAAAGTACCCAACTCGGTTTGGGCATGAGTTCAATGCGATCACACGCCAAAATGGATTGTCCCTCAAGGAAGTGACCATCGCCGACAGACTCAAAAAACTTGGGTATGCTACGGCTGCAGTGGGTAAGTGGCATCTTGGTGACTTGCCAGAGTATCATCCAACGAAACGTGGTTTCGATGAATTCTATGGAACTTTAGCCAACACCCCCTTTTTTCACCCAACCAAATTCATCGACACCAAGGTATCGCCTGAGATTAAGGCCATTGAGGACGAAAGTTTCTATACTACCGACAAGTATGCGGAACGATCCGTTGATTGGATTGAACGAAACCGCGATAAGCCTTGGCTACTCTACTTGCCATTCAATGCACAACACGCACCACTACAAGCACCAAAGAAATATTTAGACCGATTCCCGTCCATCACCGACGAAAAACGCAAAATGTTTGCGGCCATGATGTCTGCCATGGACGACGCCGTTGGGACAGTACTTGCAAAGATCAATGCCATCGGACAGGAACAGAATACGCTAGTGTTCTTCATCGCGGATAACGGTGGTCCGACTCAATCGACAACTTCACACAATGGAGCTCTTCGCGGCTACAAGATGACGACTTTTGAAGGCGGCCCGCGGGTCCCTTTTTTCGTCCAATGGAAAGGAACTCTGCCGGCAGGCAAAGACTATACCTTGCCGGTGATGAACTTGGATGTCTTGCCAACGTGTTTGGCAGCGGCGGGTTCCCCGGTCGAGGCGTCTGCGGGATTGGATGGATTGGATCTAGTTCCCTACTTGACTGGAAAGAATCCTGCTACACCGCATGAAACCATGTACTGGCGATACGGCGAGCAATGGGCGGTTCGTCAGGGTGATTGGAAGCTGGTTGTATCCAAGGGTGGAAGCGGAAAGCCAGAGCTATACAACCTGGCCAAGGACATTGGCGAATCGACCAACTTAGTAACAGCTGAACCAAAGCGTGCTGCAGAAATGCAAAAACTTTACGACGCATGGAGTGCGCAACAGGCCGAACCGACCGTCAAGGATGTCAAAGCTGAGAACGGAAACAAAAACGCGCCAAAGAAAAACGCAAAGAAAAAAATCCAAAGCTAAACAGCTAAGCCAATGGAACGGCGTTAGTGGCATAGGCTTAGGCCAACACCAACCTGCAAAGAAACCTACCATGAAAAACATCTTCGTATTATTCATCTCAGTTCTGATCATTCCTATTTCCCTATTGGACGTAGTAGCCGCGCCGCCCAAGTCGAAGCCGAACATTATCTTTATCATGGCCGATGATCTCGGCTACACAGATGTGGCTTGTTTCGGTAGCAAATATTACGAGACTCCCAATATCGACCGGTTGGCGACGCAGGGGTTGAAGCTCCTGAGTCATCATCATTGCCAAAACTGCACACCAACCCGGGCCGCATTGATGAGCGGGCAATACGGCGCTCGCACGGGCGTTTACACTGTCGGAGGCACCGATCGTTTTGATTGGAGCTCGCGCCCGCTTCGGCCCGTTGACAACGTCACCGAACTACCACTCGATAGGGACATCTTCCCCAAGCAACTTAAGGCAGCCGGTTATGCGACTGGAATGTTTGGCAAATGGCATATCGGTCAAAAGTCGGACTATCTCCCTGGCAATCGTGGCTTCGATGAGGCCATCGTCAGCATGGGCAAGCATTTTAACTTTGCGACCGAACCGAAAACCGACCATCCGGACGGCCAATACCTAGCCGACTTTCTCACCGACAAAGCGGTGGACTTCATCGTTCGCCACAAGGAGCAACCATTCTTTCTATACCTACCGCATTTCGGAGTCCATTCGCCACACGACGCAAAGCCCGAACTGATTGCCAAGTTTGAGCCCAAGCCAGGAGTCGGTGGCCACAACAACCCAACGTATGCGGCCATGATCGCTTCAGTCGATGAGAGTGTGGGCCGTGTCATGAAGACGCTGGATGATTTGAAGATAGCGGATAACACGATTCTCATCTTCACCAGCGACAACGGCGGTGTGGGAGGCTACGCCCGCGAAGGAATCAACAAGAAGTCGAGCGACATTACCGACAACACTCCACTTCGCAGTGGCAAGGGGAGTCTATACGAGGGAGGCACTCGCGAGCCTTTCATTGTCCGCTGGCCAGGTGTCACCAAGCCCGGCTCGACGTGCAACGTGCCGACGATTCATGTCGATATTTTTCCGACCATGCTGGAACTCACCGGTGCTCCCCAGCCTCGACAAATTCTCGATGGCGAGAGTATGGTCAAGCTCTTCCGAGATCCCAGTGCCAAGCTCAAGCGAGACGCAATTTTTCAACACTTTCCTGGTTACTTAGGAGCCGGCGCGGATTCTTGGCGCACGACGCCCGTAAGTCTCGTGCAAATGGGGGACTGGAAGCTGATGGAATTTCTCGAAGATGGTCGACTGGAGCTCTACAACCTAAGTGAAGATATCGGTGAGACGAAGAACCTAGCAAAGGATCATCCAGAAAAAACCAAGGAACTTCACGCACGCCTGATCGCATGGCGAACCGAAGTAAAGGCCCCGATGCCCACCAAGAACGATGGCAGCGATGCGAAACCAAAGTCGAAAGGCAACGGAAAGAAAAAGGCAGAGTGATTGCTCAGCCATTGCGATGCGTCGCGTAGGCAAGCGGCGCAACCGCGGTGGCTGCCAACGGTACGATTAGGAGTGACGCTCCCAGTACGATCGCGGCGTTTGGAATAGCAATGGGAACATGAACGGCCACTTTGCCAAAAAGGACAATCGCTGAGAGCACATATACCGCCCATAAGACGCCCAACGCTATGAAGTAGCTTCGGCGCATCGCCCCTAATTTTAGCGATCCGCGGATGCTTGCAACACAAATGAATAGAACGAGCCCCGCGAGTAGATAGCCATAAGCAGTTAGCACGAACTGAATCTGCCAGCCATACTTGAAAGCGAAAACCAATGCTGTAGTATGCAGTGCAATGATCACAGCCAACAAGGCGATGCGAACACGGTAGACTGGCAACCAAAGTCCGAACGCAAACAGACTGGAGCTGCTACTGACAAAAAACAAAAGGACATTGCAAAATCCAGCCAGCCAGCCAAGCGTGCCCATTTGCGAAGAGATCTTCGGAAGAGTATCGGCGATCGCCGTCGACACGAGATGGTTTCTGCCCCAGTCATCACCGTGGCCAAGCAAAACAAGATCGATCCATGCTGCCGATGCCATGCAAAGCCAAGCGACCAATGAACTGCCTGCAACCACCAAGAGCTTGATAGAAATGATTTGATCGCTGGACAACGAACGAGTTGCATCGAACAGTGAAAGCCTCGTCGTACCGTGCACATGCTTGAGACCAATGGCTCCGTCCACAGCAATCAGCTGAAAGAAAACCGGACCGAGGGCCAATGCGATGATCCAAGTCACCGTGTTTGGGTTTCGTCCAGGGTACAGAAGATTGCAAACAACCAAAAACATGATCACAAACAGAGGGGCCAGAAGACCAGAGATCAGCACCTTGAATCCGAACTGCCGCCATTCATACCAGCATTGAGCCGTCACCACAGATTTAAAGGGAGACCAAGGAATCGCACTGTAACTGGTTTCCGAGGTCCGGCGCAAACCCTCCGGTAACATAAAACGAAGGGATGGTACCCAATCGTCACCATGCCGTTGACGATCGACTGCTATGATTGTCGCGATAGTCGTTACGAGCATAGCGGCAAACAAGCAACTGGTCTGCAGCCAACTCAACGCAAAGTAACTCGGTCTTGAGATGGCGAGCAAAATCGGTTCAGGACTATCGCTCCTAGCTACCAAGAACACTACCAGCCCCATCACCACAGCGGCCAGTAGAATGATTCCAACGATCTTGGACACGCGAGACGTTAAGGACCAAACAACAGCGATAGAGAGCTGAACAACCACCGCAATCAGCAACGACGGCCCTAGCAATGGCAGCTGAGTATTCCACAAGTAGCTCGAAACCAGAGCGGGAATCAAGTAGCAAGCCATCGATGAGACGACGGTGAAAACAAGCGGAACCAACACAAGCAGCACGGTAGAAACGGGGCGAACGAAGCCGAGCCGAAAACTAAAGCCCCTGGAGTGACTGTCTAGCTCGCCCAACCACGCACTCGAAAATGGAGCCGTGAACATGAACATCATCACAGCGATAGCACGAATCACTTGGATTTGAAATTCACCGAGATCGCGTCCCACGAAGTATAAGACAATCGCGAAGAAACACATTGCACCCAGACGGAGAGGGAGCTCAGTTCGGCTTAACCGGGACAGCTCCCAAAGCATGCCTTGAATTGGAGATTGCATCGATCTACACCTCTGTTTCAATGAGGATAC
>JANMNR010000744.1:0-6995 GCA_031368325.1 Pirellula sp.
GTCTCTCGGTTCCAAGCGATGACCGCCTTGGCTCGAGCACCGCCCGCCGAAGTCCCCACTCGAAGTATTTCCCCAAGTGCTTTCTTTTTGTTTTGATCCACACCCGAAAAATTACCCTGCAAGTTAAACCTATGCTGAAGCACCTCAGATGCAAGCTGGACAAGCCGATCGACTTCCACCTTCACCGTTCTACTGGCCGGTTGCGGACCAACCGCAGGCGCGAATTCCAACGCCCCCATCCCCCTCGAACCGGTATAACACAATCGCTCGATGGCGCTAAAACTTTCGGGAACTCGTCCTTGTGTGGCAAGCCATGCGTCAATCAGTGTATTGCCAAATCGATCTGGAAGTGAGTCTGCAAGCAGTCCTGGCAATCCATGAAAGGTATTGTCGGGCAATTCCGGAAAAGAATAGACTCGATCGCTCAGGGGCATCGCAAACGGGGAGACTTGAATCCCACTTTTCGCGAAACCCGGATCGTACTGGAACGCAGATGTTCTCTGCCCTGACTCAAGCGTGATTGCACCAATCGTTCTTCCCCAGAGCTTGACTTCCGCGATCATTGCGGTCACTCGCCCCAATTCCACTTGGCACTGTTTTCCGAAACTCCAGTCGCCTTGGATGCCCGCTTGCGTTGCTTGCCCTTTTGTTTGAGCATAGCGATCGGACTCACAAGCGGTGCCGGGAGAAAAGTGTCCAAGCGTTCTAGCAACCCGAGAACTCGAAGAATACGTACAAAGCTAGAAAGCTGCGTACCCGCTTGTCCACTTTCAAGCCGCTGAAGCGTCTTCAGGCCAACTCCCGCTTCGGTCGTCACCTCGACTTGAGTTAGGTTCTTCTCTAAACGGGCTTGCGCGATCCGCGCGCCTATCTCGCTCAAGATGGAATCGTCTGTCAAATTGCTTTCGATGTGCATAATACCTAATCATGTCTTATCGCCACGTGAAAAGCAAATTAAAAAGCCACTAAAGACGCAATCAAACATAGCAAAAAGGTCCCAAAATGGCTTTTTGCGCATTACAATCAGCTCAGCAAGCCTCAAATGGCCTTTTGAACGATAGTCTATTTTCCGTTGTCAATTCAAGCGAGGGCGGGACTTGCGTCGTAGTTGAAGCCAACCCCGCTACGCGTCAGACAGCGTCGTAGGCTCACGCCGGGACAACGTCGCCAATGGCTTGTCACAATTTAACGAGCACGGGCGCGACGAACATAAGTGACGATGCTTGATACATCCTCAGGCGTCAATACTCTCTCGAACCCCTCTGGCATCAAGGACTTTTCTGACTCTCGCATCTCCTCAATCGAGGCTCGAGTGAGTCGCACCAATGCTCCTTGGTCATTGACGATCTCAATGCTTTCTTCATTCTCCCTCACCTTGAGTCCTACGATCGTGACTCCGTCGTTTGTCAGAATGCTCAATCGTCGGTACTTGGCTTCCACGACCCTATTGGGATCCAAGATGGCAGAGATCCATGCCTCGTTTTGCCACGCTGACAAGGCTTGCAGATTGGGACCGACGGACGGAACGACGCCGCTTTCATCGGACCTATCTTGATGGCACTGTGCACAGTGTTTTTTGTAGAGCAATTCTCCTTGATCGGACTTTGTTGCCTGCGAAGCGGGCCATCGGTTCACATAGTCCTGAACAATGGCCAGCCGATCAGTGCCAGGTGCTGGCCCGAAGATCTTCTGAACGTATGCTCCTATCTCCACACTCTTGCCACCTCTCAATTGCTCGATCTGTGCAGGCTGAAACGCCTCGGCGCTGATCGATCCAGCCGCTACTTTTCCAAGCAACACCAACGCGTTCTCATCGCGAGCGATGGCCTCCGAAACGACCTGCACCCGCTTCGCCGGAGTTAACTTATCCCAATTCTCTAGAACGCCGGCAATCGATGGCTTGCCTAGCGAGGCCAGTCCTCTTGTCAGTGCTGCACCAAAGCCATTGTCCTGGCAAACGACTAGAGTATCCACCAAGAAGCCAACCGTCGTCGAATCGTTGGCACCGGTTCTAGACAGTATGAAGTCCAGTGCCGAACGCCGCGTGCTCAATTCGGTTTTGTCGTCGCTGATGGCGGCTTTCGCGTCCATTTGCAAACGGTTAACAACGACGTCATCCAGTCTTAGCGATTTGTCATCATCCAGCGCCAATTGACTCGCCAGTCCATAATGCCAACCGGGATGATCAGACGTCGCCACGGCAATTTGTTCGCGAAGCTTCTGCTTTAGAGCTGGCGTAGTATTAGGTATCAACGCATCGAGAAGGGACCGAATGCGTGCACTGGTGCTGGAGAGCAGCACCTCCACGACTGGATTGATGCCTCGGTGCGGCAGGAAGGCGATGGACTGGTTGATCCACGGATCGCCCGCGTGGAGCGCTAGTAGTCTACCAGCTTCATCAAATCGGGGCTCATCGCAGAGGATCAGTGTTGCAATCAGCTGTAAGCACAATGCCGAAGAATTCTGCGCATGGACGGACCTTGCAACTGCGACTACCGCGTCACGCATTTCGCCGTGAATAAGTTCCTGTTTTGTCATGCACTGGATTGCCCATCGGACGATCCGGCTGTCATGATCGTTGCATGCGGCGATCCAGTCGTTCGGCGTGCATTCGTGCATGGCATTCAATGTTGCCAAAGCGCGAAGCCGAACGAGCGGGTCATCAGAATGCAATTGCAATCGCCGAAGTTTATCGGGAATCGCGTTCGATCCATTGCTTTGCCGCCATACCAATTGCTGCCTCGCCACGTCAGCAACCGCCGAGCTAGGGCTCCCGAGAGCGACCAGCAACTTTTCCTCATCGGCTCTAGACCAATCGAAGGCTGCAAAGGGGGTGAAATCGGATCGGAAAGCACGATAGATTCGTCCAAGATCTTCACCCGCTCGAACATCGATGCGTCGCTGCCAATCGTTGGGTATCCATTCTGGGTGTTCGATGACGCGACGGTACATGTCGGCTATCCAAAGAGTGCCATCGAGTGCGTTTTCGATGCGAACAGGGCGGAACCACGGGTCATCGCTGCGAAGCCAATCGCTCTGCTTATCTTCTTCGAGTCTTGTACCAACGAATGAAGCTCCGTTGGCTTGAACTTGAATGCGAGATACGAGATTATGAACACTCTCGCAAACCAACGCACATCCCTGCATTTCCTGGGTTGCGCCAGGGCTCCGACAAAAAACAGAACTGCAAGCGGAAGTAAAACGATTGGCAGCGAACAAGTCGTTGAACCGATCAGCGTCACGACTGATAGGATACACAGGTGGCGCACTTGGCGGCTGCATCAGGTGCTGGGCTGGTGAGCGAATCGGCGAACGCGATCTGTTGAGCCATTCCTTGTCATAGACGTAATGAAAAAGCGGATGGCTATTGTCGTTGCCAAACCAGTTCCCCCAATCATCGCAGCCACGAATGTATTGCGTCGTGCCGGTTTCCAAGGTGGCAATGCCGGTGTCAACATCGAGGCTCAGATCGCATCCGCTAACCTGAATCTTGCGACCGGTCGTGACCTCCAAAATCTCCTTAACTTCGGAGCCTGTTCCCATATGCAGTCGGTGATCCAGCCCGTACGTGAAACCATTGACTCGGTGCTGAGGATTCGCAAGCGGGAAACCGGAAAGCAGCACTCGCCGGTGGTCCGCAACTCCATCCGCGTCTGTATCGCGAGCGAAAAAAACGTCCGGCGCACAGGCTACAACGATTCCATCTCGCCAAGCGTACACGCCGGCCGGATAGGCTAGGTTGTCTAAAAAGATCGTACTTGAATCCAGCTTGCCATCCCCATTGGAATCGGTGAGTCGCTTGATGCGACCGCTTCGCGCGCCACCCGAGGGATAGTCACCCATCTCAACGACCCAAACGGTACCATCGGCTCCGAACGCAAAATTCACGGGGTCTTCCACCAGTGGTTCGGTAGCAATCAGTTCGACGGTCCAGCCCGTGGGCATACGGATTGATTGCAATGAGGCTGCTGCAGAGAGAGGCTGATCCAGTAGTCGCTGCGAGTTGGCCATCTTCAAAATCCGTGAAACGATGAGATCTTCTGTGCCTGAAACCCATCGGCCGGGTTGCGCGTAATAAAGCATGGATCCGTCTACTTCGTAACCTCCTTCATTGCGGACCCTCTCTGAGGCAACGTACGCGAACACATCGTCTGTATAACCAGCCACCCACACGTTTGAAAACTGGCTTAGTTCTTTCTCAAGTCGGATCTGGTAGTCCACGACCACTTCGCCCCCCATAAAGACCCACGCGAGTGTTTCACCGAAGTTCCAGAAGTGAATCGGGGCGGGATACGTCTCCGGCAAACGCCCCTTTTCCTTCAGAAGCGCAAGCATGATTTGCGCAAAGTTGCGTTCGACAAAAGAGTTGCTTTTAGACATTTCCTCCAACCGATTTTTGGAGGGGCGCTCGGATGCTATAGCAACCAATTGGAAGGTTTGCGATTTCGGTGGCGGCAGCGTTTGCAAGGGACCGGAACAAACAGCTTGAACCGAGTTCGACATTTCGAGCCCGTGTTGTTTCGCGTTCTCGTGTTTGTTGCGAGGGTTCGGATTGGCGTCCGCCCCACATCCAATGATCGGCAACGCGATGGCGTCGGGTGAGTTGCTCGTGCGAAACGCGGTTTCAATGAACCCTGCCGATATTCCGGCCCAGTCCGCGCTGATCTTGTTGAGATCCGGGGAAATAGAGGTACAGTGGCAAGCATACTGATACGCGACCGCGATGGTCGAACCGTCCAAGCGTTTGGCGTGAATCACTCGCACGCTTCGATCGACCGGGCCATCGTCGACGGTCCCGAAGCCTGACCAAAGCTTGTTTTTGAGGACTCGACGATTGATCGCGAACTCGGCCCGGCCCGTTCCAAATCCGACGGTAGCGATTTGCAATCGATCAATCGATTCCGCGACCGCTTGAACGATTGCCGCGACCGTTTTGCGGCTTGTGGTCTCCATGTTCTGGCGTTCTTCGTCGGTGAGTGAAGCGGAAAACAGGTTAGGCAGAATGTCGTCTAAGTGAGGAGCCGTGTGAGAGTGGGTTGTGCATAGAACGACTTGCTTACGTTCTAGCGAAAATCGCTCGCTGAGTTGCGCATGGATTTTGTCTGTAAGGGAAGCCGACAAACCAATGGCGTCGACGGAGACGATCACTAGTGGCGGTTGGTCCGCGTGTTTGAGGGTCATGGCGCGTGCGAAAAGCCTATCTTCCACGTCGGCCGTTGGCATGGTTCGCGATCCGTAACCACTTAATCGAACGGGTAAATCAGGCGTGATGTCGATCTTGGAGGCTCCAACCTTCCATTCCGCGGTTGCTGGCTGGGCGAAAAGAGATTGGGAATTGGCAGCGCCGAGCCCCAGCCAAAGGGTGGTTAAAATTGCCGCGAAGCGGAAGACACAACAGATTGATTGCATATCAGGTTCTTTCCAAGATCAGTCGATGGGTCATGTGGTAAACTCGGTAATTGTAACGAATGTCGATCGCGATCATTTCATTCCGCATGCCCTTTGCTGCCAAGAAAAACGGCTGTTCTGGCTGATATTCTCCAACTGCTTAAGGTTTTGGATCCAAAACTCGACTCCGTTGCGAGATGGTCCGGTTTTGCCCTTCCCCAAAAGCGAGGGAAATGTACACTTTTGAATGAATACTGTAGGTTTTGCCGCTCAGCCGTCTGGTTCCATCGTTGGTACTGGCACCCGCTGGGCGATTTTTGTTTCCTTTTAGGCTGCGTTTTGGGAATTCTAGGACGCACAACGCTGGGTGGAGTATGGACCTAACCAAACTACGCAATATTGGCATCAGTGCTCACATTGACTCGGGCAAGACAACACTCAGCGAGCGAGTTCTGTTTTATGCTGGCCGAATTTACAAAATCGAAGAAGTCAAGGGTGACGGCGACGGCGCAACCATGGATTACATGGAGCTGGAACAAGAGCGTGGAATCACGATCACCAGTGCTGCCACGCAGCTTCAATGGAAAGATCACGTCATCAATTTGATCGACACCCCTGGCCACGTCGACTTTACGATCGAAGTCGAACGTTCGCTTCGCGTGCTCGACGGCGCAGTTCTTGTCCTTTGCTCGGTTGGTGGTGTTCAAAGCCAATCGCTGACCGTGGACCGTCAGATGCGCCGATACGGCGTGCCCCGTTTGGCGTTCGTCAACAAAATGGACCGAACCGGAGCGGATGCTTACCGAGTAACTCAACAAGTTCGCGACAAGCTCAATGCCGACGCGATCATGATGCAAATCCCAATCGGAGCCGGTGAAACGTTCGAAGGCGTAATCGACTTGGTCGCTATGCGGGCCTCCTTCTTTGAAGGAAAAGACGGTGAAATTGTTCGTGAAGAAGCAATTCCAGATGATTTGCTAGACAAAGCAATGGAAATGCGTCAAAAAATGCTTGAATCGTTGTCTATGTACAGCGACGAGATGATGGAATTGCTTCTCAGCGAAGAAGAAGTCCCCTCTGAACTTGTCTACCGTGTCTGCAAAGAAGCCACTCAACAACTGAGAATGACTCCGGTCTTCTGCGGCAGTGCATACAAGAACAAAGGCGTTCAATTGCTGTTGGATGCTGTATTGCGTTACCTCCCAAGTCCGCTCGATCGCGAAATCAAGGCTCGTAAGGTCGGCGACGAATCCATCAAGCTTGATCTGAAGCCAGACCGCGATCTTCCGTTCGTTGGAATGGCGTTCAAGATCTTGGAAGATCCATTTGGTCAGCTTACGTTCATGCGTATCTACCAGGGCAAGATCGCCAAAGGTGAAATGTACATCAACCAACGCACAAGCAAAAAAGAACGTTTTAGCCGAATCGTTAAGATGCACGCGGACAAGCGAGAAGAAGTCGATACGGCAGAAGCCGGCGACATCGTCGCAATCATGGGCATCGACTGTGCTAGCGGTGAATCGTACAGCAACACCCGTGACTACTGCACACTCGAGAGTATGTTCATTCCGCAGCCGGTTATTAAAATGGCCGTTACGCCAGCTAGC
>JANMNR010000769.1:0-4160 GCA_031368325.1 Pirellula sp.
TTTGCGTTCATGCTGGTCTAGGTATGCCAGGATGTTTTCGGCAATCAATTCGCTTTGATGAGACATAACTTAGAAGTATCCCTGCGTCTTTTTGAGTTCCATGCCAGCACCGCCGCCGTCTTGGTCGATGACCCGTCCCTGGCGTTCCGAAGTTTTTGTCAAAAGCATTTCTTGAATAATCTCGGGGAGCGTTGTTGCGGTGGATTCGACCGCTCCGGTGAGTGGATAGCAGCCAAGCGTTCGAAAGCGTACCATCTTGTGTTCAACGACTTCGCCGGGTCTGAGTTGCAACCGATCGTCGTTGAGATGAATCAACGTGCCGTTCCGCTGGACGACTGGCAGAACCTTTGCAAAGTACAAATCCGGAATTGGAATCTTCTCAAGATAGATGTACTGCCACACATCCAACTCGGTCCAATTCGAGAGCGGAAATACCCGGATACTTTCCCCCGGATTGACTCGTGAATTGTAGAGATTCCATAACTCGGGTCGTTGGTTTTTTGGATCCCATCGATGAAATTTGTCTCGGAATGAAAACACCCGCTCTTTCGCCCGCGACTTCTCTTCGTCCCGACGAGCACCGCCAAATGCTGCATCGAATCCGTGGAGATTCAGAGCCTTTTTGAGCGAATCGGTCTTCATGACTTCGGTGTGCTTTTCGCTGTTTTCACCGGGATCAATACCAAGCTTGAGACCCTCGTGGTTAATGTGAACGAGCAACTCGATTCCCAACTCGTTTTTGACGTAGTTGTCTCGAAATTCGATCATCTCCTTGAATTTCCACGTCGTATCGACATGCAAAAACGGAAACGGAGGCTTGGCTGGATAAAACGCTTTGAGTGCCAAGTGCGTCATGACCGCCGAGTCCTTGCCCACGGAATAGAGCATAACCGGCTTTTTAAATTCTGCGGCCACCTCGCGAATAACGTGGATGCTCTCGGCTTCCAATTGCTTGAGGTGCGTTAGGTTGTATGAGTTCATTCGGTCCTCAGTTCGTTTCCCTGAGCATTAGAAATCCCTGCTCGAAAATCACGGTTGAATATCCATAAAGTAGTGACCATCCCAAAATGAAAAAGGGGGGATGGGGCAGTCTGGGCGAATTATAACAAGCCATTACAAATGCGCGTGCCGTTCGCCATATGCTCTTATTAGCTGGCACGCTTGGCAAAAGAAAGGGCAGCCGCACGAAGTTGATCGTGCGTATGCGCCGCGGATACCTGGGTTCGAATCCGCGCCTTGCCCTGTGGTACGACGGGATAGGAGAATGCTACCACATAGATCCCGTCGTCCAGCATCGCTTTGGCTACTGCTGCAGCCTTGGCGGCATCACCCAACATTACAGGCACGATTGGGTGTGAACCAGGCAGAATGTTCAAACCATGCCGCTGCATCTCCTCGCGAAACAGACGCGTATTGGACTCGAGTGTATCCCGCAATTCCGTCGACTCCTCAAGCAACTCCAGCGCGCGAATGGAGCCAGCCACAATTGGCGGTGCAATCGTGTTGGAGAACAGATAAGTCCTTGATCTTTGACGCAATAGATCGATCATCTCAGCATGGCCGCTGGTGTAACCGCCACTCGCCCCGCCAAGCGCCTTTCCTAAGGTGCCCGTCATGATGTCCACGCGATCCATTACGCCACAAAATTCATGGGTGCCCCGACCTCGCGGTCCGATGAACCCGACCGCGTGCGAATCGTCGACCATGACCATCGCGTCGTACTGATCAGCCAACTCGCAGATGGACGCCAAGTTGGCGATGGTTCCGTCCATCGAAAAGATGCCATCCGTTGCAATCAATCGAAATCTCGCCGAGCGAGACGCCTCGAGTTTTGCTTTTAAGTCATCCATGTTGTTGTTCAAGTAGCGATGCCGCTGCGCTTTGCATAAACGGATCCCATCAATGATGCTTGCATGATTGAGTTCGTCCGAAATGATCGCGTCGTCGGGGCCAAGAATCGTTTCAAACAAACCACCGTTTGCGTCCCAGCAAGAGTTGTAAAGAATCGTGTCTTGCATTCCCAAAAAACTGCTTAGGCGCGTTTCGAGTTCTTTGTGGATCGTTTGCGTTCCACAAATGAATCGAACCGACGCCAAGCCATAGCCCCAGCGTCCCAGCGCATCGTTGGCCGCTTGCCGAACACTCGGATGCTGTGCCAAACCGAGGTAGTTGTTGGCACACATGTTGAGGAGCTCACGGCCATCCGCAATTCGAACAAGCGTTCCTTGCGAGGAGTCAATGACCCTTTCGGTTTTAAACGTACCGGCGTCGCGAATGGATTGGTTGGTTGTAGCGAGATGCTCTAGGAAGGACGCGTTCATTCAAACTTCTTATGTCTATTTGTGATTTAAGTTTCGACGGCGTGGGCTTGAAGATCTTCGAGATCCACAAATTCGAGGGTTGAAATATGCGTGGACTCCAGGACAATTTTCGGTGCGATTCCGGCCTCGAACGCTTCTTTCCACCTTTGTACACACAAACACCATCGATCTCCAGGCTTAAGTCCCGGGAATCGGAAAGCTGGGACTGGAGTGATAAGATCGTTGCCGCTGTCCCGCGAAAACTCAAGAAATTCTTTCGTCATCTCGGCGCATACCAGATGCAATCCTTGGTCGTCCGCACCAGACCGACAGCAGCCGTCGCGGAAAAATCCAGTGGGTGGGTCCATGGAGCACGATTGAATCGTCGTTCCTAGAACATTTTTTGCGGCTTGCATAGGAATTGAATCCTTGGAAAAGGAAAGAGCGAGGAACTTCAACTGCTCTAGTGTACCGTTTTGTCGAGTCGAGTGTTTTTGTCGTGTGATTAGACAGCTTCACGCCGACAACCGGGGCAAACGGGCCATGCCCCTGCCAACTTCCGATGCGAGCCATTAGACTTACTGGGGCTGCGCCCCGCTTTACGGGTTCAACATACCCACTCCGCATCACTGCATTTCATCCTCCGAAAACTTCGAACTTGCATGCGATTCCCCATTCCCTTCAAAGATCTGCTCCCTGTGGAAACGATCAAGCAACTCTCTCAATTGGTGTCGCAACCTTCGTTGGTGAACGCAATCAAGGATGCGGCTCAAAAGATTGGCCTCAAAGACCAATTCCAATCGGGCAACATCCAGCAGATTTTGCAACAAGCCGGCCGGTGGATGGAAAGCGTATCAGATCCATGGTTGCGCGACACTCGGCCAGGGCTATTGCCAGGCATCAATGCGACTGGCGAACTCTTTTCGAGCCGATGGTGCTCGCATCGATTGTGCCCAGATGCCATCACCCAAGTGAACCATCTCCAGAGTCGCTATGCCGAGACCAGTAAACTGGATTTGCAGCTTCGCAATTTAATCATTGGCTTGACTAGCGCCGAGGCTGTGGTCATCGTTCCGAGTACGACCGTGGCCCTTTTTGTATTGGCTTTGGCCAACGCCTCCAGCAAGACACCCACGCATTGGGTTCTCCCTCGAGTCGACTGCGTCCGACTGCCGCAAGCAGGCGCGACTCAAGGTGGTAACGCTCGCGCTGTTTTGGATCGAGCGAACGCCACGACCTCCGAAATCGGAACCAATCAAGATTGCACATCTCAAGACTTTACGGACGCTCTTCAGCAATCAAACGCTCGTTTGCTGATTGCGTCGCCAAACTCACTTTCCGTCGAGATGAGAACAGAGCATCGCAACCGCGCGTTAAAGGCCGCAAAGCAATGTGGCGCATTTGTTACCGAAATCATGTTGGACGGTACGATCCACGATCTGAATGGAATGGGACTGACTAGCCATACGATCGCAAACTCATGGGACGATGGAATCGATTCTATCGTAGTCCCTGGAGACGCTTATCTCGGTGGACCTGAATGCGGCATCATCCTTGGAAAGCAAAGCGTCATGGAGGGAGTTCTGAAGATAGCAGATACGCTTGGGCTCCATGCCACGAGTCTGACCAAAGCGGCGATGCTGCGAACTCTTCAGGCCAGTGAATCGTTCGAACAATGGCGTCAGTTGCCGATTGGCGCTTCACTTTCAACGAGTCTCGAGAATTTGCAAAATAGGGCAGCCAGGTTGGTCTCCCAACTCGCCGTAAACCCAACGTTTGATCGGGTCATCACGGTGAACAAATCATGTCGCATCGGAGCCGGTGTGTGGAGCAGCCAGCGAATGGAGTCCAGCATCGTTC
>JANMNR010000788.1:0-11690 GCA_031368325.1 Pirellula sp.
ATGCTTTCGGTATTCGTCAAGAGTCGTTGCACCGATACAACGGAGTTGGCCTCGCGCAAGTTCCGGCTTGAGTAAATTGGCTGCGTCACTAGCGCCTTCTGCTGCCCCCGCTCCGATTACCGTATGGAGTTCATCGATAAAGAGAATAACGTCTCCATCCGCATCCTTCACTTCGCGTAGGACTGCCTTGAGCCGCTCTTCAAATTCGCCTCGAAATTTGGTGCCAGCGATTAGCGAACCCATATCCAACGAAATGACCCGTCGGTTTTTGAGACTCTGCGGTACATCCCCTTGCACGATACGTTGAGCGAGCCCCTCCGCAATTGCGGTCTTGCCAACGCCTGGTTCACCGATCAAGACCGGATTGTTTTTGGTCCGTCGGGAGAGGACTTGAATCACGCGTCGGATTTCATTATCGCGACCGATCACCGGATCGAGTTTATTTTTTGAAGCTAACGCAACCAGGTCGATACCGTATTTTTCGAGGGCCTGAAATTTGCCTTCGGGGCTTTGATCCGTGACACGCGCGCTCCCACGCACACTCTGTAGTGCATTGAGAATATCCGGTTCGGATACACCCAGCAGCTTCAATAGACTGCTTGCCTTGTTTTCCGTTCGACAAAGGCCGATTAAGAGGTGTTCCGTACTGACAAATTCGTCTTTCATCGCCGTGGCGGCGGCAGACGCTGACTCGAGCGCCTTTTGCAGCGATGGCCCCACGCCAGATTGACGACCGCCAGAGCTCCGCGGCAATCGTTGCAACTCACTTTCACAGGTCGAACGTATTTTCTCCATTGGCGCTCCCATCTTCTTAAGCAATGGCACAACCACACCTTCGTTGTCTTTCAGCAGAGCCATCAGCAAATGCAGGCCCTCAATCTCCGGATTTCCGGTAGATGAGGCCAGCGACTGAGCTTCGACAATCGCTTCCTGTCCTTTGATTGTCAGTTTGTCCATGCGAAAAGACATCGTTCTCTCCTGGTGCGAAGGTTCCATTCCGATCCCAACCATTTGGCAGCCGGGAATCATAAAACGGGTCGATTGCAAATCGTGCGCCAGAAATGAGCGGAACTAGCGATTTGTTATCCGCAACGAGTAGCCGTCCACGCACGGACGGTGATCGGATGCGCAAAAAGCAAATGTGGTTCGCTTGTCAAATCCATGCCATACGGACTGCCCATCGTATTTTGCCTGACGGTCCAAACCGCCTTCGAAAGCGTCCACGGGGGATGGTCAATTTCACCGCGAAACAATCGATTCTGGCGATTGGCACTATACAGGCAATAGCGTGCAGTCAGCCAATGCTCAAGCGTTCTCGGTTGAGCATGAAAGGTCTCGCCACAAGCCTGGTAACTGGCATCAAATCCAGCCGGCGGTTCCCCCCGATGCGTTCTCTCGCTTCGGTATGTGAGCGTTGCCGAATTGTCTCTTTCTAAAGCCATGGCTGCATCCATGTACGGCAAATTGAATGTTGCTCTAGCAACTCGGACTGCTACCGGATTTTCGGCATCGAGCGAGAAAAACCAAACACCTGGCTTGCCTTCGTGAGTCACATAAGTCCGAACATTGAGTTCCAGAAAACGACTCAACTTTGGGATGGGCGGACAACATCTGGGGGCAATGTTGGACATCAAAAACGGCACCACCCCAATCCAGGCTTGGCCATCTCGAGTGTCTAACGTCAAACCAGGAGGAAGAAGCGATGACACCACTTTGGGATCAACCGGCCAATGTGCGAACAACAATTCGGACCAAGTCATTCGCATCACCCACGGATGCTTAGGGAGCGGCCAAGTGCGATCATTCATTACCGACACACAGATCCCTCAATGCTGGCTCGAGTTTTGGAAACGCATATTCAAATCCTTCTTCAGCCAGTCGTTTCGATACGACGTATCGCCCATACAAAACCAGATCGGGATCCGTTCGCATGAACAATGGCGCACCGACTCGGACCATCCATTCCAACGCGGGTAAGCCGATTGGCATCTTGATGACCCTTCGCAACGTTCGCATAAAGTCAGCCTGCGATGCAGGATTGGGCGACGAGGCAATGTACATTCCGGACATCGAGTCATCGATAATGGCCTTCGCGAACAAACGGTTCAAGTCCGCTTCATGGATCCAAGACATGCCTTGCGTTCCATTGCCAACACGGCCTCCAATCCCAAGTTTCGCTAACAGGTGTAGCGTAGCCAATGCGCCGCCTCCAGCACCTCGATCCTTACCGACAACGAAACTGGTCCGCATAATAACGCCCCGCTGCCCAGTTCCATTGTTATCGCATAGTTTGCTCTCGGTAAACGCGGCTTCCCAAGCTCGACCAATCGTCGGAGCGAATCCAATCCCCTCTACGGAGTCTTCATGGCATACCGCCGAGGGAGGATCGCCGTAGATATGCGCTGTGCTCATCTGAACCCAAACAGGTGGCGGTGATTTCACCAATCGCATCGCTTGGCCTAACACTCTGGTCGACTCGATCCGCGATCGCAGGATCTCATCTTGATGGTCCGGCGTCTTGATACAATTCACAGTGCGGCCCGCCAAATTGACGATTGCATCCGAACCCTCAATCGAGTGAATCCAATCGCCAGTGGTCCGACCATCCCAGAGCAAGTTCGTCCAGTCACCAGCCACTGTTGGCTTCGAACGCGCAAGGGTTGTCACTTTTGCACCAACACGAGAGAACTCCGTCGCCATCGAAACGCCAAGGAAGCCACTACCTCCGGCGATCACGATTTTCTTACCCTTTAAATCATGCGACATTGGCTCAAGCACTTTAGCCTGTGTGAATCCCTGACGACTCATCGAAAAAGACATCGAACAATACAAGTGGGACCGTAACCAGCAACGGGAAATTCACTTTGTTCTTTCGCCACGGACCATTGCCTTCTTGAGGCCAATCATAATCAATTTCAAAAAACCCAACGTGTACCCGACGACATAGAGCACTGTGAATGAAGTGAGAACACCACCCATCAAGCCACCAAATTTCCAGTTTGCGATGGCAAAGATCGTTTTGGAAGCTTCTGTGGTCGATTTCAAAAATGCGTTGGATGTAGCCTCAACTCGCCCCAAGCTAGCGGGGGAAACACTCACCTCGACTAATTGATCGTCGACTCCATGAAGCTGCAAAAACCCCTCACCATCCACCTGGACCGTTTTGTCGGTGTTGCGCCCGAATTCGCGTTGTTTTACTGTTCGAGCGGCACGTTCTCGGTGTCCGATCTCAATCACTGGCTCTATCTGCTGCACCTTGTACGGGACGACAAAGAATATGCATGTCCGAGTCGTACAACGCACTCCGTCTCCGATGCGCTCGAAGGTCAGCCAAGTCGCTGGAGCCATCATCGTCACGACACCAGGAAACACAACACAAATCAAAAACACGATCACGTGTTGTAACAACAACCCACCAAGCGTCGGACGATTTCCTGCATTTGCCATGGCTAAGTCGGCCACTCATTGTTTTGAGACGCCTTCGCAGGCTTGGGGTCTTGGGCAATCATAAGTTATTGATTCAGTCGCTTTATAGCGATTAACTGTTTAGGGGTTGAGATTGTTCTCAGTCGCAATGAATAATTGCACTCTCGTCGACCTCTTAGGTGTTTAACGAGTACCGGCACCACGGATCATTTTAACTGAACCAAAGTACACATAAGCGCGCACAGAATGGAAAAATTCAACAAGAAGCAAGCGATCGGGATCGCCAACGTGCACCTGATTTTGAGTTTTCTCTGCTTGTTTGTTTTGTTTTCTGGGGTTGCTCGTTCGGCCGTAGATCCAACTGCAGACCAGCTAGCATTCTTCGAAGCGAAAGTTCGACCGCTGTTGGTAAAGCACTGTTATGAGTGCCATTCGGCTACTGCAAAAAAGGTAAATGGAGGCCTTCTGTTGGATTCCAAGGAAGGTTGGATGGCGGGAGGCGATTCGGGTGACGTACTCGAACCAGGGAACCCAAACGACAGTCGTCTTGTGGAGTCCGTTCGCTACACGAACAAGGATTTCCAGATGCCGCCCAAGTATAAGCTCACTGAGGCTGAGATCGCCGTCTTAGAAAGTTGGGTCAAGATGGGAGCACCGGATCCGCGGACAGGCGTCAAGGTATCCAAGGCACCCGGTATCGATTGGGAGAAGGGACGTAACCATTGGTCGTTTCAGAAAGTCACCAATCCAAGCCTACCCAAAAACAACGACGTGAGCTGGGCAAATGATGACCTAGACCGATTCATTCTGTCCAAGATCGAATCGGCTAATCTGAATCCGGCGCCTGATGCCGATCGATTTGCATTGATTCGACGTGTGACTCTCGACTTGACCGGGCTAACGCCCTCGATCAGTGAGGTTGGCTCGTTCGTAAACGATCCCGACTCAGACGATGTCGCACTTGCCAAGGTAGTAGACCGACTATTGAGCACAACGGCTTACGGTGAGCGATGGGGTAGACACTGGCTCGACATCGCGCGATACGCGGACTCGGTTGGAAAAACACGCAACGTCCCGTTCCCGTATGCTTGGCGATATCGAAACTATGTCATTGACGCTTTCAATTCGGATAAACCGTACGATCGATTTCTGACCGAGCAGATAGCGGGCGATCTGTTGGATGCTAAAGATGCCTATGATCGTGAGGAAAAACTGGTGGCCACCGGCTTGCTCGCATTGGGTTCAATGGATTTGAATGAACGCGACCGCGAGCAATTCCAACTCGACCGCATCGACGACCAGATGGACACGCTTGGTCGAGCCACGATGGGAATGACGCTCGGCTGTGCGCGATGCCACGATCATAAATTCGATCCGATTGCGCAAACAGACTACTATGCCATGGCCGGCATCTTTGCCAGCACAAACACCCTTAGCGGGCAAACGAGTCGACAGGGTGGCAGCAAGGAGTATCACCATCCAGAACTGCTTGCTCGATTGGACGCGCCTCTTCCATCGAAGAAGAGTTCGAGCAAAAATTCCAATCCTGCCACCATTGCACGATTGAAAGATCGCCTCAAAGAGATCCAGTCTTCCGTCAAAAAGAATGAAATCAGTAAGGCCCGTCGTAACGAAATCAGAAATGAGGTTGTTTCGATTCGCGAGCAACTTGCTAATCTGGATAGCGATACAACATTCCGCAAAAAAGTTCCGGATACGGTCGTCTCAGATGAGAAAGTGGATCCAAACGCAAAGCTGGCAATGGCGGTCGCAGACGGTAACGTAGCAGACCTAGCCCTGCGTGTCCGAGGCGAACCGGACATCAAGGGAGATGTAGTGCCGCGTGCTTTCCCGGTCATATTTAAACAAGTCACTGCACAGTCGCTGCCACAAGATAGCAGTGGTCGCTTGGAATTGGCTAATTGGCTAACTTCGAGTGAACATCCGTTGACCGCCCGAGTTATGGTCAATCGAGTTTGGGCACATCTCCTCGGTCGCGGCATAGTGGAATCTGTCGACAACTTCGGTGCGTCGGGCTCTCCCCCAACGCATCCCGAATTGCTCGATCATCTCGCCACCCGCTTCATGGACAATGGATGGTCGGTGAAGTCGCTTGTTCGAGCGATTGTGATGAGCCGCACGTATCGCTTAAGTGCTCAACATGTCCCAGCCAATGCAACCGTCGACGAGGGCAATCAACTTTACTGGCATGCTAATCTGCGGCGTCTCGAGGTCGAAGCGATCCGGGATTCCATGCTTGCGGCAAGTGGGGCGCTTAAAGCCGACAGACCCACGGGCGCCCCTTTCGATCGATCCAGCATGGGCGAACTTGCCAAAGGTGACAAAAAGAAAGGAAAGTCTCCAGCGGTAGACATTATCGGGCAACCCATACGCAGTGTCTACTTGCCCGTGTTTCGCTCTAAGCTGCCGGGAATGTTTACAGCATTTGACTTCGCAGAACCCGACCAGGTGAACGGCCAACGCGATGTGACGACCGTTGCGCCTCAAGCGTTGTTCATGCTCAACAACTCCTTTGTCGTGAACGTTTCCACTCGAGTTGCCGACAGTATTCTCGCGCAGAAACTCCCCGACGATAGTGCGCGCGTTCGATTTGCGTACGCATACGCCCTGTCCCGCTATCCAACGGAAGCCGAAATTGCATCGGCTCGGTCATTCATTGGGCAGAATAAAGATCGCCGAAGCAGTTGGGCGGCCTTTGCACAAGCGTTGTATTCTGCCGCCGAATTCCGGTACATTCCTTAACCCAGAAATCGACCATGAGTCTTTGCCAGAACACAATGACCTCAATCACCCGTCGCGGAATGCTTCAACATACTGCGGCAGGATTCGGCTGGTTGGCTTTTGCCGCCATGAACGCCACGCTGGCGCAAGCCGGTGAAGAGTATGTTTCACCACTCAAGCCAAAGCCATCGCATTTCCCAGGTAAAGCGAAACGAGTGATCTTTCTGTTCATGCAGGGCGGGCCGAGCCACCTCGACACTTTCGATTGGAAGCCGGAACTTCTGAAGAGCGGCGGCAAGACTACCGCAAGCAACCGCAACGACAAAAGCAAAGCCGGCCCGCTTCTAGCGCCGCAGTTCAAGTTTGCGCCGCGCGGCAAGAGTGGATTGCCCATGAGTGATTTGTTTCCAGAACTGAGCCGACACGCCGATGACCTTTGTTTGCTCAATGGCATGCACACCTCCAACGCTTCGCACCCTCAAGCCACGATCGCCTTGCACACCGGCAGCGTCAACTTCGTTCGCCCATCGATCGGTTCATGGGTAACCTACGGGCTTGGATCGGAGAACGAGAACCTTCCTGGCTTTGTAACCATCAATCCAGTCGGTCTCGGTGGAGCACAAAACTATGGTTCGTCGTTTCTGCCCGCATCCTTCCAAGGAACGCGAGTCGACCTTGAGGCAGGTGGCATCCTCGATATTCGCAGCCGACACCTAGGAAAAGAAAGCCAGCGATCGCAAATCGATTTGATTCAGGAGATGAATCGCGGACTTCTTGCACAACATCCGGGCCAACAAGAACTCGAAGGGGTCATTCAGTCCTTTGAATTGGCTTATCGTATGCAGACATCGGTGCCCTCGGTATTGAACTTGGATGCAGAAAAAGCCAGCACGTTGGACCAATACGGCATTAATACCGAAAGCACTCGCGAGTTTGGCACGCAGTGCCTCATGGCTAGGCGGCTCGCTGAGACCGGCGTACGTTTCATTCAAGTAAGCAGTCGAGGCTGGGATCAGCACCGCGACTTGAAGTCGGCGTTGTCCAAAAATTGCAAGGGCATCGATCGCCCGATCGCAGCACTGTTACAAGACTTAAAGGACCGCGACATGCTAAAGGACACGTTAGTGCTTTGGGGTGGCGAGTTCGGTCGCAGCCCGCAAGACCAAGGAACCACAGGAGACGGACGTCGACACAATAACCAAGGGTACTCGATGTGGATGGCGGGCGGAGGAGTCAAAGGCGGATTGCGTTATGGCTCGACCGACGAACTCGGAGGTACTGCGGTTGCGGGGAAGCTTGGCACCCACGACCTGCACGCCACCATGTTGCATCTGCTCGGCTTTGACCACACCAAGCTCACGTATCGCTATGCCGGTCGCGATTTCAGGCTGACAGACGTTTACGGAGAAGTGGCAAAGGAAATCATCGCTTAACGAGCTAGAACGTGGTGCATGCGATTGGGTCGTCACCGTAGCTTTACCGAAGGACTACCGACTCCATTCTCTTCGGAGCTTCCACGTCCTTGAATCCAATGTCGCGGAGTTGGCTCACTAATGCGAGCATCTGTGGTGGTTCGCCATGCACCAGTCTCACTTTCCCAGTTTCGTCGACGGCATCCCGCAAGAGCGCTTCAAAATCGTGTTGGTCGGCATGGCCGGAAAACCCTTTGACCTCGGCGACTTCGATCCACTTATTCCAAATTCGGCCATGCAGTCGAACCGTTGGGACATGCGAGAGCAGCTGTGCCCCCATCGTATCGGGGGCTTGATAGCTGACCAGCACAATCGTTGCTCGAGGATCATCTATGTGGTTCTTTAGGTGTGGCACAATTCGACCACCTTCGCACATGCCACCCGAAGCGACGATAATGCACGGTTCGCGTTGCGTCGATCTGCACCATGCGTCATCTTCGGATTCGAGCCATTCGCACGGGTCGTCATCGAAATCTGGTGCGAGGCAATTCTGGTGCTTTTGAAAAACAGCGTCAAACTTCTGTGCGAGGGGACTATCAACATAGATGGGCATCTTCGGCATGAGGCCTTGTCTCATCCACAAACGCAAGTAATAGATGACCATATGAGTTCGGCCAAGACTAAAGGCTGGGATTAAAATTTTGCCGCCGCGTTCATAGGTCTTAGTCACGAGACCAGACATCTTGGCCGCCATGACCTCGAGCGAATCGTGCGTCTTGCCTCCGTAAGTGCTCTCACAAATGATCAAGTCGGCACTAGGGACTGGCGTGGGCTCTGCAACAAACGGTACGCCGCGACGCCCCAAATCTCCCGTAAAAGTAATCGTGTACTCTCGTTCATTTTGCATCATCTTAATCACGATCATGGCACTACCAAGAATGTGCCCTGAGTCGATGAAACGAATCTGAACATCAGGGTTGACGTCGATATTCTCCTCGTAGTCTACACCAACGCACAAATCGATGGTGTTCTCAACATCCTCGTACCCGAAAAGCGCAGACTGCATGTTCCTAGCGTTGCGATTGTAAGCCATCGCAAGCTCTTGCTCGTGGATGCGAGCCGAGTCCTCCAACATGACGGTGATTAGGTCGAGTGTTGGATTTGTGCAGTAAATTGGGCCGGCGAATCCTTGTCGCACTAAATTCGGGAGATTGCCGCAATGATCGACGTGAGCATGGCTAAGGAACACGGCATCGATCGTAGTCGGATCGAAGGCGAACCGACTATTTCTCGATTTTGCTTCATCCCGTTGACCGCGAAAAAGACCGCAATCCAAGAGAAATCTGTAATCACCGAACTCGATCAGGTGAACGGAACCTGAGACCGCTTGTGCGGCACCATAAAATGTTACTCGGGGCGGCTTGCCGAGATTGGCTTCTATTTCTTGATTCATCTGCACATTGTACTGGATGACAGGAAACTTACTTCAGCAATCTCGGAGTTTGAAGACGACTTGCTTTTCACCTACCATGTTTCCGTATCACCTGTTCGACATCAACAGGCCCATTTTGCCAAACCTAGCTACGACTTCCTCAGCGATGCGCCGTGGCAGTGCTCTCGTTTTCTTGCCAAGCGGAACGGTATCCGGAGCCGGTACAAGCACTCCTGTTCGAATCAATCCTGCAATCTCCGCCTCAATCGACTTCATGTCACGCGATCCATCCAGCATCGGCAGGATTCGCCTATCAACTTCGTTCAACGTAAGCAACTCATGAAGCAAGTTCGTTACGTATTTGCTTGCCTGGGCTTGGCAGCGTGCCCATGAACATGCCTTTGGATTTCCGTCTGGTTTGGTCGCGAGCCGATCCGATTCAAAACGAAACTCGGCGTACCCCGTTAGAACCCAACGCATAAGTTCCGTTGCGATAAGTGGGCGATTGACAGTGGAGGTGATCCCGCTTTTGGCGATCCCCTCTTCCATCGCGATGACGACCTGATCGATCGTGAGCGAACCGGGAAATGCGTTTGTCAGTGCTTCCATCGCGAATTGAGTTGGGAGCTCCGAAGTGGAAAGAATTTGACCGTTTTTCACCCTATAGTCTTTACGAACAACGGCGGATTCCTCTCGCGGTTGTTCGATAAATCGGCCCGAAAATTGGATTCCGTCGAATCGTGTTGGGTCGAGGCTTCGAGAAATGGCTGTACCTGAATGAACCAACAGCGTTTGACGAAAGGATCGACCAACGATGCAATCCATGTAATGGCCTGTCACGATCGCATCTGGAATGGAATTCAGTTTCTCGCTCGATTCCCTGGACAGGTTGCCGGTCCACATCGCGTTTAAGCTAGATTCACCAAGAAACTGCAGCCCGTATTGCGTAGCGAATCGGATGAAGTCTTGGAAGAAATAGGGTTTGTTATGATCTTCCAAGTGATCGTGAAAAAGATACGCATCAGGTTGCTTGTCCAAAAACTCCGCCTCAGAACGTAGATAAGCAGCGTAAGGGGTTGAATGAGCCTCGGTTGATTTAACGAGAAAGGCGAGAAGCGCGCGTGCTTGGGTCGTCTTGGCGGCGGCATCCTGAATGCCGGCGACATGCCTGAGCATCATGTCGCGAATCATGCCACGCTGATACCAACCGGGCAAAGTGTTGTAGCTGATATAGGCTATACCATTCGCGGAAAGGTTTTGTGACGAAACGCGTAGTATGGCCTCTCGGACTGGCTCCGGGACCCAAGAGAAGACACCATGGCAAAGGATGTAATCGAATTTGCCCAGCTTCTCTGTAATGTCCGTCACACTCCCCTGATGTATCTTGGTATTCGTTAGGCCGCAGTATTGAACAGCTATCCTGGCAGCGTCCACTTGGGCTTGTGAAAGGTCGAATCCGACGCAGGTTGCGTTTGGAAATTGACTTGCAATAGGCAGTAGGTTTCCGCCTCCCGCGCAGCCGAGTTCGAGGATGCGAGCATTTTCGGGCGGGACGGGATTTACGCCAAATAGTTTCCCCACGGCGAATAGTCGATCTGGATGACTTGCGGCGATCGGATAGCTGCCATATGGAACTGCGTCATAAGTACAGTCTGCGGCCTCCGCATGGCTTTGGATCGGCGGCAAGAATGATGCCGGGACAGGAACCGTAGATTGAATGCTAGTCATCGCCATATCCTCCTTGTAATCGCTGTAATCGTCATAATCAGTATCGGCGAGTTTTCCTCAGAACATCATTCAGAAGCAGTGCTTGCACTCAATTTCCCGTCCTTTTGAATTTTGAACACTGATCGCTGAACGACAAATTGAGATGAACGAAGTGTTGATTTGTCGTAGACGCATGTACGCAAGCTCGTGGCTGCGAGTAAAATCCAGGGGCTAGGCAGTTGGCGATCCGCTCTTCTTTTCATTTCACCAATTGCATTCCTTTCCAGTGACTGAACTCCACGGAGAAAAAACCCATGTCAATAATTCCACGACGCCAATTGATCCAAGCCGGTGCAATCGCCATGGCCATGCCCGCGATTCCAAGCTTTTGCAAGGCTACCTACCAAGACCCTACTGCAGAACAAGCTGACCCATGGCTTGGACTCAAGATGGGCGTCGCGACCTATTCCTTGCGAAAACTGCCGATCGAAAAAGCCATTCAGGCAGTAAAGCGTGTTGGACTGAAGTACATATCGATTAAGAACGTAAAGGAACATATCGACCTGTCTCATACGAGCGAGGAACGAAAGCAAAGAGCAAAGATGTTTCGCGATGCCGGTTTGACTCCGCTCAGCGTTGGTAATGTTTCCATGAGGACTGGCGAGGAAGGCATCCGTAACGCATTCGAGTACGCTCGCGACATTGGGGTGACGACGATTGTCTGTTCTCCAAGCCATGACGCGATTCCGATCCTCGACAAAATGGTTAAGGAGTTCGATATCAGACTTGCGATTCACAACCATGGGCCAGAAGACAAAGGTTTCTTTCCGTCTCCGTTCGACGTGATGCGTGCGGTCGAGAAGTTCGATAAGCGCATCGGTTTGTGTATTGATGTGGGGCATACGGCGCGTGCAGGGGTTGATCCAGCGGACTCGATTCTCAAGTGCCAAGAGCGCCTTTACGATGTTCAT
>JANMNR010000010.1:0-1903 GCA_031368325.1 Pirellula sp.
ACGCGTGTCAAACCGGTGCCAGTTGGAGTTAGGGAACAACCCTCGAAATGACAAAGTCGCAAAGGACTTTGGCGTGGTTAAAGTCGATTGCAAGTGGAGTCAGTATGACGAACGCCTGCTTCCTAAAAGGGGTTCGTACCCGATTTCGTGGTCTTTCGGGCTAAAGGTGGTCAGCACCTACGTACCTGGCAGCGGCACCAAGCTCCAGTTCTCGGAACCCTTTGTATAACCAGGGACTCGTGCCACACTCTACAAACTTTCACGACGCATACTTGTTGACGCCGTCAACATTTTCCCAGCCATGAACATCGATGTGCCCATCCAGCTCACGCTGTTGGCTTGGGCGGCAACCGTGACTGTAATGGTTGAACTAGGTGGGGCTGAGCTAAGTGTTGCAGGGCTCAGCGTAACGGTGCAGGCAACTCCGGAATTGGACATTAGCGACTGAACTTCCGACACAACCTCTTCGAAATTGGCGTTTGGCAGAGTCGCTTTGCGTGCTCCAACACTGGATGCATTGATGATTAGTTGTTTTACCATTGTCATTCGACCAATGTCGATAAGTCCCATAGTGAACAACATCATTAATGGTGCCACCAATGCAAACTCAACTAAGGCAGCACCAGTTCGCTGGCTCATGCAATTTGTACAAATGGATCTTGCTGTTCGATTTCGCGTAAGCAGTCGTCTTCGCATTGTGAATTCCTTTGTTTTTTTCCAGGCCCTTCCGGAATCAATACCTATTTCACCAAGACAACGGGCGAGTAGATCGTACTGCTCCACGTTCGCGAAGTATCACCCGGTATCACGTTTCTCGCTAGTACAGGGGCAGGCTGAACCAGAAGGTGTTTTGAGTTCATAGGGCCTGTCAGTTTTACCGCGAGGATGCGCACTCCTGCCCAACGAACGATCGTGTACATAGCGTTGTTGCCATTACCGCTAACGCTGGAGAAGACCGGGATGATTCTTGTCTGTCCGATAATGCTTGCAAGTTCGTCTTTCACACCTGCACTAATTCCTGTATCGCCGTTCAAGGTCAACATTCCGTCCGTGTTCAGTACCAGAGGCTTACCTAGATCGGTTAGATCTTGGGCTGTTATTCCGTATGCGATTTGACGGGCAAGATCGGCGGTACTATTGTTCGCTCCCCCAATGTCCACGGTTCCTCGGTTACCTGGTGAGCCAGTTCCTTGCGGATAGAGATTTACTTCTCGAATTCCATCTGAACCACTTGAGACACTCAAGCGATCAAAATCGTACTTGTAATTATCTGCACCGCCGCCATTAAGCATGTCAATCCAAGTCGTCTCATCGATCGCAAATGGAAGTATGCCGATACCTGCTGATCCGATGGACGACGGGCTGCTAAACCCTTTGATCTGCCAGGCCATCGCAGCCGTTGCCTCGACAATCATATCCCGTCCAGATTGACCGAAAAAATTGGCAAAGAACAATGGAACTTGGCCATTGAAGTTTCCGGTTTTTCGGAGCGTTACACGAACGGCTCGATAAGGATTGTTGGGGCCTGTTAGGATCGGGGAGTTTCCGTTGAGCGAGTCTAGGTAGCCGATACTGATATCAGGATTGGTTGCCGAGGTCGAAAGCGTCGGCGACTTGTTACAGACCGAATTGAGGCCAGCGATTAAATTTGTTGCGCTCTTGGCCCCTGTCTGTAGCGTAGTCTCATCTTGGTTTAGTCTGGAGCCTTCGTACAACTGCCAACAACCGGCGAGAGCTGCAGCATCCGCCGTTCGTCTCGCTTCCGACCTTGAAGCTGCAATGTACCCGATATCAATTGAAAGCGCCAGCATACTGATAAGCACCGAGACCAAAAACACGGCCAGGATCATTGCTGCCCCTTTGCGTCTTTTGGATAATTGGGATTCTCTGCGAGAATTGAATC
>JANMNR010000023.1:0-12647 GCA_031368325.1 Pirellula sp.
AGCTTCCGAGTCACCGAGATTCGTTCGAATTGTAATGCTGTTGCTGCTGAGCTCCGTCTCGCTTTACGTACTCTACAAATTCCTTTGGCAACGCTGGAAGGTGCGTTGGAGCGACTCATCGTTGGCGTTGCTCGTTGAAAAGAAACACCCGGAGTTTCAAAGCTCACTGGTGACCACAGTGCAAGCCGCTCAGCCAACTCGGATGGTCGACACGTCGGTCGAGGAGCATCCTTTGCGGGCCGGCTTGCTTGAATTAGCACGTGACAAAGCGACGGGACTAATGGAGTCTGTCGATGTGAATGAATTGGTCCGATTTCGGCCGCTTCAAATGCAGTTGGTGGTCCTGGGGGTTGTGCTGGGATCAAGTTGTGTTTTTGCACTTCTCCAACCTGCGTGGACCGCACTTTGGGCCAAGAGATTTTTTGCACTATCGGACATGCCCTGGCCCCGATCCACGGAGTTGGGGGTCGATGGAATCGAAATGGACGTGCCAACTTTTACGGGACGCAACACAAGGCAACGCTACTTGGTCGCGTTTCGCGACGGAGTTGCGCCTGTCCCCAAAGGGCAAGCCTGCCAGCTCAAAACTTGGGCCAAGCTAAATGGCAAAATCGTCCCTGAGGTCTGCACCGTTTACTATCGCGATACTGCTGGCAATCGTGGCCGAGCCAATATGCGCAGACTCACCGCCGACAAACAACAGCAATCGTTTGTCCTCGATGGTCCACCGCTGGAATCGGTAAACGAATCGTTATGGTTAAGCGTAACTGGCGGTGATGCTCGAATCTCCAACCTAGAACTAAGCAGTGTCGACGCACCGTTAGTTACTCAGATGCAAATCAACGTTATATACCCAGAGTACCTGCAGCGTTCAACTAAGACGACCTGGGGCAGCGAGACCTTGCCCTACCGAACGGGCATGCGACTACCGCAAGGAAGCCAACTTGAACTTCGATTGGAAACCAACAAGTCTGTCGAACGCTGCGATTATTTGGTGGTCCGTGCTGGGGACACAGCTGATAAAGCATCTCTCCCCGAGCAATCAATCGATATTGAAGAGAAGCAAACGACCTTTCAAATCCCCATGGGGAACTTAGACGGGAACTTGCTGGTGGAAATGCGTTTATGGGGAACCGACGGCATCTGTTCCACTCGGGTGCAGCAATTTGTTGTTTCTGCGATCAGTGACCAACCGCCTCAGGTCGATCTTGTGCTACAGGGAATTGGAACCGCTATTACGGAAAACGCCATTTTGCCTATGACGGGGAAAATCAAAGACGACTACGATATCAAGGGGGCTTGGATTGAGTCCGTTCTGGATACAAATCCACTACTGAAATCGCCGCTCGCCGTGGAGTCGGATGGAAAGGCTTCGAGCCAACTCGACCTGAAAGCGATGCGGGATGCGGGCCAGCTGGTTGCCAAAGTAGGATCGACCTTGGGGCTGTCTATGGCGGCGGAGGATTATCTCGATCTTCGCGATGAGCCTCACGTCGGCCGAGCAAGTCCCATCCAACTAGGCGTGGTAACTCCGGAGCAATTGCTCATTTTGTTGGAACGACGTGAGCTTGCAATGCGTGCGCGTTTAGAACAAATCATCAGAGAGCTTTCGCAAATGCGCGACTTGCTGGTCAATATTCAGAGGGCTACGCAAATCGCTTCGAATGCACAAACTCCCGCTACGGAGTCGGCTGCTACACAAGCAAACGAACAAGATTCCAACGGTGAGGAAGCCAATACGCCAGCACGCTTGGAGCGAATGCAAATGCTTCGTTCGCAACAGGCGGAATCACAGATGACAAAGTCGGAAGGAGAGCTTCGCGGAGTAGAACGTGAGATCACTCAGATCAATCAAGAACTCATCAACAATCGAATCGACAGTACGGATCGCCGTACCAGGCTTGAGGACAAGATTCGTAGGCCATTGATCGAGGTGCTCGACCAAGCGTGGCCCCCCATGGCAACGGACGTTAGGGCCATAGAAAAGGGGTTTTCGAAAGCATCCAAAGCAGAACCAAAATTTGAAGAGTTGCTCCCCAATGCAATCGGCAAAGCCAACGCAATCATCGTTGTGCTCTCTGCAATCTTGGACGATATGGTAGATATCCAAGACTTCAATGAGGTGCTTGATATGGTCCGGGGTATGATTGATGATCAAGGCAAAGTCTTAGAGAAAACAAAGCAAGAACAGAAAAAACAACTTTTGGATTTGCTCAAATGAACACCCAAAACATCATCCGGCTCCCGAGTTTTACGGTCCTTTTCTGCATAGGATTGATGCAATGCTGGTTTGCGTGGACGGCAACGAGCATTAACGCCCAGGAAAAGAGGCCGACGGTCGAGCGGGTAAAGGAATTGGAACAGCAACAGAAACAGCTTGCTCAACGTTTTGGCAAAATGGAAGAGCTGTTCATTCGCATGAGCGAACTAGAAGCGGCCGCGAACCCCACCCGAGCTGGCTTACTGATGCAAGCCGCGAAAATGAGCAAGCAGCTAGCCACACTCCAACGGTTGAGCGTCGCTGGCGATCTGCTTTCCCAGGGCCAGTTTACGCGTGCCATTCAAGAGCAAGAAGCGGGACGCGAAAACCTAAAGAAACTACTTGAGCTGCTCCAGAGTGAGAACCGATCAACCCGTCTTCGTGACGAGCGAGCGAAGCTTCAAGAGATACAACAAGAAATTCGCAGATTGGAGCAGATTCAACGCGGCCAAACCGGTCGAACCGAGTCTGGACAAGATTTGAAACAAGCTGCCGGTGATCAGAAAGACATCAAGGAACAGCTCGACAAAGTCGCTTCTGATCTGAACGATGGTAATGAAGAAAAGGGAAGCGAAGCGAAAGACCCGATCGAGGGCAACGACCCAAAGAAGTCAAACGAGAACGACCCAAAACCGTCGGACACCAAGCCGTCGGACACCAAGCCGTCCGACACCAAACCGTCCGACACCAAACCATCAGACACCAAACCATCAGACTCTAGCGAATCTCAGGACGCGAAGCCTGGCGATGAGGATTCCTCCGAGTCCGGCGACGCTTCGAAGAAAAAACCGAAACCGAAGCCTGAGTCCCGAGAGGAGAAGGCAAAAAAGCGCGTGGACGCAGCCAGAAAGAGAATGCAAAAGGCGCAGGAAAAACTGGAGGAGGAAAAGCGGGAGGAAGCGGTGGAGGAACAGCGTGAAGCCGAGCGTGAACTTCGCGAAGCCATCGATGAGCTAGAACGCATTCTTAGGCAATTGCGAGAGGAATAAATCGAGCGTTCTTTAGTCGACGTGGAAACGCGACTCCGCCGCATGTTGGACTTGCAACGCTCCGTTCGAGAGCAAACAGAGAAGCTTGGAAATCTAACCGGTGATATCAAAGACCGGACACTAGAGATTCAAGCCAATAAACTCTCGATTGAACAATCGAAGGTAGTCATGGAGGGGCAGCGTGCCCTGCTTTTGCTCCAGGACGAGGGATCCAGCACGGCCTTTCCAGAGGCGCTGGAGCAAGTCAATGCGGATGCGCAGACAGTCAGCAAAAAACTATCCGAGGGGAATGTGTCCGCTCTGACTATTTCCATAGAGGACGAGATCATTGGCGCGTTGGAAGAGATGCTGGAGTCGTTAAAGCAAGTCCAGAAGAAGCGGGACGAAAAGAAAAAGCAATCGGACCAACAACAACAACAGCAACAATCCGGCAATCCAGAGGACGAACCGTTGGTCGATTCGATCGCCGAACTCAAGTTGCTGAAAACACTGCAATTGCGGATCAATCGCCGAACTCAATCCCTGGCCAAGCAGACCAATAATCAAGAAGACGTTGTCGGACAAGTTGCTGACCCAGGCTTGTTGGGCGAACTGGAAGATCTGGCAGGCAGGCAGCAGAAGATACACGAAGTTACACGGGATATTTTGATCAAGAATGCCAAAGAGTAACAAAGTGCCATCGCAATAGCCGGACGGTTGCAACCTCACACTGTTTTACTGCGACTTTCGGAAGAACGCATCGTTTAGTGGAACGTTACTCTCGATTGCAGTCACTTGGCGAGTCCACGTTATATTCGGTACGTCGAACTGAATGTGGGTTGGATGCTCAACGCCCGCGAATTTCTTGTAGTCACGGTACGTAACCTGAAACTCAAATGCCCCGAGGACAGTAGGAATCGATGCGACTCGCCGACTGAGCACACCGGATTGAACATCAAAATAGAGTCGCTCCATCAGTTTACTTTCCGAGTTTGCCTTCAAGACATAGACGTCACGGTTTTCAATCATTTCCACCGTTAGGAAAGTCGCGTTTGCGTATCTTTGGACGAAAGAATCAGATGCAAATGCGACAGTCGCTTCGATCCGAATTTGTTCCGCTTCATCCGACTTCAATGCGATGGCATTGTCGTTCGCTCGCTTCCATGCGTTTGTTCCGTCGAAGCCTTCGACAACAGCAACGGAGCCATATTGAGTTACCATTCGAGAAAGGCCGGAGGCTGTTTGCCATAACTCCTCGGTTTCGCTTGCCCCGTTGGGTTCGATCCGTTTTGCGATAACGTGAAGGGTCTTGAGTGCTGTTGCGTTTTCTGTCCCGCCCACAGCGGCCACATGCTTGGCCAATACCTCGCGCGGCGTCGGCACGTTTTTGGGTTGAATCCATGGAGTTTCTGGCTTGGCTCGCTCCAAAGAGAGCTTGGTAGATGGCCGCGTTTGGCCTCGATGGCAGGTATAGCAATTGACTTCAGCCCTTCCGTGAAAGAAGTCTCGGTTGAGGCCAAGCGTCATAGTGAGCATCGCGCGTGCGACGTCTTTCTTCCCAACGTTTTCCTTTGCAAATTGGGTACCTTCGTGGCAGAAATTGCAGTTGACCCCGAGAGAAGCGGAGATCATGTTCATTACCTTGCCCATTTCGTCCGCGGGCATTTCGGACAGAACCTGCACGTTTCTAAATTTCTCGCCAGCCTTTTTCGATTCGTCTGGTGACTGAGATTGAACCAAACTTTGCGAATTGGCAATCACCACCACCCAAATAGCAAACGATAGTGATTTGAAGTAGCAGCCATTCATTCGCAACTTGCATCCCATTTGGGTTTTTTTGACCTGGACGAATTCGATTGATTTGACAAGCATCCTATGCCCTGCCAAACTCTGTAGAGTTAACCCCCTCCAGCTACACCAAATAATCTTATCATGAATCAAAGTGACCGGCCTGAGCAAGCAAAAAAGCGACGATCGACATCCATCCCTTTGATCCTAGGAGTCTTGGTATTGGGTGGCCTTGCCTATTATTTTGATGCTGGACTTCACATCATGACCTATGTGATGTTCCTGCAGGAGAATGGAAAGGTGGCCTCGGAGATGAAAAAGGCAAAAGCGCAAGACTTGATCAATGCCGAAAAATTCGAAGCCAGCCAAAAAGCCTTGTTCAAGACAAAAGATGAAAATGGCGATGGGAAGCTAGAGGGAACCGAAATCGGTGATCAGCTAGGAGAATTGGACCGTGATAAGGATGGTTCCGTGTCACTTTCGGAGTTTGTCGCTGGGCCCGTAAGCCAAGGTGGAATGTCTAAGCCGCCCGATGACGAATCGCCAGCTGAAGGCAAAGAGTAGTGCTTGCTCGGAATCGAACGCTAACCATTAACCTTCAGCGCGTTTCGAAATGATTCCATAGTTCGTTGAGCTGCTTGGATTGCGTCTGGCTTTGAGAACACTTCGGCACTCAAATAACCTTTGTAGCCAACTTGCTGCAAGGCAGCGATAATAGGTGGCAAGTCTAAATGACCAAAACCGATTGCCATTCGATTGGTGTCTGCAAAATGAACGTGGCCGATTGCATCGCCCGCTCGGCGAATCGAGTCTGCAATGTTCGCTTCCTCGATGTTCATGTGGAACAAGTCCGCTAGGATGCGGACGTTTGGGATACCCTGGGTTAACGCGATTGCTTGATCTACGGTGTTCGCCTGATCGGTTTCGTACCTGTTAAGCGGTTCAAAGAGAAGCACTTTGCCGTATTGGTTGGCATGACGACCGAGGAGATCGAGGCCTTCTCGAAGGTAAGCGTTGGCCGTTTCCTTTTTGACCGCTTGACTCGATCTGCCCTGCATGGAACCGATGATTGCAGGAGCTCCCAACTCGGCCGCGCAGTCGATAATCGTTTTGATGAAGTCGATGGCTCGTTGCCTAACAAGCATTTCTTCGTCCGCGAGTTGCAGTCGATGCTTTACCCAGCCAGCGCCTGTCCCAACCGCAGCAACGCTCATTCCATGATCGGATAAGTGACTTGCCAGAAACAAGTGTCGCAACGTGTCCGCGTCTGGAGGAAATATTTCGATCGCATCGAATCCGAGTTGATGAGCTTCGGAAATGGCCTTTTTTGCGTCGCCCCAAAAAACAAAGGGGCCTCCTCGCGCTTCTTCGACGAGTGAAAGTGTAATTGCGGACTTCATGAGGAGAATTCTTTCGCAGATTGGTTAGGCGGACATTTACCATATGCAGCTGTTTCTGTAGCTTATGGCTAAATAGAATAACCTCAGGGAGAGTTTTTTGGCTTACGTCTGGATGTTGGTTGGGTCAATTTTCTTTGCAATTATGGCTTTGCTCGCCGAATCGCTGAAGGAACAGTTTAGTTATCCATGGATCACCATGGTTCGATCCGGCGTGGCGACGATCCTCGCGGTTGGCTTAACCGTCGCTGCTGGAGCAAAGCTGGTTTTTTTCAAACCGATAACGCTTTGGATTCGGTCGCTGTCCGGCTGGGCCAGCATGATCTGTGGTTTCTATGCTCTAACCCATTACGACGTAGAAATCGTATTGGCACTGACAAACATGTATCCGCTGTGGGTCGCTATTTTGTCCTGGCCCCTGTTGGGAATCCTGCCATCGAGAAAAACCTGGCTCGCACTTTGCATCAGCTGTCTGGGGATGTGGATGGTGTACGCGTCGAGCATCGTTGCAGACCAGACGCCATCCAGTTTTTCTTCGCCGCGGACCGCCATTCCGATGGCCATCTTGGCGGGGATGTTGAGCGGAGTGGCGCTCATCAATTTGCATCGGGTCAAGCATTTGGACACCCGTTCAGTCGTGGCGCATTTTTCTGGCGTTGCAACAGCTTGCAGTCTCGTGGTTTGGTTAACGGTGCCCGTCGCGATGCCAACCCGGGCGGTCGACTCCGCCAGCATCGCAAGACTCATTGGCATTGGACTAGCAGCGACGGTTGGGCAACTGTGTTTGACGAAAGCGTTTTCGACTGGGTCGCCAGCACGGGTAAGCGTCGTGGGGCTCTCCCAAGTTGTGGTGGCAGCACTGTTCAAGTGGTTTATGGAGCAGCGGATTCCAACCCTTGGTAGCATCATTGGGATAATGCTGGTCGTTGCCGCAACCGTCTGGGTCATCTTGTCACAGCCAACCGCCAAAGAAGTCGACGAGTTAGCTGCGTAGGGGCCGGCCATCAAGAAATCAATCGGCTCTTAAAATCAATCGCAGACGTGCCAGGTTTCTCAGTGATACATCGATCGCCTCCTGAAGCTTGGATAATTCGATCGAGTCTATTGTGCGTTCGATAATCAGGGCTCGGACTTTAAGTGGCAAGTCCGAAATGGTTGTCTCGCCATCAAGCGATTGCAGGACGAGTCGATCTAAATCGGTGAGGACCACGTTGTGATGACTTAAGCTGGTTACGTTCGTACCCAAAACAGATTGGGCGCAGGCGCTTCTGGTCGCTCGCGGCCTACCAGACAAATCGTAGCTGTAGCGAGGACGCACTGTATGGAAAGCCATATGGCCTGACGCGAACGCTTGCAGGAACATGCGCCGTAATGCGTCTTCTTCAATTGCTCGGCTGGTTCTTCGTTTCACTTCATCGACCAGTTCACTAAACCGCCAATCCGATCTGTCTAGTTCGGCCAGAATGCTGAGCGAGGAATGCAACACAGGATCATCGATTGCAAGGGTTATGCCGTTGAAACGATTTCGAAAATGCACCGAAGAATGTGTCGGCAGCAGCAGGGGCTCGAGGAAAAACCTATCTACGACGTTGGGCTCTAGGGTTCGGTGCAACGGTCGCCCCTCATGGCAAATGAGCGATTGGCGAAACGTTCGATTCCGCAAGAAATCGAGGTGCTGTTCAAGCCGAAGTTCGTCCCCGGAAATTCGCTCCAGCGTTTTCATGACGTCGTTCGGCAATTCTGCGTGGAAGGTGGACTCCGCGTCTGCCTCACACAGATAGCGGAGCTTGTTTGACTCCAACGACGAAACAAACTGATGGAAGTAAACTGGGTTATTCGCATCTTCAAAGTACTCGTGGATGAGGTACTGCTCGGATTTTCCTTTGAGCACTTCCAACTCATTCCGGATCATCATTCCGAACGGGTCGATAGGCGAAATGTTCTGCACCATGTAGCTCAGCCAATCTCGAGCCCGCGTGATTTTATCGGTCGGGCTTTCGATCCCATGCGCATGAAATCGCATCATGTCGCGAACCAATCCACGTACGCACCAACCTGGTTTCGTGTTGTAGCTGATGTAGCCGATACCGTTCGGGCTCAAATGATTGGCAACAAGCTCCATTATGGAGTTCTGTGTTGCGACGGGCACCCAAGAAAAGACGCCGTGACACAGGATATAATCAAACTCGCCAAGTTGCGGGTGGGCGTCTGCAACATCGAGCTGCATTACCTCCACGTTTTTTATGCCAAGCTCGGCGATCCAACTTTTCGCTTCGTCGACTTGCCGTTGCGACAAGTCAAAGCCAACGAAACGGCTGCCTGGTAATTGTTCCGCCATGGGAACCAAGTTGCCCCCCGTTGCACAACCAATTTCCAGTACGCGACAATCTCGAATATCGGGCGAGTCCAACCCGAAGATCTGGCCCATGGTTGCCAAGCGACCGGGGTGAGACTGTGCAAACGGGAGCCTTGGATAAGGCAAAGCATCGTACGAAGATGTTTTTGATTCCAGCATTGTCGACTGCGTCCCTTTCACGTCGATTGACTTTGCGTTCCCGCCTAGGCTTCAAATCGCATTGCAGAAGCCTTCCTGGATGGCGATAAAACACTCGACATCGATTCCCATGTGCCGTTTTCTAGACTTGCGACGGTTTCATCTGCATGATCGATTCCGTGTTCGATGGACTGAATCAATCGAGTTCGCATGCATCCCAGCGAGTCGAATAAATGTGGGTGAATCATGCCTATTGCCGCCTCGCAGATCCGCTGATTCATCCTGGGCGAAACGGGTGCATGATTGCAATGCTCGTCTAGCCAGGCGCGACAACTGGCTTGCAACAGTGACCAAACCACCTGGGATTCGCCCCCCAACATGCGGTGACTATAGTCGTCAGCAAACTCCTCCATGCGGGTTGCCGAAAATGCATATTGGGCACCGGACGATGAATGGGCAAAGTAACCGAGCAGCATGTCGGTCCAGCGCTCTAAATAGTGTCGGAGTCGGTTTAATTCTTCCGCTTCTTCGATTCCTCGCTCGACCCCTTCAAGAATAATGGCGAGGCATCGATTTCGAACTTCGCAATGCGTGGTCAAAACGTTGTGCAAAATCGATCTCGAATCCGAATCAACTTGCCGCTCCTCGAGTTGTGCCGCAACCGCAACGCAGACGCGGGTAAGCGGTTCGGCCAACAAGATCTCCTCGATAACACTGCGCAGTTTGTGCCAGGCGCGAACCCGTCGGGAAATACTCATCGATAGTGTCTGCCCCCGAAGATTGGACAGCATGGCATTCCAACCATCAAAGCGAATACGACTCCTGAGCCAATATTCATTGACAGCTTCAACCGGCAAAGCGTCGCGTTCGCAGACGAGTGTAGACCCGTGGTATCCCCACACGCCTGCCATTTCAACTAGCCAACCGGAATGCATTTCAGTTCTCTCGCTTAGGGAGTCGCCGCGACATCGGCATCGGATTATAAACTAAAGCTCTGCTTAGATTCATCTAACCCCACCAACAACTCAAGGACATGGGTGGTCAAAATTGCACGTTGTTTGCAAACCGCGGTGACTCAATCCGCATAAACGCCATGGCTGACTAGCGAAGAAGCATTTCGTGAGAAAAAACCTCATCCCCATTAATGATGGGGTATAATGGAGCACGATATTCGAGGTCATTCTTGAGTCAAACACGGGACGCCATAATCATGAAACACCATTCAAACCTTACTTTCGTTACAACCCCACTGGTCGGTCTTTTAGCTTTCGTGATGTTTTCTAGCAACGCAAGTGCTGAGCGGTACAAGAAGATCGTCAACGGCAAAGAAGTGGTGGTCCACACCAACCCTATCCCGGTCATTTTGCATCGAATGGTTCCACCTCAGCACGGCAGGCACGTGACGCAAAAAGAAGTCAGCAAAGGCTCAGTACCTCCGACAGGTACTAACAACGTCACTCGCAAGCGGTAGTTGAGCAATGAAGGCTCAGTTAGGTCGAACTCCCTACTGCAGGTTCACAGCTTTAAACGCGGGTTTAACTGCAACGGTACGATGGCCTTCCAGTCCGACGGTGACAAACTTGGTCGACGGACTGGAAGTCCGTCGTGCCCTAAAATTAGCTGTGAGGAAGCACTAAGTTCCCGCTTTAGCTCTCGCAATTACGAAATCGACCAGTGCTTGGCTTCGAAAAAAGCCTTCCCAAAAGTTGTGGCCTTGCCCTTTCACGACCTCCAGTGTGATCGATTCTGCTGCCTCGGCCTTCTTGTAGGCGTCGGCCAACGATTGCGAATTTTCTTTTAGTGGCACGACCTTGTCTTCATCACCGTGAATGATAAATACCGGCAGCTTGGCTTTTCCTAGGACCTCCGCTCTTGCGATGGGGTTCCACTGAACGATGTTCTTTTCGAGCTCGTCCGCAGAAACTGCATAGGCAACGGATGCTTTTGCAATTCCAGGATAGGTCCTAAAATCGAAAACGGGATAGATGCCGGCTAGGCCGGCAAAGCGTTCGGGATGATCACAGGCCCACGAACTTACCCAAAGTCCGCCGCGGCTGCGACCTAACAAACAGGGTTTCTTTGCAAGTCCTCGATTGTCCGTCATTTGGGTATAGAACGAATCGAACAGTTTGCGCGACGCTGGTGATCCGTACGCTTCGCCGACGTCGATTCCCGCCACAGCGATACCGGCATCCAGGAACTGCTGATGCATCCACTTTTCATGTTCGTCGGGGTAACCGGCCAATGTCGGAGCATAAAACACCCATGGTTGTGGCGATTTTCGTTTGGCCTCCTCGGGCCATAAAATGAATGCCGGTCGCGCCTCGACCAAAAAAGACTCGCCAGGCAAAATGAGCTTCTTTACTTCTTTGCCTTCTTGCGGTTCCGCGGCCGGTGCAGAGTGAATGGCGAGGATCAACGCACTACATATAATTATCAAATAACGCATGGCTTGACTCAAAGCGGACAAATGAATCTGTTGGATGGGTAAGTCAAGATTGTAGCAGCATCGGATGGCTCACGACATTCAATTACAAGATCGCTATTGGACCTCAGGCTATTGAAACGATTGAGACAACCGTTGTCACAATGGACGAAAGGCTTGGATGGTGCCTGCTAAGACCTCGATGACTTCGAGTCGTTCATTTTGGATGCGTAGCGCGCCCGTTTCGCTTATGCCCAAACATCGACCTTGGGCGACACCGGCTGGATGCTTGACTTCTACCCACTGTTCGTCCAGCAGGCTCAGCTCGGGCCAGTGATCCAACAGCCAGCTAGGGTCCTCGTTCTGTCGCAGTTCCATTGCAAGCCACTGATGGATAAACTGGACCAAAACGTTGTCTGTGCTGGCGTACGTAGTCATCTTCTTCTTGGACCACTCGTGCAGACTTGTCGCGCTAGCTCGCACATCCGCCGGAGCACCCTGAAAATCCACTTGGCAATTAATCCCAATTCCGATCACTGCGATGGGAGGCAACGACTGCTGCTGCGGGATGACTTCGATTAAGACGCCGCAGACTTTGCGTCCAGAAATATAGACGTCATTCGGCCATTTAACCATCGGCTTCGCGGACGAAAACGGCTCCAAACACTCCGCAACCGCACAGCCAACTCGCAATGGCAACAAAGCCGAACTAACGAATGAACCAGTCCCCCTGCCAGCAAGCTCCCACACACCGATGGGAATCGCCATCGAGAACATCAAGCAGCCGTTTGGCGACCACCATTCATTGTTGCCGCGGCCGACGCCAGAGCTCTGGCGATCCGCCACGAGTAGTGCGGGCAGCATGATAGATTGCTTTCGCACCGATTGAACCAATTGCTTGTTCGTCGAATCGATAGAATCGACCCATTCGGTCGACTTAAAATAATCCAACCCCTCGATCTCGTCTAACGCGTATTGTCGCTGGATACCGTGGATTGGATTCATTCGCTCTTTGACCAGGACCGACCGATTCGGAAATCTTTACATCAACGATTTCAAAGCGGCAATGGCAGGTGCATAATTCGGCTCTTGGGTTACTTCCGGAACGATTTCCCCGTAAACCACTTTTCCGCTCGCATCCAAAACGTAGACCGCTCGTGTCAGCAACTTGAGTTCGTCGATCATGACACCAAAGCTCATTCCAAAGCCGCCGTTTTGGTAGTCGCTGCCGACCTTCATCCCCTTAATATCTTCGGCACCGCAAAAGCGATTCATAGCGAACGGCAAATCGCGGCTAACTGTCAGTGCATTGATC
>JANMNR010000030.1:0-11185 GCA_031368325.1 Pirellula sp.
AATTCGCACTACCTGATCGCCAGGCGCATTCGGAACAGCTAACCCAAGACCTGTTTACTCATTCCAAATCGAAAAATGCTTTCACCTACCGTCGATCTCGCAACCGAACTTGGAACCGATTCCGTTTGGCAAAATCTCGCCATTTCCGTGCTGGCCGGCCACCCGACTACCCGTGAACAAGCACTCGCTATTTTGCAATCCAACGATGACGAACTACTCGACATCATCGCTGGAGCATTCAGAATTCGACATCGCTACTTTGGCAAAACGGTACAGCTCTACTTTTTGATGAACGCAAAAAGCGGCCTTTGCCCCGAGGATTGCAACTACTGTAGCCAATCCAAAATCTCGGATGCCCCCATCCCTAAGTACAACATCCTAAGCCGCGACAAACTCCTTGACGGCGCACGAGTTGCCGCGGAGCGTAAGAGCAAGACGTACTGCATCGTGATTAGCGGCAGAGCTCCGAACGAACGCGAAATGAAAGCCGTCGAGACGATCGTGCCCCTCATCAAGGAACAGTATGGCCTCAACATTTGCGCCTGCCTCGGCCTATTGGATGAAGACCAAGCAAAGCGTCTCAAGGCAGCAGGCGTAGACAAGGTGAATCACAACTTGAACACGAGCCGAGAATACTATCCTGAAATTTGCACCACCCATACCTTTGACGATCGCGTTGAAACGCTCAAGAATGTTCGCAAAGCCGGTATGGAACTTTGCAGTGGAGGGATTATCGGAATGGGAGAGAAACCAGAAGACATCGTTCAGATGGCGTTTGAACTCAGCGAGTTGTCGGTAGAGTCCATTCCACTCAACTTCTTGCATTCCATCGATGGGACGCCGCTAGAGCGCAAAGAGTACTTGAATCCACGAGATTGCTTGCGAGCCCTTTGTATGTTTCGATTTGTCAATCCAAAAAGCGAGTTAAGGATTGCTGGCGGGCGAGAAAGGCACTTGCGCACGTTGCAGCCGCTCGGCTTGTATGTCGCAAACAGCATTTTCGTCGGCGATTACCTGACAACCCAAGGGCAACCTCCAAAGGAAGACTACGATATGATCGCGGACCTTGGATTTGAAGTTACTGGCTGTGCTAGCGCACCAGCTTAGACGATACGCGGCTTCGAAGGAACTAAAGGAACTCGCAACCCAGTAGTCTTGTACCGAGCCTGCCTCGGTCGAGGCTGCGTCGGGCGGCCATGCTGCCAAAAGTCAATCCGATACAGTCAAACTGATCTCAGCCTAACGCTCGCCTCACTTGTCGCGAATCGAGTTGAAGTAATCTCGCTGTTGATCTCTTTGAGCTTTCGGCAACGACATGTTTTCGATGGCGTCTGGATCATCTGGCTTGGAGTTCAGGACGGCCTCGCGTGTTTCTTCTCTCGTGATTCCCTTTCGATTTGGGCCACCGACCTTGCCTCCGAAGGTGGTTTCTCCTTTTCGCATTTGGTCGCGGACTTGCGAGTCAAAGTTCTTGGTGGCGTGCTCCTCCTCTTCGCGATCACCGGCCCCTTTGCCTTCTCCCTTTCCGTTCTTATTGTCCTTGCCCTCCTTGTCCGAATTGCATTTGCCGCAGCCGGCACCGTTGCATTCCGAGCAGGAAGATGCCTTCTTTGCGTTTTGCAAATTGTCCATCATCTCTTCCAACTCCTGGAGAGATTCTTGATCGTTTGCTAATTCGCCGAGTTCTTCCTTCAGTTCCTCCAATGCTTCCTGTGCTCCCTTTTCGTCACCCTCTTGCATGGCTTTTTGTGCCTTCTGCAGGTTTGCATTTACCTTTTCCAACGCCTGGGATTTTTTGGCATTGGCTTCCATCTGTTCGATCTTTTTCTGCAACTTGGCAGCCTTTTCCAAATCGCCGCTGTTTTGCGCCTTTGCGAGCTCCTTCTTGGCCTCTTCGATCGCTTGTTTTTCTTGCTGCAGCGCCTTTTCAATAGCCTTTTGCATTTGGTCCAGTTGTTTGGCGAGTTGTTTCTTTTGGTCGTCCGTCATGTTTCCGGACTTCATTTCATTGAGCATTTTTTCAAGTTCATCGCCGGCCTTTTCGAAGTTGCCATCTTTCAAAGCATCGGCGATTTTTTCGGCTGGTCCCTTGTCGATGTTCTTGAGGTTATCGAGTGCCTTCTTGACGCTATCCGAACCTCCCATCGATTCTTTCTTCCTTTCGATCTCTTTTTTGATTTCGTTGAAATCGGAAAGCATTTTTTTGGAATCGACGGTGCTTGATTTCTGGAAGTCCTCCAGCTTCTTTTCGATCTTCTTGAATTCGTCAGCGGCTTCTTGAAGCCCTTTTTCTTCCGCGTCTTCTCTTTTCTTTTTGATCATTTCAAGAATCGGCTTGGTCTGATTTTTGATGTTGTTGAGTCGCTGGGACGTCGCGTCGGAGATTTTGTCGAGCTGAGGAAGCTCGCGATCTGGCACCCAAAACAAAACGATGCAGGAAAGAACAGGCAATGCGACCCAAGGAGTCTGCGGGGCGGATCGGATCGGGAAATGATCGCGAACCTCGATCCGTTCGACTTTGGTTGCAGCATCATTGAGTAATGCCAAACCTACCGGTGATTCCTTTTCAGCCCCGTCTAATTGCAAAGCACTGCTAACCCGTTCTCGCAAGCCAAATCTCTGGTCGATCTCGACCGCGGAACGCATGGCACTCGGACGATAGAACATGGAAATAATTGCAGCTGTAATCGCGGCAGAGAGAGTACCGCCGACAAGCCAGACTTTGCTCCAGCTTTCGAACGAGTAGTTCAGATACCAGATCTTTGGTACGAGCAAACCTAGAAAGCAAATGGAAAAGGCAAGGATCAAACACCAGGAAGATATATTTAGAATCGTCTGTGTCCAAAGGAGTCGACGAGCTCTAGAAATCTGGCGATTGATGGAGTCCACGATTTGAATTCCCTAGGCGAAAGGATTGTCCTGAATTAGGCGTGCGTTATTGTACGGACTGAACTGTGAGAAAGCATCCAGAAATTGGCAAGACGGTATTTCCGTGCGACCCATGATGGAAGCGTTTGGAGTCTCAATCGGTTAAACATCCGCGAATTCGTCCGCTTTGCCATGCGGATCGCCATTGATACTTGGCTTGGCACGCGAACTGCACTACAGTAAGGGGCCATTGCCAAGACGGAAGAATTGGCAGCTTACAAATCGCAAAAGAGAGGAATTGATAATGGCCGCAGAATTTACTACCGAAGGTTTTGATGTTGACGTTTTGGGTGCAGGCACCCCAGTTCTCGTCGACTTTTGGGCAACTTGGTGCGGCCCATGCCGTCAGATCGCCCCTCTCATAGACGAACTCGCTGTCAAGTACGAAGGAAGCGTTGTAATTGGCAAGGTTAACGTCGACGAGCAACCCGACTTGGCACAAAAGTACGGGATCAACGCCATCCCCACTCTGCTGCTCTTCAAGGACGGCGAAGTGGTAGAGCGATTCCAGGGAGTGCCACCTCGCAGCAAGCTCGAAGCGTCGTTGGATTCCGTAAAGGCATAACACCTTGTTCACATGGTCCTCCGTCCGGCATGTGCGGGCGGAGGTTGGAATCGGCTGTTAGCTAAAAGCCAATCACCCTATTTCGCTTTGCCAATTGGGTTTGGCTGTTGGGCTTTTCTTACGTTTGCAGGTGGCGCTGGTTGTTGCGGCTTGACCGCTTGTTTGCCTTGTCCTTGAGCCGCCATCAAACCGTCCAACGCGTCCGACATCGGTTTGCCGAAGTGCGAAGTTCGCTTTGCAACTTTACCGTCACCATCGATCAAGATCGTCACCGGAACACTCAATACGCCTAGGCCCACCGCCAAATCGCTATCGAATCCGCCCCCCTCTTGAATGTGCGGCCAGGGATAGGCTTTGCCGCCATCCAGTGCTTCTTTCGCAACTCGGGGGTCGGTGTCCAAGTTGACACCAATGATCTTAATATCCTGTCTTGCATACTTGGCTTGAATCTTGCGAAGCTCGGCCATGTCTTCTTTACACGGACCGCACCACGATGCCCAATAGTGAACCAAGACCGGTGTCTTTGCCATCGTCTTGCTATCGATCTGTTTGCCGTCTAGTGTTTTGCCCGCGATGCGGAATTGTCGTCCCTCGAGACTCAATCGCGCAATGGCACCTGACGCTTTCTTGCCTTGAATGACATCCGGAAATTTCGCGGCGACCTTGCGGTACCATTTCTCGGCCTCGGGTTCGTTGTCTGCAAGTTCGTGATTCAAACCGATTTGAATTATTGCATCCGCTGAATCAACACTGTCTGGATAGTCGGCTGCGAACGTTTCAAGGTTTTCCATGTAATCGGATTGCAGTCTTGCAAAGTCGGCCTTGGGAAGTGCGCTCTTTAATGTGTACTCGGTACTTAGGAGTCGATACGCCACATAGGGAATGAGCTCCTTGCCTTTTGGCATGTTGCCGAGGAGTGACACCAACTGGCGAAGTCTTTCGGCCCCCTCAGGATATTCCCCCGATTGCGTGGCAGAGCTAATAGAATCGGCGAACTGCTTGACCCAAAGTTCCATTTGGTCGGTACCCTTGTTCGCGGATACGAGCTTCATCAACACTTTAGCCTTCTCGTCATGCAACTTGCCTCGATCGCCAGCTTCATCTCTGAGAGCCTCTTCTAGTTTTTCTAAGTCTGCCAAATGACGTTGAACCTCTTGGGACAGGCCACTCTCAGACGAGGTTGTCCCGATGCGGTTGCTGGCGGACGCTGGGAAAAACAAACCGCTGTCGGCTAGTACAGAGTCCGCGTTGATCGTGCGTGGAAGATCAGCCAGTCGCCATGCGTTTCCAATTTGAACAAGAGTTCCAATCATCAATTGCTGGCTAGTACCGTCATTGTCCACGATGGCGATCACGTTTTCGTAAGCGACGATGTCTTGAGCAGCCCCCTCTGTGCCAGCAGGAACGATGCCAGGCTTATCAGCAGCAAAGTGAGCCCATTTGGTGCCGACCGTGATCAGCTTTTGCGTTTTGGCGAATTCAGCAAAGCCTTTTCTTGCGTTGTCGAGGCGAGTTGTTAATTGATCTCCTTTGTCCTCACCAAGGCCAAGGATTTTTAGCTCCGAATCCGAGACCAATAGTTTTCGGAATCGTTCGTCGTCGCGCAGCTTGATTGCTTCCACGATTTCCATGGTGACTTCTTCGGCAGAAATAACTTTCCATTGTTCGATCTTGCCATCCTCGTTTTTATCGATTCCCCAACGCGTCCCGGCGGTGCCGAGCCAGCGGTACTGATCCGCCGCTCCATTGAAATCGCTGTCGACATCGCGATAGACTTCGATTCCATCTTTGTAGTAGCACCACTGGTCCACTTGCCGGTCGCCATTCCCGTCAGCGAAGCGACGAAGCGGTTGCCCGTCCGCGTTGTAGATGACTAGCCCCTCGAATCCAGTGCGAGTTTCATATTTGCTGGTGCAGGAATCGATGTCTTTCTCTGCGACTTTGTCGTAAACAATGTTGCTCTGGCGGGGCGAGTAGCTGAGCGCTTTGACTACCTGCGGGTCACGTTCGGCTGCAAAGCTGGAGGCGATACAGATTGTGCCGACCATGCTTGCCGACGACACCCATCGAACGCTTGCTGCAATCCATTGACCCAATTGCGCTTTGCTAAACTGACTCATTCACCCATCTCCCGTTGTTCGTTCAAACCTGTGCTTGCGGGCAACCTTGCCTGACCGCACCTCGCATACTTTTATCGTCCTTTTATTCGTTACTCTTTGCGCAAGTCTGACAAAAGGACTTTGCATTTTACTAGTTTGTTTCAGCATCCAGTTCGCGTGGCTTGGCCAGTTCCCGCAGCTTCCACATTTTGCCATCTCCCCAATCCGTGGGCCAATCGCCCGCAGGATCGCCGGATTCGAAAACGGCGATTGCTCCAGTCGGCATCTCAATTTGGCGATCGCTTAGCTGGCTAGCGAGGTTTTCCATACCAGGGTTGTGCGCGAGGACCATAACGCGATTGGGCTTAGGACCACCGAGGGTAGAAACACCAGCGACGAATTCTCTAGCAAAGGAAACGATTTGCGAATACGAGGCGAGGTAAAGCGAGTCATCGATGTGAATTTGAGGAATCGCAAAGGACGAGTTGTTTTCGTTTCGTGACAGCCAATACTCGGTCATGAGCTCAAGCGTTTGCTGCGTGCGAACGGCGCTGCTACACAACACAAGGTCGGGCGTGTGATTTTGGCGGGCAAGCCAGTCGGCCATCCTAGGCGCCGAGGCTCGGCCGCGTGGATTGAGGGGGCGTTGTTTGTCGGTTAGGCCAGCATCGTTCCAATCGCTTTTGGCGTGCCGCATTAAAAGAAGATATTTGGTCATGTCAGCGACCGAAGAACGGCGTATTTCCGGGTGCGTTGTAATTCGACGGTGGTTGGCCTGTGTAGCCTGGTGGCGGCCCATATCCCGCTGGAACCGCGTAGTTTGGCGGTTGTTGGGGAAAGACTCCTGGCTGACCGCCCTGCGGCTGTTGGCCGACAGATGGGCTTGGCTGTACAGGGAAAACTTGACCGGGCTGAGCCGCATAGGGCTGGCCCGCATAGGGATAGGCTTGCTGGGGATACTGAGGATATTGCGGGTAAGCACTTCGGTTTGCGCAACCAGGCACAATGGCTATAGCTGAACAAACGACTGAAACCAGCAGTAATCGTTGAATCCTCATGATTTCGACCTCATTCCAAACGGCACTCGCTTTTCCAAAATGTTAAGCTCGGATGGTCGCAGAATTCGCAAGTTGACGTCTACAGCAATTTTCAATCCATCCAAAAACCGCTAGATTGCTCGAATTCATGACCGATTCGCTCCTCTTGCTCTCGCCAACTCCATGACTCAGAACGCTCTGTGGGCCGTTTCTCCAATCGATGGTCGCTATTCTCAACAAACGTCCGAGCTTGGACCATTCTTTTCTGAAGCGGCCCTGATCCGCTATCGGCTTCGCATCGAAACCGAATATCTCATCGCTCTGTGCCAACTGCCTTTGCCTCAACTCAAGAGCCTTTCACCAAATCTCTTCCCGAAACTTCGAAGCGCGATTTACGAGTCTTTCTCCGAGGCCGACGCATTGCATGTAAAGGACATCGAACGCACTACCAACCATGATGTCAAAGCGGTGGAGTACTTTATGAAAAGCAAACTCGACGAGCTTGGACTGTCCGAGGTCAAGGAGTTTGTTCACTTTGGACTGACCTCGCAAGACATCAACAACACGGCGACTCCGCTACTCCTCAAGGAAGCACACTTCAGCATCCTATTGCCAGCATTGAATCGGGTCACCGAAAAGCTTGCCGCGATGGCGGACGAATGGGAAAACGTGCCTATGTTGGCTCGAACCCACGGGCAACCCGCATCACCGACCCGGCTCGGAAAAGAGATTCGCGTTTTCGTAGAGCGTATTCGCCAGCAACAACGTTTGCTCGAACAAATTCCGTATTCGGCCAAGTTTGGCGGAGCGACTGGTAATTTCAACGCACATCATGTGGCCTATCCCGAGCAGGACTGGAACGCATTTGGAAATCAATTCGTTGCCTCGCTTGGTCTACACCGCTCGAGCCCAACGACACAGATAGAGCACTACGACAACCTTGCCGCTTACTTTGACGGATTGAAGCGCATCAATACGATTTTGATCGACTTGTGCAGGGACTTTTGGACATACATTTCCATGAACTACTTTCGGCAGCAGATCAAGGCCGGCGAAATCGGCTCGTCTGCCATGCCGCACAAAGTCAACCCGATTGATTTCGAGAACGCCGAAGGGAACTTGGGAATTGCAAACGCGTTGTTTGAGCACCTAAGTGCCAAGCTTCCCATTTCGCGATTGCAACGCGACTTGACCGATTCGACCGTCCTGCGAAACATCGGAGTCCCGATTGCACACACTTTGATTGCCTGCAAATCGACTTTAAAGGGGCTAGGTAAAGTGCTCATCAACGAACCAGCGATCCACGCGGATCTCGAAGCCAATTGGGCCGTCGTCGCCGAAGCCATCCAGACCGTCTTGCGACGCGAGGGATACCCAGAGCCCTATGAGGCGCTCAAGGGGCTGACCCGAACCAACGAGCGAATCGACGCCTCCACGATCAGCAGATTCATCCAGTCGCTCCATGTCTCAGATTCCATTAAAGCCGAGTTGATCAAAATCACTCCGTTCAACTTTACTGGGATTTAACCCGATGATAACAGTGTAGCACGGCACTCCGTGCCGTGCTTCGCATCAGGAAACGGCACGGAGTGCCGTGCTACACTGGATAGAAAGTCATCGCGAAACCCGCTCCACCAACAGGTCTCGGGTTTGGCAGGTCAGGTAGTCCTCTCGAAGTTGCGACATGGATTTCAACCCTCGAACTCCTTCGAGAAACATTTGACGTTCGATCAACCAGTTTATCGGAGGATAATACCTGGCGATTAGAGTCTTGAGCATCATCGTTTCCTCGTAGTCCGAATTAGAATGTAACTCGCGATACGAATTCAATCTCTGACTCACTTGCGCCATAGACGCGGTCCGTTCCTGTGCGATCGACGGAATGAGTGTTCTGAATACCTCAGGGCCTCCCATCGCGGCGATCTCTCCATTGCGTGCTTGCAGGAGCAAATGCATGGATACATTTCGCGATGCATGCGTCCGAACGGGGTTGCACTGCTGCGCCACCTCTTGAAGTTGACGGTTCACTTTCCACAGTCGAACCGAACTTTCGGCGTCTTCCCTTTGCATCGCTATCGTAGCAAGTGCTGCCGTTCGTGCGATCAAGGTATCGAGCTTTGACAAGGGAACGTTGTAGGCCTCCACGGCAAGCGGCTCCCTATTCATGATCTCCTCGAGTCTCGGTATGGATGGAGCAAAAACAGCTGTTAGGTTCTTGTCGGTCGTTTTGCGTTGCAGGGTTAGCTCGCCCGTTACTTGGCCTACAACCGAGTTTCCTGTCAGCTTCACTCTTTCTGAATCTAGGTTGCCCCATTGGGCGACGATGCCTAGGTCGGGAAGCGAGTCGGGCCAATCGGTTGGTTTCAATTCTGAGCAAAGGACGTCAGCCAACGCCGAAAAATCAGGTACGGCTACCTGTCTCGTCGGACTAAACTCCGTTACGTTGAATTGCATATCCACTCTCGGTATCAGCAAAAAGCCAAACGTGCTGGCCAGAAAGACGGGAGAAAGCGTTGCTGCCGCGGACATCCATATGCAGTGAGCCGCAAGGCTATCGCGGTCGGCCACCAACCACGGTTTGGCCATTCGGAAAATCCCTGCCAATAGTCCAATCATCGCCACCGGCGAAAAATACAGGACAATCCAGTTGAAAGGGACCGTGGGTCCGGCCACGCTCCATACCAAACCGACGACAGAGGTCGTAGCGACCAACGCCCCGAGACTAATCACGCATGCCGCGCCAACGGCGATCAGCGGTTTGCGGAAGCACATCGATGCGAACGCACCAATGAGAAAGGCTACAGGAATAATGCCAATCGAGAGAATAGCGCGTTCACTAAACCCTCGCCACCAGAGCGACATAAACAGTGCGGCCAAAATGGTCGCTAAAGCCCAAAGTGCGGCTATACCCATTCGGCTTAGAAGGAGCTTCCATGGATCGACACCTCGATCCGACAAGAAACGAAATCGAGATAATGTTCGGTCTCCCTCGAAGGCAGTAATTCCAAAAACGCAAACCACAACAGGCAAAAACACCAACGGGACGAAATCGGGCTGGAAGCTGACGTCGGTCATGCACAGCAAGAGTGTCCCAGTAGCGGTCGCCAGCCTAAGCCAAAACGAATTCGTAACGGAATGTCGTACGAGCATCCACCATTCGCCTGGCACAGTCCCATTGGCGAACTGATACTGTGCATTGCTTGGAAGACTAGCAACCTTGAATCGCTCCCAAAATGCAAGACTCGCCCGTTGGCCAACTCCCCATCGCCATCGGAATACAATCGTAAGCAGAACCCCGCTGAACAAAGCAAGACCGCAGATGGCGATCGCAACTGCGGTTCCCCCAGCAGCCTTGTCAGACATTCCCCAACGACTCAATGCGTTTTGCGTATTGATTGCAAGAAACGTGGGAATAGAGACATTGATAAAGAGGATCGCGACGGCTGCAACGATGAGCGCCATGAGCGTATCTCGCATGAGTAGGGTCGCTACGAAACAAAACGCAACCAACTCTGCAAAAATCAACAAACTGCCAAGAACGACAAGGGTACTCTCGGAGGCCTCAGGCAAACGTTGGGCTTGCGTAAAGAGAAACCAAACCGGAATGATCGCCAGTGGAATACAGACCCCGAGCGAGCCCGCGATGGCCACGAGCAGTTTGCTGGTTAGGGCTTGCGTCCACGATACGGGCAAACTGCTAGACCAAGCCCACGTTCCCGTTTGCCTTTCGTGGCCAATGAGCATCCCGCTGCAACCTAGCGCCAACAAAATCGGGGCGATACATGCAAGTGTGACGCTTGCCCCAATGAAACCGATTCGCGTCTCCTCGTGTTGAATTAGCAGAAACGCCATAAAGCAGATTAACTGGAAGGCAAACATACCCCCGACGACTACCGCATAAGTTGACTTGACCTGTTGGAAGTCTTTCCATAGCAAAGCGTTCCAAAGCGACGGTTTGGACTGTTGAGCGAAATCCATTATGCCACCTCCGATTGATTGGACTTGGCAGATAGCCGTCCCATGGAGTCGCGATTCGGAAGCGACTCAAGCGGTTGAGTGAACCCAAGGTAGAGTTCCTCCAAATTGGGCCGCATGGCTTTGATCTCGAACAGGTTGGAATGCTGAGACAAAGCGCTCTCGATAGCTGGCGTGAAGCCTCGGACCATCATATGCAGGGTTCGGCCTTTCTGAACTCGATGCAACACTTCCACAGGCTCCATCGCCTCGGGCAAGGCGAGCAGCGGATCGCGTAGTGAGATATCGAGGATGCTGATACTGCTTTTGAGGTCCTCCAGCGGTGCAACGATTTGCAACTTCCCCTGGTGCAGGATCGCAATCCAATCTGCCACCCGCTCTACCTCTGCAATCTGGTGAGAGCTCAGGAATACGGTCTGGCCTGCCGCTGCTCGATCGATCATGCTTTCTAAGAATGATCGTCGAACGAGCGGATCGAGGCCGGACGTGGGTTCATCCAAAATCATCAACGCTGGATCGAAGGACATGGCGAGCGACAACGCAACTTTGGCTCGCATGCCTTTGGACAAGTCGCGAATTTT
>JANMNR010000032.1:0-6796 GCA_031368325.1 Pirellula sp.
GTCCAACGATCGGGACTTTGAACGAGGTTTTGATTTGCCGTTAGATGATGCGGTCGATATCGATTTGAGTTCACTCACGGATGAAGAAAACGACTCCTTCGAACCGCAGTCCGATGGAGAGACAGCGGCACCACCGAAACTTCGGACCACGGGTGGCGATATAAAAAACGATCTGACAACGATGGTGCGAGAGAATCCCGATGCTGCGGCAACCATGCTTCGCAATTGGATTACAGAGTCAATGTAAATAGGCACACAAAATCAACACCGAAGATCATAGTGAATTCAATCCGTACGCTGCCCCCGAGGTAAGCAAACTTGAATCCGACGAGCCTGGATCTTCCGTAGTTTTAGTGCAGTTCAGTGGCGAAGTTACGGCTCGACACCTGACACGAGCTTACTCTGCAACTTCTCGGTCTACGCTTTTGGTTTCTGTTGCCTTCGGTCTGTTTATTGCGATTGCTTTGATCAGTGCTTTTTTTGCGACTTTGCGATTGCCAACAAGGTATCCAAGTTGGTTCTTTCCTGTGGTAGTAACAGGGTTCGCTTTCTTTTCGGTTAGCGTATTCTTGGCGTTCGTCTCGTATTTGCCCTTCGTCATTTCTCAAAAGGTTAAGAGACTCGTCAAACGACGGCCTTGGCTTTTGGGGCGGGTGCATGGCACTTTTTCGGCTGCGTGCACGACCATTTGGCATGGAGATCTTGGAATCCAATTGGTGAGCCAGGACTTGCCGTTGCACCTTAGCCGAAACGCTTATGTGATTCGTGCCAATCGTCGTCCATTCGCGTTGGTGCCCACATCCTGTTTCTTTGAAAACGACTGGCACTCGGTTTTGGATACCCTTGAGTTGCGGCAGTCTGGGCTTGTGCAGGCCATACCTCCCCCGAGTCAATCGCAAGTTTGCATTCTTGAAAGCCTGCGGTTGAATTTCTTGGGAATGCGACTGAGGTGGTATCGTTGGGTTGGCACTACGGGTGGAGCCACTTGGATCACAGCCGTCGTTGTCGCTTTCTATGTCTCGCAAGCATTAGAGGAAACGGTACCGGGCTGGTTGGTTTTTTGTTCGGTACCGGTATTGGTCTTTCTGTTTTACCTATTCCGCGTAGCATTGTGGACTTGGCACACCAATCGTCAGTTCGCGAATGAAAGGCGAGGCTACTTGTCGGTTCCCGAGGACCACCCTGAGCGCATCGTTAGCTGGTTCAACGAGGAAATGGTTTTTTGGTGCTCAGGACGAATGTGGCTACATGTTCCAAAGCGTTACTTAGACGACGTACGAATCGGGTATTCCGTCATCGAGTTTCGCGCGGGTAGTACGGAAATGCTGTTTCACAGGGAGGGATTCCAGAGCCACTCCAGTTGGTTGGCTGCTTGCGAGGCCGCGCGCCTCTTGTCCGTCGAACTAAGAAAGGCGCAGGAACACCTGTAATGATTCAATGTTGATCGCTTGGGTTTGCTTAGCGATTGGCTGCGTACAGCTCTGCATAGGTTAGCGCCCAAGCGTCGATGAGATCTCGAAACTTGTTCAAATCCATTTCGCCCAAGGGTTGGTAGAAGCTTCGAGTCATGAGCTCTCGATTTGCAACCGTGCCTTTGGCTTGAAGGTCAAGTATGTTGAATTCATTTGCAGGACGGACCGCCATCTCGAATCTGCTGTACTTGTTCTTTCGCTGCCCTCGTTCCATGACCAAATCGTCGCGTATGCAGGCCGCACCCCAGCCAGCATCACCGAACACAGTCGTAAACTGAAATCCCGGGAACAGATCGGCAATCTTTTTGATCACGGATTCGATTCGGTCAGAAAGTTCAAGTCTTGACTTGCTGTGCAAGCTGCGAAACTCTTCCGCTTCGATCCGTTTTCGCTCGGATTCTGATTGGGAATGATTGGCGCGGTTCGCACCGCGGGCTGCAGCTTGCTTTAGTTTGTCGTCGAATTCAGACATGGGGTTCTCAGGCGGAGGTATCTGACGCGTTTCCGCCGTCTGTTGTTTCGACGCGGTTCACAACGCTTTCATGGCCCGTATTGGACGAAGCCTCGCCTGGATCGGTAGTTTCCGCTTTTGGTGAAACGATGTGTTCAATGGGTGCCTTTTCCGTAGGTGCTTTTTCGACGACCATTGCTTTTTCGACTACCGGCTCATCGCGATCCTTTTTCATGAACTGCAACAAGTCGGAGAAAGAGCGGAGTGGCTCTTTGCCTGTTTGCATGGCATCTGTGATCGGTGTAACTGGCTTAGGGGGCTCGACTCTAGTCGGCCTACGTGCACCTTGATCCTCGGACCGGGGGTTGCCTCTGGAACGATCACGGTTATTGTCTCTGCCGGTCGGTCGACCGCCACGATTGTCACCTCCTCGGCTATCGCCACCTCGATTTCCACCTCGATGGTCGCCACCGCCACCGGTGCGATTTCCACCTCCGGCGCCACGGCTACGATCGTTGCCCTGTCCCGCAGGCATCGGGCTTCGGTTCTCTGCCGCCGCAGGTGGCCGATTATCGCGGGAGTTTTGGTTGCGATCGTTTCGTTGATTTCGGTTGTCTCGCCCTGCGTTCCCGCCACGGTCTTGCGAGTTTTCGGAGCCGTGTTGTGCGTCCCGACGCGAAGGTGTTCCAGGCGGAATCGCTGTCAACGACACACGCTTTTTCTTTTCATCGACGTTGAGAACCCATACTGGAAGCAGATCTCCGACCTGAACGAACTGATGCGGGTCTTCGATGAAATCGGCAGCCAATCGACTGATGTGAATCAAACCGCTGCATTCTGGACCTAGGTCAACGAAGACACCAAAGTCAGCAACTCCGATCACCAACGCTTGCAACATGACGCCGCTTTGCAAACCATCCAACTTAGGCACTTTGCTCAAGAGCGGAATGGGGTATTGGAAATCTCGGCTGTCGGTGAAAGCAAATTGCAGGCAATTCGCTACCTTCTTCATTTTCTCTCGACCGACTTGCCAGCTTCTCGCTAATCGTTCAACGTCGATCGAATGCGTAGGACGTTCCATCGGTCCAGATGGCACAACGGGCATCGGCACATTGATTCGCGGTGTCTGCGAAACGGCTTCTTCAGAAACGAGTGGAGCATCGCCATCCGTTGCGTTCGATTCACTTGAAGCCATCGCGATGTCGCTCGATGTCTCAGATTCCGTTGTCTCGCCGGTCGCAACACCTTCGATTTCGGATTCGGAGGGTGGAGACATATCGACCACTTGATCCGAGATCGCCTCTGTGCCGGCTGACTCGTCGTCGCTAGGTTCAGCAATCGATTCCCCGAACGGCCGCTCTACGACTTGTTGAGCATGTTCGACCACAGCCGCGGCCGTTGCTGCTGCAAGTTGAGCATAGTCGGGTTTACGCCAGTTAGTGGGTGAGGAGGCTGGCAACGCCAGATTTGCATGGGCTACCAATCGCTCCGCCAGACGATAGTCGTCCGGATGAATGGTGGTTCCGTCTAGCGGGTCTGTGCTGCCGAAGACTTTGAGGAAACCTATGGCTTGACGAGCTTGCATTTCGTTTAGGTGCTCGCGAAGAACAACCATTAACGCTTCACGGTTGTTGATCTTGTCTTCGTGACATGCTTTGACGACTGCTTTTGCTGCCTCTGTTGTCATTCCGGGGATTCGCTTGAGCACATCCACATCCGCATGGAACACGTCCACGCCGGCTTGTGTGATGGCGGTCGAAACCGCGTCTTGCAAAGCAGCTTCCAATTCTCTTTGTGGCAATTCTCGTTGGTAGCTGCCAAGTCGCAATCGGACGGGATCGACCTTGAGGATCTGCTTGAGCGGATCTTGAAGTCTCAATGCGAGCCAAACTGCGGCTCGATGCCGGCGAGAAATATTTGGGAGGTCGACCAAGCAACCACGGGACATGCAATAGGCATCGGCACCGGCCCTATCCACCATCGTCCAATACAACGATCCCTCGGAGGATTGTTTAAGCAACTCGGAAACGGTGTGGATCAAATAGCGGCGTGCCGGACCGTTCGAAATAGTCAGGAGCGTAACTCTGTGCTCGTGAATCCATTGGCCGAGAGATACTACGTTTTGAGCGACGACGTCCGCGCGATTGCTATTGCAAGGGATTTCGTTGGTGAAAACGACTTTGCCGTCCGCATCTACAATGGCAACTGCTGCCATCTTGGGGCCGATAGCATCGATGATCAAGATGCGATGACCGTGCACTGGGCGTTGCAACAGGGAGGACTGCAAGTGGACGACTGCGGCTTCGGTTAGGTCGGTATGTGCATCTTCCTCGAGAATACTTAGCACATCTTGATGAAGACGAGGGAGGATATGATTCTTGAGACCATCCTCTGCAACTTCCAATAACCAGTGGTGCATCGGATGTCGGCCAGGGCAGAGCGATTCGCGACACGCTTGGACGAGGGGGCGTTCGTCGTAATGGAATTGCAACGCGACGATCTGAGAACGCTGACCACGAGACAACATTAAGATTTGGTACGGAGTAAGCGCCGTAAGCGGCTTCTTGAGCCTCGAATAGGATTCGAGAATACTTCGCAACCATTTTCGCCGACGCTGACGAGGTGAGAGTTGCTTATCGGAAAGCGACTTTGTCTTGATCCCTTTTCCTTGCTTTCGTCCTTGATGAAAATCCGCGATCAAAGGAGCGACCGCGTCGGCAGCCACTGGCATGATTTCTGCAGAAACGGTTTCGGACGAAGCAGGTTCCTCGGCGGCAATTGCGGCTTCCACCGGCTCAATGCTTGGTGCAACTGCAGTTTCCGCAACGACAGCGTCTGTCGACGGCTCTACTGCAACGGGTACATCAGAGGTAACGGCCGGTGCAGCTTCTAAGACAGGAACGGTTTCGACGGGCGCCGTGGTTTGCACGGGAGGCGACAATTCAGGATGGATATTCGACTCGGATTGATCGAGTTGCTTCTCTGCATCGCTTCCTTTTGGCGGATCCGGTAGGACCTTTACGGAAATGCCCGCCTTTCGCAAAAGTGTCCGCTGTAACTCCTGCATCAAACGAACGTCTTCGCTCAACAAGAAAACCATCCAACGCTTGGTTTGCTCCAGCACATCCGCCGCTTGCTCTAATGGGACGTTGGCGACCTCGGCAACCCAGGGCAAGATGTCTTTGGGGGCATCACCCTGCATGGTCAAGATGGCTTGGCCGACGGTTTCGACCTGAGGACACTTCTCGGATACGGTGCGAGAGTTCTTTCTCGCACGCAAATGTCGTGTTACCGTATCGACTTGTGAAATCGTGTTCGCTTGGGAGACGACGGAGGCAACCGTCTCATTCCATTGTTGCTCTCGATCGAGCGTCTGCTGAATTTTTTCCTTGTGAGCTTTCAACGCTTCGGAATAATTCAATGCTCGCCGCAAGATCGACAGTGTTTGCTCGTCGATGTTGCCTAGCTCATCAGGTCTGTAGTTTGCTAGATAATTCGGTTCGTATCCTTGATTTAGCAACTCGATTGGGAACTTGAGTTGGTCTTCGGGAAGGCGCATATATCGCGCGATCGCTTGTAGATCTTTCATAAGGCAAACCGGTTCATTCCACGAATCAAGATTGGTTCTAAACGCTCGACATAGTCGTGGTGATTAGAGTCCGAAATCGAAGTTTGAAGTCCTTCATGTAAATGGGGGTTGATATGCACATTGGTGCAAACTGGTGCATGCAAGCAAACTAAGACTGGGAATCTAGGTGAGCGCCCCCAAATTGTCAAGCTTTCCGTTGATTTACACGCTGTCAAGCAGGCATAGACGATGGAAACCAGTCCGTTTGTAGAAGACAAAGCACGATTTTGGGAAAAATACAGTAATTGCCTCAAGCGTTAAACTCCCCCCAGTCGATCCAAAGCTACACGATTCGTTTCGAATCAAGGGCACGGATCTTAGTCAAGCGGAACCAATTGCTAGCGAGTTCCGGCTGATTAGCCGCAGGGCGTTGGCCTACGGTTTGCTGCTCATGACAGGATCGACGTCGCGTCAAGTAGTTCGGATTCCTCCAATTCATAAAGTCAATTGCCTATGAACAAGCCAGTTTTTCGCGTTGTAGGTCTAGATCACGCCACGTGCGACGACGCGTATTTTGGCGAAGAAACCAGCACTGAGCAAAACTGTGCCTCGGCGAAAGTTGAGCAGCTTTGCATATTTCGACCAACGGAACCAGCTACGGTCACAATCCGACTTGGTGACATTTTGCCGACGCTGCAAGGTTCGTCCTTGGCGAAATTAGCCTGGGTGTATGACTTCGCAGACGACCCTATCGTAATCACCAAGGACTTTTACGAAGTCTTGCTGACAGTTCAGCGACTAAGTGATGCCGCTTAAAATCCTCAGCTGTCGCGCGATCTCCTAAAGTCGAGTGGGGGCGGAGCTGGGACTTGCGGAAGATGGATATTCCCCTCCCACAAGTGAACCATAGCCACTATAATCCGCTCCGATACGTTGGGCCTACCAGTCAAAGTGGGACGCCACCGGATATGCATCAAAAGAATTAAACTACATTTCGCAAACCAGAACTCTCATGAAAACGAACAAGCTCCACATTTCGCGAGTGATTATTATTCCCCTTTGCGATTAGGCCTCGGGGATCCTGGACTGTGCGACTTGCAGACGTGGATTACAAAACAAAACCCCTGAAGCCTAAACGAGGGCTTCAGGGGTTTTTTCGTTATTAAGACGCTTCAACAAACAAGATCAATTCATCATGTCGGCTCGATCGATCCATACCTACGATACTACCCTCCGCGATGGAACACAGGGCGAGGGTGTTAGCCTATCGCTTCAAGACAAACTCAATATTGCCGTCCGGCTAGC
>JANMNR010000107.1:0-4074 GCA_031368325.1 Pirellula sp.
AATACGAGATACGCCCTCGATCGGTAGAAATTGGTTGGCTGCAAAGAAACTCGGCACCGCTTTCAATGCGTGGGTCTTTGGTGTCCCAACCCAAGTACAATCGACAAAGCATCCCCTCGGCGGTCATTGATGGTGTTGGAGCAGAATAGGATTGATAGGCATACCGTTCACCGTTTGAATCCACTTTGTTCGAACGACCATATCTTTGTACCGAGTCGAGAAAGTTATGAACGCGTTCGAGGACTTCGCTATCCACATCGAGTCCAGCCATTCTCGCGCTAATGAGGGCCATTACGTACCAACCGGTCACGCAAGTGTCTCCACCCTCGCGAGGTTGGTAACGCCACCCCCCAGCTTTCGCTTGCGCCTTTTCGGCGTACCGAACCGCTTTCTGCGCAACTTCACGCAGCTCAGCGTCCCCAGTCATGCCGTAGAGTTCGCAAATCGCTATCGTGCACTGAGCTTGCGCGTAAGTGCGTTGATTCCCAACTGCTTGGTCCGCAAAAAAGCCTTCATTGTCTTGAAATCTCTTAATCATACCAATGCCCTTGAGCACGTTGTCCTTGTAGGCACCGGACTGATGTGTGTTCCCTGCCCCCATAAAGGCAAGCAGAGCCATCGCTGTTGCTGCCGGTTTGTTTTCGGAGACGCCCCCGTCGCTATACGGGCCAACTAGGCTCCAAGCCCCATCCGATCGCTGGTTGCGAGCAAGCCACTTTAATCCCGCTTCGACAGCATCCTCTGTACCTTGTGTTCCGCCATAGGCCTTCAGCAATGCGTCTTTCATGGGGCCCGTACGACCGCGCAATCCGTTGCTGAGCGAGATTGGAATCAACAAGTCTGACTTCGTAAGAGTCGGAGTCAGATTCGGAACAACCAGCTCACTTACGGATAGGTCAGGCATTGTTAAGACTGACTCACTGGCATCCAGACTTGACGTATCCGACGGCATTTCGACAACCGACATTTCGTCGCCCAAGTCCTGCGCGTCACTCATTCCTGCCAGGACTGAAATTGAGGTCCGAATGCGATCGCTCAATGGGATTAATGCAAGCAACAGCACGATGGCGACGTGGACAGTCAAGCTCACGAGCCAAGACGGAGTTTCACGAAGGGTGTAGGGCAGTAATCGTTGAAGGATAGGCTGTGAATTAGAATTCTCGCTGACCGGCTCCTCCAAGGTCGATGTTCTGCCGGATGAACTTTGGTCGAAAGAGTTGAGTGAATCGAAACTGGCTGTGGAGCGTTCGTGGTGCGGCGGCAAAGTACCGATGGTCGCTTTCGACTTTTGAATCGGCGCAAACGTTGGGGGGGCGACGAATGGGGGGGGGATTGCTCCCGAATAGCTAGAAACGTCCGCCATGGGTGGCGGCAGCACGATTCCTTTCACTTGTTTGGAAGAGTTTTGAGACACTGCGAGGAGATCCGATTAACCCGTTTATGCGGGTGGTAGGCAACCAAACAGAAAAGACCTGTCCTTGAATGTAGGACATGGCGATCGCACAATCAATCAATTGGCCTTCGAAATCATGACAAATCGCTCGCCGTAAACTTGAAAAAACCAATTGCAGCGATGCTGCCCGATGACTTGCCCTATGCGTGCTTTCCGTATCGCATGTACCAAAGCAGACAGGCAATCGTTTTTGCGTCCGTAATCTTTCGGTCACGCAGCAAATGATCGATTTCGGACCACGACAAAACTCGATTGTCGATTTGCTCTCCAGTTTCGCGGGCCGATTCGCCTAGAGTAAGCCCTTCTGCAACATAGAAGTGCATTTTTTCATCCAGAATGCCTGGCGACATAGCAAAGTTATGAATGTGTGTGATGCTCTTCGCTCGATAACCCGTTTCCTCTTGCAATTCGAGAATCGCGGTTTCGATCGGGCTCAAGGATTTATCCAACGTCCCAGCCGGCAACTCTAGATGCCAGCGATCGACGGCGACTCGATACGTATGAATCATGCATACATGACTCGGATCGATCAAAGGCAAAATAACCACGGCGCCCGGATGCCGAACAATATTTCGAACAACTTCGCCACCCTCAATAAGCGATTCCACTACCTCCTCGACAGCGAACCGCTTCGCCTGGAAAAGCTTTTTTGAAGAACGCACGCTCATTAGCTAGCAATTCGCCCAGAACTATCTTCCTGAAAGGACTCGCCCGTTTGCCGAAACTGCATAAGGAACGCATCCTCGGGGGTGTCTTCGTAAAACGACTTCAATACGCTCGTAGCACGAAACCCAAGCTTTCGGAAAAACAACTGAGCAGGCAAATTGGTTTCGCGAACTTCTAGAACGATTCGATTTCGACGCTGGTATGCAAGTTTGGAAACCAATTTCTCCACCATCGCACTTCCAACGTGTTGCCTTCGGAATTCCGGGTGGACGGCAAAAGAGAGGATGTGGATCCTGGTTTTGTGCAGTTCATAGATCATAAAACCTGCTACTTCTTCGTTTCTCTCGGCGACCATTCCGATGCAATCCCGTTGTCGCAGACACCGAATGAACTCCTCCTCGGTCCATGGGAACTCAAAGCTCTGGCTCTCGATGGCAAGAACGGACGGCATATCGCGACGAATCATCCAGCGAATGTGCACGCAAGATTGATCAGATTCGATGCTGGACATTGGGAAAGCTTCCTTCCAAGAACGATCGCTTGTGTCGACGTATTAAACCGCAGCCCATCCTTGGGCAGCCTTGGCGGGACGTTACCAAACGCAGCCACCTAAACCAATACGGCTTTCCAGGTCGACAATTCGGAAAATTCAAAAGACTCCCCCAGGATAGACACTTGGTATTTGCGAAAGCAGGGGGTGCCTGTTTTGCAAGCATCACTCGCAACCACCCCTCCAAAGAACTAATGCCTGCATTTTAAGCATTGCTATCTAACCGCACTTAAGTCCTTGCTGTCATTCATTTTGCAAAAACAACATTGACAGCTATTTAAAGATTGCCCCACTAGCCGTCAAGGACGACCCATCCCGTAAGGCTTTTCACCAGTTCGCGAAGGATGCAGGCGAACTTTCGAATAAACCAGCTGCACTCCGATGTCCGGCTCTCGTGGTCGCAAATTACAGGAACCCATTTATGAACTTCGAAAACAACGCTTTTGTTTCGCAAACCAGCAATGACTGGCAACCCAATTCTGAATCGCGCCCTTCCCCCAAACCAGCTTCCACTCGAATTCGAGACAAAGCAGCTGACGAAGCTGGCGAGAAGCTAGCGGCAGAAATGGCGGTCTTCAACAGAGTCGCAACAGAATTGAGAGCAAAGCGAGACAGCTCGATGCCCAAAGCGTCGAAGTGCAAGTTAGTTTTCGAAACCGCAACGGAGCTTTTTGGCGTAGCTCCAACATGGACAGCTTTCTATCGCGAGGTTCTCGGGGGCGATGGCATTTCCAGAGCTTTGTTCGATGGCGCGGACGAAACTCGCGAATACGAATGCAGCGACGAACACACGAAGGTGCTCGAGATGCTGACAGTCCTGCGTTCTCGCGATCTTCCGGAAAACGACCCCCACGAACAACAGCGAATGATCACTGTCCGAATCCCGAAAAGCCTGCACGATGCGATCTGCGACGAGGCCAACATGCTTGAAGTAAGTGTGAACAAGCTTTGCATTTCGCGATTGCTCCAAAAAGTCGACCCCACCATGATTCCTTCTTCCTCCCAAAAGCGTCGAGGGCGAAGACCAGGCTCAGCTGGCAAATCGACTACAGCCAATTCTGACACGGCCGCCAGTTCAACTGTCGTGGACAATACGACTGGCGAGTAGTACTACTTGGACGACTCGGCGGGTGGACGCTTTGGTGCTGTCGATCATTATCGCGAGAGACACGTGCTGATCCGCCGGCTATACAGTATGCTGTCCAATGCCTGGGAGGGGCGTGCGATCGCTTTGCGTAACAGCAAAGAGGAAAGTCCGGGCTCCATAGAGCAAGGTGGTCGATAACGTCGACCGGTCGCAAGACTAGGGAAAGTGCAACAGAAAGCAAACCGCTGAGCTCGCTCAGTAAGGGTGAAACGGTGGGGTAAGAGCCCACCAGAGCCCAAGGTGACTTGGGCTGCTAGG
>JANMNR010000151.1:0-12641 GCA_031368325.1 Pirellula sp.
CAAAGGCACAGTTCGTTACTTCGTCCGTTGGCACCGGCAAGAAATCAAGAAATCGACCGTTCAAGTCGATCACGTAAATCCCGGCGCGGACGCTCGCATCAGCCTCAAATGGTGGATTGCTTCGATTCAAGCCACCCGCAACATAGAGGTTGCCCTTTCCATCTTGCTTGACGCCGTCAGGTCCACGTCCTTGCCCCCAATCGAAGAGAACGCGAGCACTCTTGGTATCAACCGTCCCATCGGGCTTTAGGTCGAATCGCCATAACCTCCGAGCCCCACCCTGCGTGTTGTTATTGTTGTCAGCAACGACGAGATACTTGTCGTTCGTGGTTACCAAGATACCATTGGCCCGCTCGACCTCGTGGCCTAGGACTCGATGAACTTGAGCGTCGGCATCGATTCGATACACCCCTTCTATCGATCTACCGCTTTCGTCGGTTAGTTCCATCCCCTCGCGTTCGCCGTAGCGTGGGTCCGAGAAATAAATTCGCCCTTTGGAATCGAGCGCGATATCGTTGGGTGTGTTGTACTTCTTGCCTCCGAACGAATCCGTCAGCACAGTTAAGTTGCCTGCGCGATCTATTCGTGTAACGCGTCGCAATTTTGGTTCGCACGCAAGCAGGTTGCCCTGCTTATCAAACAGCAGTCCATTGGTCCCGGCTCCTTCCCGATAAACCGAAGCAACTCGATCGAGCGACCAACGATGGATGTTGCCATTACCGCTCGTCAGCACCCCCAATTCGGCGTCCCATGCTGGTCCTTCTCCGCCAGCGCCCTCCCCCACTTCTACAAGCAGTTTGCCACCATCTTCAAACATAGCCCCCGAGGTCCAAGGCGCAATGGAGAGAATTGCGTCGGCAAATCGCGAACCAAGGGCAAGGTAACCCTGTGAATTGTAGTGCCATGGATCGGAGTAGCCGTACTGGTCGGTTTCGGTGATTAACTTGGCTGCCCTGTCTTTGTAAACAAAACTGGCCTGCGACTCTCGAACGAGATCGCCATGTTTCCAGGTCAAACTCCCGCTACCCTTTTTGGAATCGGAAATGCGACCGATCGCAACGGGCACGTCGTCGGCCCTCAGGGCTGATCGAAACAGGTCCATAAGACGCTTTAAGTTCTTTTCGTAGTCTCGGGCTACTTGATCTCCATGAGCCGCATCGCTTTCCCCCTGCATCCATAGAATTCCGGCGGGAATCAATCGGTCCGTGGTGCCATCGCCATCGATATCCTGCACACGGAACGCGTAGTTGATGGTTGCCAAAAACTGATCGTACTGATTGATGTTTCGATAAGCCCCTGTCTTCGCTTCGAAGTCAGGTTCCCAACATCCCCAATTTCCAGCAACCGATTGGTCGATCGAAGAACCGTTGCGAGCGTACTTGATGATCGCGATTTTGCGATCAGGTCGCCGCGCGCGAAGTGTTCGTGCAAAGCTGACTTCGACTCCAAATCGATCGCTAAGATGATTGACTTTACCGTCCGAAGAAAATCCGGTACCGTGCCCTGGCTGTACTATCGACCACTTCCCCAACCCAAGCGCGGGCTGTTGGTCGGGCATGGGTGTGGACTGAAAGATCCACGCGTCATTGACTGGCGACCGGTCCTTGGAATCGAGCTCAGAATTGGAGCCAAACCCTTCCATGTTGGATTGACCGCCCAAGAAGTATAGATCGAAGTCGTCTGCACGAAGCGATCCCACAAGAGTAAGAATAACTGGGCACAAAAGGAGAATTCGAATCATGGTTCAGTTTTTGAGGGAACAAAAATAGGGCTCAAAACGAATTCGTTATTGTATCCCAAGTGATTACGAGGTTGTGAATGCTGACCGCGTCTGTTCGTCTTGCATGGTCCACCCGGTGACCCAAACTACCATGATTTACGCACGATCTGGCATTGGAAGCTTAGGGGTGAAGCTTGCAACATCTTTTCTGTGTCGTCGATCCGGCTTACCTCAACTGCTAGCGGCCTTTGGCAAAATAGTGCATGGTCGGATACGTTTTTGTGCCTCAAGGGTGCGGAAATCGGGTTTCACAAATTCGTTTTGTTGGTAGATTCCCCGCTCCTCCCACGATTCTCTTTGAATCGATTACTATACTTAGCGTCGCACAGAATCGTTCGCCCAATTTCACGCCCCTCTCCGATCTTGCCAAAGCCCTAACTGCAATTCAATCACTCTTACGACTTATTCCCAATGCAAACGACAAAAGAGAACGAGATTTTTGGACACCAGCCCGGCCTGTTTCTGTTGTTCTTTACTGAAATGTGGGAACGATTCAGTTACTACGGAATGCGAGCGTTGTTGGTGTTGTTTTTGGTCAGCGAGTTTGCGGATGGCGGCTGGGCTTGGTCTCGAAAAGGGGCTCTCGAACTCTATGCCTTATATACCGGACTGGTCTATTTGACTCCGATTCTTGGCGGCATTATCGCTGACAAATTCCTAGGGTACCGCGGAGCGGTTTTGCTCGGTGCATTCCTCATGACATTAGGGCACGCATCGATGGCATTTGATACGCCGATTTTTTTCTACATCGGACTCTCGTTGCTGATTGTTGGCAATGGGTTCTTCAAGCCTAACATCTCCTCCCTCGTTGGGCAGCTCTATGCGAACAGTCCAGAGAAGAAGGACGGGGCCTATACGATTTTCTACATGGGGATCAATTCAGGAGCGTTTCTTGGAATCCTTCTCTGCGGTTACATCGGTGAAAAGGTTGGCTGGGGATTTGGGTTTGGCCTTGCGGGAATTTTCATGTTCCTTGGAATGGTCATGTTTTATCTTGGCAAGTCACTGTTCGGTGAGATCGGTAAACGCGCAACCGAAACAAGTCTCAAGGTCGGTCAGCGGTCCGCGACCGAAGTGCCTGCCAATGTTGTCCGAGATCGATTGATTGTTATTGGTATCTTGTCATTCTTTACCATCTTCTTTTGGATGGCGTTTGAACAGGCCGGCGGGTCCATGACGATTTTTGCCAAGGACTATACAGCTCGAATTCTGAGCGGTCTATCAGCGAACTTGTTCTTTTGGTCGAACACCGCTCTAACGGTAGGTCCGTTGGCAATTGTGACGTATGTTTTGATCAAGCTTGTGAATAAAACATATGGACAAATTCCATTGTCCAACATCTCCATCTGCATCAGCTTTGTGATCATTTGGGCTATTGCTTTTTGGATGTTGAACAAGGAGTTCAACATGAAGGCTTATGTGGTCGCATTCGAAACCGAGGTGACTTCGGAGTCGGGCGAAAAAAATGTCAAGACGGTTGAACGCACGATTCAGTGGGACCAACCCTTGGCTGTCGATCAAAAGGTGTTTGTTGTCGACCGAGAAGCTAAGGGAGGCAATGGAAAGCTCAAAATCATCACCGAGGAGCAAGCCGCAAAATTCGATACAGAGTACGCGGCAAAAGTCGTTAATGAGAAGCAAAGCGAAACCGAGGTTCCAGCTTCTTGGTTCGGTATTCTCAACTCCTTCTTCATTATCACGTTTGCTCCCTTGTTGAGCCGAGTTTGGGAAAGCCCTTTGAATCCTTCGGCGCCTGGAAAATTTGGACTTGGGCTCATCTTGTTGGGGCTGGGGTTCGGCGTTTTGGCATTGGGCAGCATGGGAATCACCAACGAATCCAAATCGGCGTCGGTCAGTATGTGGTGGCTCATTTTCGCTTATCTCCTTCACACGCTGGGCGAATTGTGCGTCTCGCCAGTTGGCCTTTCTTACGTTAGCAAGCTGGCACCGATTAAGCTGGTCGGGTTGATGTTCGGTGTTTGGTTCGGTTGCACCGCCATTGCGAACTATTTGGCGGGTTGGACGGGCAGTTTTATCGATCCAATTTCGGAGAAATACGGACTCGCATTTTTCTTTATGATCTACACGGTTATCCCGATCGTGTCGGGATTGATCATCTGGGCATTAACCCCGTTAATCAAGAAAATGATGCACGGAATCGAATAGCACTGTTCTGTTTCGCGTTGACGGGGCTCGCCGATCCGGTTGGCTAAGCCAAAACTTGAAAAACAAATAGAAGGAACTAGATGATGAGTGAACCAAAGGCACCTGAGTTTAAGCCCTATATCCCAGATGAAGCGAACATCCCCGAGCTGACTTGGTTTCCAGTCATTATCGGTGCGCTCCTTGGGATCGTGTTCGGTGCGTCCTCGATGTATTTGGTTCTAAAAGTCGGCCTAACGGTTTCGGCATCGATCCCTGTGGCAGTGCTTTCGATAACGCTCTTTCGTGCGATATCCCAAGTCACCGGTCTTCGGAAAACGACCATCCTGGAGAATAACATTGTCCAAACCACGGGTTCTGCCGGCGAATCGTTGGCTTTCGCAGTTGGCTTGATCATGCCGACGCTGTTGCTCTTAGGTTTTGACATCGACGTGGTTCGTGTCATGACGGTCAGCGTATTTGGTGGGCTGCTTGGAATCCTTTTGATGATTCCACTTCGTCAAGCGTTTATTGTCAAGCAGCATGGCAAGCTTGCTTTTCCAGAAGCCAAGGCGTGCGCCGAAGTGCTTTTGGCGGGTGAAAAAGGAGGCTCTACGGCCATCATGGTTTTCTCCGGATTCGGTCTAGGATTTGTCTACCAATTTTTGATGCAAGCCCTTCATCTTTGGAGGGATGGCGTATCGTTTGCGATGTACTACGTGGATGCTGCTGGGAAGGCCGTTGGTTTGAAGGGAGCTTCTGTCAGCGTAGAACTTTCCCCTTCGTTGTTGGGCGTTGGCTATATCATTGGCCCTAGGATCTCAAGCATCATGGTGGCTGGTGGGGTGCTAGCGTACTTGGTACTCAGTCCCATGATCATTTTTTTTGGTGATGGCCTCCAAACGCCACTTGAGCCAGGTACCAAACTGATTCGCGACATGAACGAATCGGAAGTTCGTTCGTCTTACATCCTTTATATCGGTGCAGGAGCAGTCGCAACGGGTGGCATCATCAGCATGATCAAAGCCTTGCCGGTGATTTTTAATGCCATTGCAACCAGCCTCCGAGATCTCTTCGGTAAGCAAACCAGCAAGGGTTCCAACAATCGACGCACCGAGAAAGACATCCCCATACCATTGGTTTTGGTTGGTAGTTTGCTTCTCGTAGTTGGGTTGATGGCGGTTCCGCAATTGGGCCTAGGGTTTGGATATACCGGTATGGCTGGTGCTGCCATGATCGTGGTCTTCGGTTTTTTGTTTGTGACAGTTTCCTCTCGTCTTACTGGCGAGATTGGTTCTTCGTCCAATCCTATCTCCGGCATGACCGTGGCGACACTGTTGCTCACTTGCCTATTGCTTTTGTTGATGGAGGGGTTTGGACTCGCTACGATCAACAAGGAAATCAAGCTTACTGCCCTTACGATTGCGGGAGTTGTTTGCGTGGCTTCTTCCAATGGAGGAAGTACGGCTCAAGCATTAAAGGCGGGGCATCTTGTTGGCGCAACTCCGCGATCTCAGCAGATTGCAATTTTGGTCGGCGCATTGACGTCCGCTCTTGTGGTTGGCCTGGTGCTGATCGCCATGAACGAAGCCAACTCGACCTACAGCAAGAAAGCCGTAGAGAAATTCGATTCGATTGTAGTCAAAACAGATGGGCTACCTAAAGACACGGTTCACTCTGGTTCCTACGCGGCGGAGGACAAGAACAGTTACTTTGTTCTTAACGTCGGAAGAACGGAGCGTGACGCAGCTCTTCCGTCTGGTCGCTATTTGATCGATTCTTCCGGAAAACCGGTTTACTTGGTTGATCCTGGTATCAATGGTGTATTGAAGGAAAATGATCAAGGGGATGACATCAAATCCAGTAAATTCGACGCTCCAAAAACGGTTTTGATGCAGCTGATAATCGACGGAATTTTGGATCGTCGATTGCCCTGGGGTTTGGTTTTGATTGGCGCGTTGATTGCCATCACTCTTGAACTGAGCAGTGTTCCAAGCTTGCCTTTCGCGGTGGGTGTCTATTTGCCGTTAGCATCTTCAACCCCTATCTTCATAGGAGGAATGATTCGATTGGCTGTGGATCGGCTTCGAGGTTTGAAGGCGGGTGAGGAAGATGATTCAAGTCCCGCGGTCTTGCTGAGTTCGGGATATATTGCGGGCGGAGCTATTGCTGCTGTGTTGATCTCATTTATGAACTTCCGCGAGGAAATATTAAAAGCGATTGATTTTAAGTCGCTCGCGCCAACATCTGAATGGGCGACGCTCATCCCGTTCGTTGCACTATGCGTTATTCTCTGCTTTGTTGGTCTGCTCAAGCGGCCCGAAATCCAAGAAAGCGCTTCGTAGGTTTTTTACGAGCTCTTTGCATAAAACCAACCCAACGAAATCGCTGAACGATTACCTCATAGTAGTCTGCATCCACGAGTTCTAAATCATCCGTGGCATGTCTGCCGATTTCACGTTGGAGAAATAGCCATCGCGACACGGCCTTCCAACCGCTTAGCAACTCGATCGGTCAATAATTTCCAACTCGGAATCGTCGCCTAACCCAAATGGGCATCGACCATCAATTACTCAAACCCTAGATCGGCTGCATTGGAAATGAGACGTATTGCTTGCGACGGTTCGTCCTTTAGTAGCACGATTGTCTGCAGTTTTGGTTTTTTTTCGGCAAGCGTTTGAAGCCACCCAGCTAAGTCATCGTGTGCGCGGACACAGGTCGCGGTCGCTGCAGCGTCGGCATCCGCGGCGGTCTCCGTCAGAATGGTTACGCTTTGTCTGCCTGAAACGCCACGTTTGTTTCTTGGATCGATGATGTGGCTTGTGCTTGCATCTTTTTTCGCCCCAACTCCATCCGGAAAGCGTTGCCAGCGATCGCCTGAAGTGGCAATGCCGCACTGACTGATGCGCATTCTCGTGAGTTCTACAGAGGAATCGCTATCGCTATTTGCGGGAACATCGATCGCAATGGGCCAGCCCAGCGTATCGTTCGGTGCCCGGCCGATTCGCATGTTACCCGATGCATTGACAATATATTGGTCAATGCCCATGTCCTGCAACCGATCCGCAATTCGATCTACGACGATCCCTTTACCGATTGCGCCAAAATCAAAACGAACACCCGGTACAGTGAACCTAATCGCTTGTTTTGGCACGTCAAGTTCGACGAGGTGCCATCCGCTGTTGCTACGTGCTCGATCCCATTGGGCGGCGGATGTGGTCTCGCGCTTCTTCCGACGAAGCGACGTCAATGAACCAAGTGCAGCGTCGAACGCACCGGCGCTCCATCGATGCCATTGGTCGCACATTTGAACGACGCTCCAAAGCGAATCCGATAGAGGGGTGAAATCTCCGTTGCTGGCCATATCGGAAGCGACCATTGCTTCGCTTGCTGGATCGTAGTCGCTCAACACTCCGACCCATCGATCTGCAATCTCGCGAGCCGCGATGACAACTTGATCCTGGTCGGCATTCTCGCTAAACCAACGTAAGTTGATCGTGGAGCCCATCGAAGGAAATACAGCTTCAAATCCTTGTCTGCCTGAAATGCATCCGTTTGCGAAGAGATTGGTGGAAACATAACCCGAGAAGTTTGCGGCAGCGGAATAACCCAGGATATGTCGAATGGCGGCGCGTCGGTTGATTCGCATGAATAACTATTTTCGAAAAATGCTTGACGGGTGATAATTGCTTTTGCCATATTGATGGATACAACACGCGTTGCGGAATCCTAGAGATAGGATTCTGCTCCCATCTTAGAGCGAACTTCGGTCTTTCAAAGTCAGTTTCCCGTAACCAGTTTGAGGTTCTTGCGATGAATCGAAACGTTTCGGAACTAAACGGCATGAAAATGTGCCTCAATCACAGTCAATCCGGCATCGAGGAAGGGCTTGTCGAGTTGGAACTTGATTTTCGCTCCTGGCTCGAGCATCCGCATCAGCGAGTAACCTGGAGCAAGTTGATGGAGCATCTCGTTAGCTTTCGATGGGTTCTAGATCAGCACTTTACACGCGTTGCTGGTGAAGGCTATTTAGAGAACGTCGCTTGCCAGCGTCCTGGCCTTTATTCGGATCTTCGAGATATTGAGTGTTGGCAGTGCCGCATCATCGACCAACTGGACATGACTATCCACCACGTTCAAAATTACGACCCCCAACGGGACGAGATCGCCGACATGGCGGAACAGTTTCAGCGATTGCATCACGAGATTCTTGAAGAAGAATTTCAAGAGCGACAGTTGGTAGAGCGAGGGCTGGTGGAACGAGGATTGGCTTGACCGTACCACATGGCTCGATCGAAGAGGTCAGGACAACGCTTCCGAACCGTGAGGCCGCACAGGCGTTGGCCGTTGCGATGGTTGAGCAACGGCTTGCGGCCTGTGTTCAAATCACAGGTCCCATTTTGAGCGTTTATCGTTGGCAAGGGGTTGTGAATCAAGACCAGGAATTCTCGCTGAATTGCAAAACAAGCACTACGCGACTCTCGGAGCTTGTGGAATATCTGACTAAACATCATCCCTATGAGCAGCCGGAAATTCTCATCCAGAGTTTTCGAGCGACTGCGGGTTATTGCCAATGGCTCCATGAACAAGTCGAGCAGGGCATTGGCTAAATCGCAATCGAAACGCTGCAATGAACTATGCAAGGCGGTTGGGGTTCGAAAACGAACAAGCCACAATGCGATCCGTCGTAAGTGGTATTACGGTAGGTATGGTGTCGTACCACATTGAGGACAGAGGCCAAGCTTTTTCACTAGTAGGATTTTGCAAAGATCGCTTGTGTCTTGGTTGGCTGGCCTGTTAGGAAACATTTTCCTTCGCCGGGCGACGTACCAAGCGGTATACAGCGGATCGTCACCTTGAGTTCGTCGAGGAGAGGCTGAACCGCTTCTTCGCTTGCGAACCAGCACAATGCAAACCCGCCACCCGTCGATCGCCCTTGTTCGTCGTCCGGTTGGAAGAAGCTGCGGAATTCGGTTTCCGATGTGATCTCGACCGTATTGGCTTTTTGCATTGCCAGAGCGCGTTGAAAGAGGTTGTCTTGAATCGTTTGCAGCATCGTTGAAATCCCGCTGATCAAGTCAGCTCGCGGCATGGATTGGCTTTGGTTGGTGTCGCGGCGACCGACGAATGCGGCACCATTGGCAATGTCCTTCGGACCGACCTCGATTCGGACAGGAACGCCCCGCTTGATGTGGTACCATTTCTTGTCGCCCCCTCGCATATCGCGATCGTCGATATCCACACGGACTTTTTGATCGGAGTACGTTTGAGATGCAAGCTCTTTTTTGAGAGACTTGCAGTAGTCGAGGACTTCTGTCTTTTGTGCCTCGTCGCGATAGATTGGAATGATGACAATTTGAGATGGGGCCAAGCGTGGCGGCAATACCAGACCATCGTCGTCCGAGTGGGTCATGATGAGTGCACCGACCAGACGCGTTGACACGCCCCACGACGTTGTCCATGCGTAAGCCACTTCGCCGTTCTTGTCTTGGAACTTGATTTCCTGTGCCTTGGAGAAATTTTGTCCTAGGAAGTGTGATGTACCCGCTTGGAGCGCCTTGCGATCTTGCATCATGGCTTCGATCGAGAGTGTGGTCACGGCGCCTGGGAATCGTTCGCCAGCCGTCTTCTCCCCTTTGATCACGGGAACGGCCATGTAGTTTTCGACAAAGTCAGCATAGACCTCAAGCATCTTGCTTGTTTCCTCCATGGCTTCCTCTGCCGTCGCGTGCACGGTGTGCCCTTCTTGCCAAAGGAACTCCGTCGTTCTCAGGAACAATCGTGTGCGCATTTCCCATCGCACGACGTTGGCCCATTGGTTAATGAGAATGGGAAGATCGCGATAGGATTGAACCCATTTGGCATAGGTGGCACCGATAATTGTTTCGCTAGTAGGTCTAACGATGAGAGGTTCCTCGAGCAACCCAGCTGGTCGCAGGCCCCCCTTTCCATCTGGCTCGAGTCGATGGTGCGTGACGACGGCGCATTCCTTGGCAAAGCCCTCAACGTGCTTGGCTTCCTTTTCGAGGAAGCTCATAGGAATGAACAATGGGAAGTAGGCGTTTTGGTGGCCGGTATCTTTGAACATTTGGTCGAGAACGCGTTGCATGTTTTCCCAGATGGCATAGCCCCAAGGCTTGATGACCATGCAGCCGCGGACGGCGGAGTTTTCAGCAAGGTCCGCTCCTTTGATGACCTGCTGGTACCATTCTGGGTAGTCTTCGGCGCGGGTGGGGGAGATTGCAGTCTTAACTGGGCCCATGGTTCAACTTCAAATTGGAAAAAGTGACAACGTTGGATTCTTGCCTGAATCGCGGAGCTTTGGTGGTTTTTGGTAAAAAAACGGGGTTTTGCCAGAAATCCGCGAATGAGTTGCACAGTTTATCCCATTCGCAAGTTCCAACCAGCCCGATGTTTGTACCATGGAATCTGGACTGGATTTGACACAGGCCAAGTGCGCTGCCAAGATCAAGTCTCCGCTAACTCCCCCACTCCCCCACCATTCGCTGGAATAGTACCGATGCTCACCATCGACGGTCAGCCCACAAGTCGCTTTTGCGATGGACAAACTCGACGCAATTTCCTGAAGATTGGTAGCTTGGGGCTGGGCGGTCTATCGATGCCACAGTTGTTAAGAGCCGAGGCCGCCAGCCCACTCGGCAGTTCCAATAAGTCCGTCATTATGGTTTATTTGCCTGGTGGTCCACCGCATCAGGACATGGTGGACCTCAAAATGGATGCCCCGGTCGAAATCCGCGGTGAGTTTCGCCCCATCTCGACAAACGTCCCCGGCATGCAGATTTGCGAGCATCTGCCGAGATTGGCGAAGTTGTGCGACAAGTTAGCCATCATCCGATCGATAGTCGGTGCAAAGGACAGGCATGAATCGTTTCAATGCATGACGGGGCGATTGAATGAACGCAATCCGCCAGGGGGTTGGCCAGAGTTCGGCTCGGTAGTTTCCAAGCTTCAAGGAACCAAGGATCCTACGCTGGCGTCCTACGTCAACTTGTCACCCAAGATGCGTCACACTCCTTACAACTTTGGCAAGGCAAGCTTTTTGGGGCATGCTCACTCGCCCTTCAATCCGGCGGGCGAAATCAAGAACGATATGGTGTTGGGCAGCATAACGCCGCAGCGACTTGCCGATCGCAAGACGCTGCTCGCGAGCGTCGATCGATTTCGCAGGGAACTCGACAGTAGCGGAGCGATGGACGGTTTCGATGCATTTCAATCGCGAGCGTTCGATATTTTGACGTCCAGTCGCATGCTCAATGCTCTCGACATCTCGTTAGAGGATCCGAAATTGCGTGCGCGTTATGGCAAGGGAACCGACAAGGAACAAGGGGACGCGGCACCGAGACTCAACGAACAATTCTTACTGGCTCGTCGACTAGTCGAGGCTGGAGCGCGAGTGGTAACGTTGAGTTACTCTTTTTGGGATTGGCATGGCAGCAACTTCAAGATTGCGAAAGAGAATCTTCCGGACTTCGACCAAGCGCTGGGTACGTTAATCGAGGATCTCGATGAACGCGGCATGTTAGCGGACACGACCGTTATCGCTTGGGGAGAATTCGGTAGAACTCCTAAGATCAACAAAGATGGTGGGCGGGATCACTGGCCAAATGTCTCGTGCGCGTTGCTCGCGGGTGGCGGTATGAAAACGGGACAAATCATCGGTGCTACCGACCGTTTGGGAGGCGAAGCCGTCTTGCGCCCTGTTACGTTTCAAGAAGTCGTCGCAACCCTGTATCATAATTTGGGTATCAACGCGTCGACCACAACCGTTGCCGACTTAACCGGCCGGCCTCATTACTTGGTCGATGACGGTTATCAACCAATGAGAGAACTTATCTGAGCCGACGTAAACTATGATTCAACGCGCCCTTTTAATCGGCTCACTTTGTTTAACATGCACTGGCATAGCCCGAGCCGACAAAGCGCCTGAGGCTCTCCAAATCGCAACCTGGAATTTGGAATGGTTCTTTGACGATTTCAAAGGAAACAATCGAAGCGATGTTGCCAAGGAGCAGTCCTCACCCAGCACTGAGGAATGGCAATGGAAACTAACCACGGTGGCTGCAGCCATTGCTCAGTTTCAACCAACGATTCTTGCCGTACAAGAGATCGAGGACCGAGCGGTGATGAACGCGCTCACCAAGGCGCTCAAGGACAAGCACAACTTGACCTATCGCGTGGCTTTCATTGAGGGGTACGATTCAGCCACCGAACAGGATGTTGCCATCATTTACCAATCTGGGTTGGTCGAGTATTCCCGGCGTGAACAAACGCAAGAGATGTTTACGTCAAAGGAATACTACAATCTTTCGAAACATATGTTCGCGAAATTTGAGTGGCAAGCGAATGGGAAAACGGAGTCGTTGACGGCGCTGGTACTGCACTTGAGAGCAACCGCCGACGCCGCAGACTTGAGGCGTCAGCAGTGCAAGTTGGCCCATGCTTGGATGCGCAATGGCATCGCTGCGGGCGAGAATCGTGTCATCCTGGGCGATCTCAACGTTGAGGAAATGGCTGGGAGTATCAGCGCGAACGGTGACGGAATGTTCGATCTGTTGGGCCGGCGAACAGAGAACGCCTCGGACGACTTGTTTGATCTACTTGAAATGGCTCCTGAGGGCAAACGTCAGACACATTTGATCCTCGAAAAGCAGTTCGACCGCATCCTTGTTTCTAAACCCATGCTCTCAACCACGGCCGG
>JANMNR010000157.1:0-5828 GCA_031368325.1 Pirellula sp.
AAATGGCGGCGGCATTGAGTCCAGAAGGGCACGATTTGAACGAGGAGCGTCGAGAGCATGTTCGCTTGATGAACCTATTGGGGGATCCGCTTCTTAGCATTCGGCATCCGGTGGACCTCGCGATTCGATGCGAAGTGGAACCTAAGGCGGGGCAGTCCTTGTTGGTTTCAGGCAACTCGACGAAAGCAGGCAAAATCAAAATTGAACTCACTTTGTCGAGGGATAGGCTCCCGGACGGCCTCCATTCGATTAGTAGTTTCCAGGGGACAGACAAGCAACGCGAAGGCATGCAGGATAACTATTCGAAGGCCAGCGATCTTGTTTTGGCGAGGACAGAACGCGAGATCCATTCTGGTGAGTTTGCAATCGAAGTACCTATCCCTGCTGAATGTCGAGGGAGATGCGTAGTGCGAGCGGTAATCTATGGACAGGACGAATGGGCGTCCGGTACTCAACGAGTCAACGTGCGCCGGAACAAGTAGATGCCAATCCTTCGATTAAACGAACTCAGCCATTGTCGGCTTGAGCCGTATCGCAATTTGCGAACCACGAACCTGACCCGCGTGAGTGGTAAGTTCATTGCCGAAAGCAAGCCGTTGGTAAAGAGGTTGGTTGCGAGCGGCATGGGAATCGACTCTTTTTTGGTCGACGAAAAGTATCTCGAAGAGGCGGTTGAATGGTTGCCACCCGACATCGACCTATTTGTTGTGCCGAGTGAGATGGTCTCCGAGTTGATCGGTTTTGCTTTCCATCGAGGCTATTTGGCTTGTGGGATTCGCCCCACGTTCTTAAAGGTCGAAGCGGGTGCGTTTGACTTGACGCCTGGCTGGATGGGAGTTTTTTTGGTTGGGTTGCAGGATCCCGAGAATATGGGTTCGATTTTTCGCACCTGTGCCGCACTTGGCATTTCGGACATTTTCATCGGACCGGAAAGCGTAGATCCCTTTGCTCGTCGTGTGCTGCGAGTTTCGATGGGAAACGCATTCAAGTTGCGTTTTTTTGACGCCCTAGACGCGGAGGGCGTCATGAATCGATGCCGCGAAATTGGAATAGAAAGCGTTGCCGCATGCTTGACTAAAACGAGCGAGGAGCTGAGTGCATTCCGTCGAAATGGTCCTGCTTTAGTGGTTTTTGGCAACGAAGCTCACGGTTTGCCACCGGGCGTCCAGGATGCGGCAAGTCGCAGTGTTCGGATTGATATGGCTTTGGGCACGGACTCGCTGAACGTGAGCGTGGCGGCCGGGATCATTTTGCACAACTTGAGGCGGGTCTGCGGTGAGGGGTGACTCGAATCGAGATGATTTTCAAATTCGACCCACTCGGGAATCGAAGCATTACGAACGCCGTGGTATCATAGTAATCGACTGCTGTTCGTCGTCCTTGAGCACGGACTCATTTTTGCCGTTTGTAGATCTCGAAAATCTTGCCACAGCCTCCCCAAAATTCAAAACCCAATTGGCAAGACTCGTTTGCAGTCGCGTGGGCCACCCACGTAGGCATGCGTCGTAGAAACAACCAAGATAGTTACGCAGTCGTCTTGGCTGAGGACGAGGCGGCGTGGCAAAAGTCTGGGCATTTGCTGATCGTGGCGGATGGCATGGGGGCTCATGCGGCAGGCGAGTTGGCAAGTCGATTGTCGGTGGAGTTGATCCCGCATCATTATGGCAAGCTGTTAAAGGGAATCCCATCGGAGGCTCTTCAACGCTCGTTGGTGGAAACGAACAGCGAAATATTTCGACGCGGACAGGCCAATCCGGAATTCCGTAGCATGGGGACCACCACATGTGCTCTTGCAATTTTGCCAGAGGGGGCTGTAGTCGCCCACGTGGGGGATAGTCGAGTCTATCGCTTGAGAGGCAATTTGTTCGAACAGTTGACTTTCGACCACTCGCTGGTTTGGGAAATGCGAGCTTCGGGTGAGGTCAGCGAAGAAGCGCTTCGCAGCAATGCAATTCCAAAGAATGTCATCACCCGGTCCTTGGGACCGAATGGATCGGTTGCCGTCGATTTAGAGGGGCCCTTTCCGCTTCGCGTTGGTGACAAGTTTCTGATTTGCAGCGACGGGCTCAGTGGTCAGCTTACCGACGAAGAGATGGGTGTGTTATTGCAGGTGGTCGACATTCAAATGGCCGTCAATGCCATGGTGGACTTAGCAAACCTGCGGGGTGGGCCAGATAATATTACGGTAGTCGTTGGCGAAGTCAAAAATGATGGCCTGATGAAAAGCGGCGCCGCCATGGATACCAATCCATCGGCCGTGACACCGCAGTTTCCGGTGGCGTTCGGAATAGCGACAGCGATCGGGTTGTTGTGTTGTGTGGTGCTGTTGTTGCTTGGACAATTCCCCGTCGCCTGTTTAGCAGCAGGGGCTGCAGCGGTAGCTTTTGCAACGGGATGGTACAAGTATCAAAGCCAGCGAGTAAACAACGATGTCAGCGGCCAATACGGTCGCGGTCCCTATCGCAAAGCGACATGCAAGCCGGATGCAACGTTTTCTAGTAACTTGACCCAAGTGGTGAGCGATCTTAATGTTTGGGTTTCCGAAAACAAATGGAAGATCCAATCGGCAAAAATAGACGAAGAGACCAAGGCAGCGAAGGCGGCTGAGCAGGCCAAAAACTATGGCGAATCCATTCGTAGTTATGTGAATGTAATAGCGATGACCATGGCAGAAGTCCGCAAACATCAAGATGGCCAAGCCGGCGATTCGGCAATTGATTTTTAGTTTTGCAGTCGCTTCATTTTTGCTTTAATGTCCTCAACGGAAATTCGCAGTCGAGCGACGGCCGCTTCGGTGGGGATGCCGTCGGAGTCACACGGCACATCTTTGGCTGTCGTTTCAAACGACTCACCACCAAATCGAACGGCAATTTGGAAGGACGCTGTAAAGCCGCCATCGTCGCTTGCCGTTTGGACGTCGCCGGTTTTCTTTACCGACACCTCGCTCTTGTTCAACAACCAGCCAGTCCCATCGTGCAAAGCGACAATAACTTGATTGACGGCCGATGGGATTCCTAGCCAGGGTGCTTTGGGAATCGACGAAACGATAGGGGGAGTTGTGTGGGACGGGCCCTTGTCAATGTCGCAGCCAACGGAAGAACCGAGCACGGTGCACACAATCAAGCAGGTTTGTTTTGATAAACGCATTCGCAAAGCTCAAGGTAAAGGAGTATGCAGATGGAACCATTGTAGAACGGCACTTCATGCCGTTTCCCCATGCAAAACGGCATGAAGTGCCGTCCTGCGCTTTTGACTTACAAATCGTCGAATGGCAGATCCTGAGCAGTTCGTTCAGCTAGGCCGTCTTTGAAGTGTTTGCGGCAGACGGTGACATAGCGTTCGTTGCCCCCAATTTGAATTTGCTCGCCATCGCGTACCGGCTTCCCATGGGAATCAATTCGTAAAACCATCGTCGCCTTGCGTCCACAATGGCATATCGTCTTGATCTCGTTGAGCGTGTCCGCCCAGGCCATCAAGTGATGACTGCCCTCGAAGAGATTCCCTTGAAAATCGGTGCGAAGGCCGTACGCCAGCACAGGAATATCTAGGTCATCACAGACGTCGCTTAGCTGCCTGACCTGTTGCTTGGTGAGGAATTGTGCTTCATCGATCAGCACACAATGCACCACTTGTTTGGCGTGCTCCTTTTGAACACAACGGAACAGGTTATCCGTGGGCGAAATGGCGATGGAATCCGATTGCAAGCCGATACGAGAACTGACCTTTCCAACGCCAAAACGATCGTCGATTTGTGGTGAGAACACCAGCGTATGCATGCCGCGTTCGCGGTAGTTGTAGCTCGATTGGAGCAAAATCGTCGACTTGCCCGCATTCATAGTGGAGTAGTAGAAGAAGAGCTTGGCCAACTAGGTTACTCCTGCACTAGACTCAATCGTGGATGGTTTGGCGATTGAAACAAAAATGTCGTGCAACGATGGTTTAACGGTTTCGAAATGCTCAACATCTCCTGCTGAAATAAGCGATTGCAGTACTTGTCGCCGATTTGCATCTTTGGCGAGGACGAGATCTTTAAACTGACCTCGATCGATCTCCTCAAGCACACCTGGTATGGACGCAGGGATCGGCTGACGATTCGCCAAACGTACTCGGAGACGTGGTTCGCCGTAGTGCAACGCGATCTGCTCCATGGAATCATCTACGACCTTCTTGCCCTCAAAGATCATGCAAACGCGATCGCAAAGTTGTTCGGCCATGGCCATATCGTGAGTGCTAAAGATGACGGTGGTTCCCTCGTCGCGCAATCGCAAGACAGCGTCGCGGAGCACCTCCATGTTGACCGGATCGAGGCCGCTAAACGGTTCATCGAGAATTACCAACTGAGGGCTCGTTACCACCGCACTAACGAATTGGATTTTTTGTGCCATTCCCTTGGAGAGTTGATCGATTCGTTTCTTGTGCCAATCGTCTGCGCCGAGTTCCTTGAGCCATCGTTCGATGCTCGCATCAGGTCGTTTCATCCCTTTGATTTTGGCAAAGTACCGCAGGACTCGGCGGACGGTCATGCGTCGATAAAGTCCCCGCTCTTCTGGTAGGTAACCGACACGATCATCTGCACAGTCTCCAATCGCATTGCCCAACACGGTAACCGAACCGGTATCGGGTTTGTAAATGCGCAAGATCATCCGCATGGTGGTGGTTTTGCCGGAACCGTTTGGTCCGATAAACCCATAGATTGAACCGGTTGGGACAGACAGGTCCATGGGGTGAACAGCTTGATGATTGCCGAACTTTTTGGAAACGCCGTGAAGTTCAACGGCCAGAGAATTCATCTGTAAAAGGGGACTTTTGGAGGGTGTCGGGAGCGAGATCCGTCAAAATGATGGGGCCAAGACAGGACGAGTATATCACGTTTTTCTATCCCCAAATGGCAAACGACCAAAAAGCTGAACACGAAATACACAGCGCATATCGTCGCGACATTCCGAGGAACGGGATGCTTGCGTCATTCGACGATCCAGCCAATTTGCCAAAAGGATAGAAAAGCCTATCTACGCAGCGAATCCGGTCAACCAGTCGTGAAAACGAAGTTGATCCCCAAAAGGGGACTCGTAAAATGGAAATGATCTAGACGATCATTAAGTGGCGTTTTCCCAACGAGTTCGATGGATCATATAGATTCCTTGGAGTTTTCAATGGTGGGAGGAACCACTTTTTGATGATCCAAGAAAACTGTATCCGCTGGGAAAGCAAAATGAATTTCAATGTACGACTTACGACGTTGATGAAATGCGTGGGCCTATTGAGGGACTCTGCTTTCCCAAAACGCAGCTCGGTGTATTCAAAGACTTCAAAAGCTTGGCGGAGAACGGTATCGATGTTCGCGACAAAGTTGAAAATCGAGCAGATGTCCTCAATCGCCTATTGAGCTCTTGCGATCAATTCCTTTGGGGCCGATTTCGAATTCGCGGTGGTCATGTTGGCAAACGGGTCTTCCCAATCTCCCCACTGATCAAGGTAGCTGCGATATGCAGGATGCGAATCCGATTGGCTCTCGATCATGATTTTTGCCGCATCGGTTAAGCTTCGTTCCTGCTCGAGTGTCAATCGTCCCATCATGACTTGAACGCGAAGGAAGACAAAGTAGGTGTCCAGAACGTCACAGCGACAGTACTCGCTGATCTCGGCCGTCTTTCCGGCCGCGTACAAGTCTTGAACCATGCACCCTTGTACGTCCAGCTTGCCCGGTTTGTTGAGGAGGCTGGCTGCTAGATTCAAGCCTCCGCGAAACCAGCTACTGCCGAAGTTGGTCAAGATTTCATGCAGATCAAAATGCGAATGCACGTTGTAGCGGTTACGGTATTGTTCAT
>JANMNR010000528.1:0-4031 GCA_031368325.1 Pirellula sp.
GTCCATGACACCGATAGCACAGTCAGCCTCACCGTTGGCCACCTCGTCGAGAGCGTCGTCGAGGTTGTCAGTGTAAATGTAGGTTGGGGCCGCGAAATCAGAGTCGAAACCCGAGATGACGTTCAGCATCACGTTTGTGCCCGAGCTTTTCGAGCCGACAACCGTGATCGTCGCATCGGATTTCTCGCCCACCGTGCCGAAGTCTGCATAATCGTTCGTGCGAGCACAAAACGTCAAGATTTCTTCGGTCAGCACCGGACCAGCAAGGTCAAGAACGCCCATCAGGTCTGGTCCGAGGTTGGGCAGCAACGCCCGACCGTCGGACTGGATGATGGCCGCATCGGCTTCACCGGTCGCCAGTTTTTCGAGACATCCGTAAGTGCCTCCGCCCGGAACGGGCGAAGCGTCTCTGATGTTCATGCCTGAATCCGGTTGCGCCGCTTTGGCTTCGATGTAACCAGCGATCATGGAGCCGACCCGGAAGTAGGCCCCCGTGGGTCCACCGGTGCAGATGACGAACTCGTCACCCGCCGGCTCTTCGTAGGCCGAGACCGGAGGCAAAGGCGGCAAGGCGTCCACGTCTGCAAAGACCGGAGCACCAGCCGAAAGCAAAGCCGAAGCCGAGGTCAGGAAGCACAGTGTTTTGTTCATGCGAGAGTCCCTCTATTGCATGTTTGTAAGGAGCTAGCCATTAAGACCAAGCCAAGAGAAACCTTATCACAATTAAATGAAATGTCAACACATAGATTGCATTACTCAGTAGTTGCTGTAGAATTAAATAAGAAAAGACACCCCTGCTGTGGAGGCAAATCATGCAAAGCAAGTACCTTGCCATGGTCTATCAAGCTAATCACTACCTTGCCATGAGCATCGTTGTGCTCATGGTGCTTGGACCCTTCGTATATTGGGGACTCGTCTGGGCAGAAGTGGTAATGTTGCCTGTCCTCAATGTTACCCTGGCAGACAGCACGGTTGCAAACGTCATTCCGTACATCGGAACAGGACTGTCATTGATCGGCGTAGTCATCACCATCCTAATCCCAGGCACCAAACGCACTTTGGCTCTAGAGCGCTCACATCGTGAATTCCGTAGTGGAATCAACGACGTGGCAGAAGCGTACTCTAAGGCGCACGCCGCTGATCGCAGTGGAGTATTCAGCCTACTAGGTGAATTTGATGGGGTGCGCGAACGATTTGAACTTCTAAAAACGCATCCAGATCTAAAGGATATGGAGCCTGAAATACTCACCCTCGCCGCGCAAATGAGTTACACCTCACGAGCCCTCGCCACAGCTTTCAGCGACGACATCGTTGCCCGCGCCCAAGACTTTCTGAAGCAACGGCACTACGAACTCAAGCAAAGCGAGGAGGAAATCGAAAATGCCAGTCGACTTCTGCAGATTATCCGCCGGGAAGCTCGCGACCTGGCGCTGAAGGAACAGGTGATCGATTCGCAACTCGCTCGTCTTGTCGAAAGTATCAGCGAGCATCTGTCCCCACTGGGGTTCCAAGTAACCCCGCGACCAAACACCGTCATAGACTTCCCTACCGCCGCCCCCGCCGAATAAAACGGTACGGGCTTAAACCCGCAAATCGGGCAACCTCCAGGTTGCCCGATTTTCTATATTTCTATTTTGAATCCAGACTTTCTATCCAATTAGGGAGGCGGTGGGACGAACGTGGATTGCCACGTCGTCGTACCTCCTCCTCGCAAAGACAAATACTTATTCTACCTTAACCAACAATGGTACTCCCCACAGTACTCTCTCCCGGAATATTACCTAAGCAAAAAAACCACTTGCGTGGTTGTTTATGCTAAGAACTGCTAAGCTGGGCTCGCGGTTTTCTTCTTTGGGAAAAAAGAAAACATCGCTGTGCCTCTTACCTTTGTCAGAAGCAAAATTGTTTGCTTCTTAAAAAGCCTATTCGGCTTTTTTCAGCGGCAGGGTCAAGTTGCTAAGTAAAAATTCCCTTTCAGGGAATTTGTACTAAGCACTTCTTTTTTACAGAAACGGTACACCTTTTGAAATCAAAGATTTCTCAAAAGGTCTTGCGAAAGTGCCTATGCACTTTCTCACCCCGGACTCCACTGTTTTTGCCCTGGGTGGGGCAAAAACATGTCTCCGTCTTTTACCATTGCCGAAAGCAAAGCAGTTTGCTTTCTAAGTAAAAACCTAAACGGTTTTTACTTGCAACGGTAAACCAATGTGTCGTAAAAACGCTTCGGCTTCTTTTTTGTTTTTGGCTGTAGTTACGATAGTAATAGCGAGCGAAAATACGTCTTTAATTTCTTCGTCAGCACATTCTGGAAAGATTGTGTGTTCTTTGATACCAAGGGTGATGTTCCCCATTTCGTCGATTGAGGTTGTGCGGAGTCCGCGGAAGTCGCGAGTTTGGGGCAGGGCAATTGAGATCAATTTCTCAAGGAAGTGCTGCATCCGGGCACCACGCATCGTTACTTGGTAGCCGATGATTTCACCTTCACGGAGCTTGAATGAGGCGATTGATTGCTTCGCTGGACGTGGTGATGGCTTTTGACCAGTGATGAGGGCGAGACGGTCACGGATAAGCGCTTCTTTTTGCTTGTCCTGTACGCGACCAGTACCAATTGAGACTACAATCTTTTCTACTTTTGGAGCCTCCATTACGTTCGTGTAACCAAACTCGCCTTTGAGAGCGATGAATGATGACTTAATTTTTGTTAGGGTTGTTTCCATATTAGATAGTTTTACCACTAGCTTTTGAAATGCGAACTTTCTTGCGCTTATCTCCTTCACCTTCAAAACTGTACCCAACACGGATGGTTTTTCCACCTTCCATGAGCGCTACGTTTGAGGCACTCATTGGCATACTCTTTTCGATGATTTGACCAACTGAACGAGAACGTTTGTTCTTTTCATGTTTCTTGGCAATGTTTGCTCCTTCTACTACTACCTGGTCGGTTGTTGGCAATGTCTTGAGAACTGTACCAGTCTTACCTTTATCCTTTCCGGCAATCACCTTGACGGTGTCTCCTTTTTTAATTTTCATATATTTTTCAGAGTTGTACGTTCACTTACACTACTTCTGGTGCAAGAGAGACGATTTTCTGATAACCGGCCTCGCCGAGCTCTCTAGGAATTGGGCCAAACACGCGGTTGGCTTTTGGTTCTTTCTTTACCTTATCAACGAGTACTACGGCGTTATCATCAAATGAAACGTATGAACCATCTTTACGACGGTAGGGTTTTACTTGACGAACAACTACTCCGTACACGACGTCTTTTTTCTTGACGGCTTTGCGGGGTTCAGCTGTTTGAACGGCGAGAACCACCATTTCACCCAGTTCAGCGTAACGCTTTTTTGAACCACCCAGAACTTTGAACACACGACCCATTTTTCCACCAGAGTTGTCCGTGATACGGACCATCGTTTGAGGTTGAATCATATGTTATTTGTTAATGGTGACAAGAGTAAAGTGCTTGCGCTTTGACATGGGACGAGTTTCTCTAATGGACACTTCTTGTCCTTCCTTGGCTGTGTTGCCGGCGTCGTGGACGAGGAATTTCTTTGAAAGACGTTCGTACTTTTTGTACTTTGGGTGTTTGACGTACCGGTCAACAATCACGGTGATTGTGTCGGTCATCTTGGTTGACACCACGGTCCCACGGAGTACCCGACCGTTTGCAGTTGTGGTATTTTCTGTTTCCATACTTATTTAACTACTTTAGTGCGGCGGGCAGTTTGTTCAGTCAGTGCTTGCGCAACCGTCTGTTTTGCCGTTTTGATAATAGAAGCCTTCTTGCTGAATTTGTCTTTAAACCTCTCAGCGCGCAATGTCTCACGCGTTTCTATGACGAGCTGTGTAAGCTCACCATCAGTCTTTTTTTGTATATCAGAATAGTTCATAGAGATATTACTTAGTTACTGATGTCTCAGCGCGAGTAACAACTTTGGCTTTGACGGGAAGCTTGGCTACAGCCTTGCGGAGCGCTTTGCGGGCTAATTCTTCAGGTACGCCGGCTACTTCAAAAATGATTCGGTCTGGTGAC
>JANMNR010000192.1:0-23623 GCA_031368325.1 Pirellula sp.
GCCGACGACAACTTGGCCTGCTTCTCCTTCGATTTCGAACACGCGGTCTGTTGCATCGAAGTGGCCGTTGCCATTGCTGTCAACGATTAGATCTCGACCTCGCACCACTGCAATCTCATCCAATCCGTCGCCGTTGAAATCGCCAACAACTGCAATGTCTCCTTGTTGCCCGAAATCAAAGAATGAATCATCCCCGTTATTAAAGCGTCCGTCACCATTTACATCAATTCTCCATTTGCCCTTGTTGAAGATACCTAGCGTTGAGATGCCATCTCCGTTGAAGTCACCTGCAACGGGCTGATCGGTATCACCACCAAAACGGAAGACGTGATCGATCGCATCGGAACGTGGTTCGCCAGCCACGCTGCGTTGCATCAGTCGATCGCGGTAAGCAAACTTCTCCCGAGGTGGCAAATTCTTGGGGATTGTGATGCTGCGATTGTCAGGGTCAGGCAAGCCTGGTTCAACGGCCAGAGCCTGCTCATCATTGTCCCATTCCGGGCCAAAAATCCCAATGTCGTCCTTTCCATCGGCGTCCCAGTCTCCGACAACTGGCAAATCGCCCTTGTCCCCGAGTTTGGCCCAAAGATCCCCTTGATCCCATAGGCCATTTCCGTTGATGTCAAGCAACCATTCGCCATCCTTGAACAACACCAGTTCGTCACGACCGTCGCCGTTGAAGTCGCCGGCCAGTTGTTTCGCCCCAAGGATATCAAAGGCATCACGCGAGAATTTCGCAGGCTTGTTTCTTGAAGTCGAAACGATAAACCAACGACCGCGATCGAGCGAGTCGATGGTCCATTGACTTGCATTCAAAAGCTTCGTTGCATTGGTGACGCGGTCTCGGCTTACGGTCTTTCCATTCTGGTGACCGCGTGGTTCGCCGGCGTTGATGATACTCAAGTGCCAAGTGTACTCCACAGTGAAGCCCGCTGCTGGTATGTCGGTTCGTCCCAGTTCGAATGGTGGTATGACCAGGTAGCGATCCACTGGGGGAGTAACAAATCCGTTTGTAGGTGGCGGATTATTTGGCGGCGGAAGTGATGGTGGCGGCGGTGCCGGAGGATTCACCGTTGGCGTCTTAACGACAACGATTTCGCTAAAGTTGTTTTCAATAGACTGCGCCCCCGCTTGGAGGCTAATCATCAATATGGCATCGTTGCCTGGGCTGGTTGCTGGATCGAGTGCAAGCTGCTCAATAATATTCTGAGTTTCGAAATCCGCGGCGAGATCTTCGGCATTGATGGCGAATCCGCCTACGGAACCCGCCGTGTCTCTGCCGTCAAAGAAACCCATCGGTTGTGTTTGATATACGTGATACGCACCTGGTCTCAGGCCACGGAACTCATAATAACCACGGCTATCAGTAAGCACGCGAATGACCGGACCGCTATATATGCCGGGCAAAGCGCGGCTCGAAGGAAGTCGTTCGCCGGTGCGAGTCCTAAGCTCCAGCATCACGTTTCCGATTGGAGCGTCCCCGACATTGCGAATGCCGTCACGTAGCCCCTTGAGCGTTACGGGCGGAAGACCGTCTTTGGTATCGATCGGTTCGCCATCTTGAAATACATAACCAGCGATTATCGCAGGCGGAACTTCGCAAAAATCCACTTCGGCAACACTCTGACCCGAAGCTAACCGAATGCCCGCGATCAAGTCCACGGTGCTCGTGTCGGCAACTCCAGTAGGCTCCATCTGACCACCTTGGAAGTAGCCCGCTGGCTGGATTTCGCGAACGGAGTAGATTCCCGGTTTCAGCTGCACAAAGCGATAATTGCCCTGGGCATCGGTGACTGTTGTTTCAACAACATTGCCAAGCTCATCCAGCAACTCGATTCGAACGCCAGAGATGGGCGACTCATCCAAGTCGAAAATGCAATCTTCGTTCAGGTCCGCAAACACGGTACCTTCGATCGATGCGACCTGTTGTTCGCAGAAGTCGTAGTTGTTCGCATTGACGCCAGCCCCTAAGGCGATAGCCGAAATAATGTCGGTGAGAGTCGCATTCCCGCCAACACTACCTGCCATTTGACCTCCTTGAATATACCCAGCTGGCTGTTGCTCACGCAATGTGTACACACCTGGAATCAAATTCTCGAATCGATAGTTGCCAGCAACATCCGTTTGCGTAGTCGAAACGACGCTTCCATTCACATCCAAGAGTTCGATGGTCACTCCATTGATGCTGACTTCATCGGGATCTCGGATACAGTCACCATCGGTATCTTCGTAGACGTTGCCCGCAATGCTTGCAGGAAGCAACTCGCCGAAATCGTAATCGACGCCGCTCATTCCGGACGGCAAGTCGATGGATCGAATCGCATCGGTACCATCAAGTTGGCCAATCGTTTGATTGGCGATTCGTCCTACACGGTCCTTGCCATCAATGAATCCGCTTGGAGTGGACTCAGCGATTCGATATGTTCCCTTGCGAAGTCCTGTGAACTCATAAAACCCCTGCGAATCCGTGGCAATTTCTCCAAGTTGTCCACCGTTCGCATCAAACAAACGAATGGTTGCACCGGGGAGCAGTTTTTCTGAGTTCTGTCGAATTCCGTCATTGTTGTCATCTTGATAGACATGACCTGACAAGGAAGCTGGTGGTTGTTCGCAAAAGTCGTAATTGACGCCTTGCTGTCCGCCCGCGATGGCAATTTGTTCGATGCGAGTTCCACTTGAGGCTGCGCCGACTTGAATGCCATTAATCACACCTGAACGCGATAGCCCATCGAGTAGATCCGCAGGCTGCGTCTCGACGATGCTATACACGCCGGCAGGTAGTCGATCGAAACGGTAGCTTCCATCCGTAACCGTAAACGTCGTTGCGACGATTGCACCCGTGGCATTAACCAAATCGATCTTCACACCGGGTAGTGGGGAACTTGAATTCGGTTCCGTCGAAAAACAATCAAAGCCAGGCATTGCCACGCAAACATGTCCAGACAACGAAGAGGGTTCAATCTCTCCAAAATTGAATTCGAGACCAGTGTCGTTTCCGTCCAAGCGGATTTCTGTGATCTGGTCGTTGATCGAACTGGAACCGCGAGTTTGCCCTCGAACCGTTCCCGGCGATTCCTTGCCATCGAAGTAGTCAATCGGTTGGGAAGTTTCCGAAATGCGATATCGGCCAGGCGGCAGGCCGATAAAGCTGTAGGAGCCATCCGATCCCGTTTGGGTGGATAGGCTAATCGGGCTAGCGATGGTCTCGATGGAGACGATTTGAATATCAACCCCGCCGATGCCAGTTTCTCCAGGTTCTCGGTTGCCGTTGTCGTTGTTGTCTCGGTAGACGAAACCGCTGATTTGGACAAGCTGCGCTTCGGCGAAATCCAAACGCGTTCCGCGGCTGTCGCCTTGAAGAATCTGGATGCTAGTCAACACGTCTTTGTCGCCGGCAACGACGCTTCCAAGACTGGGCTGTCCGTTCAATAGGCCTGGGACGGCACCGACGCTCATGTAGCTGGTGGGTTGCGTTTCTCGAATCTGGTACGTACCGGGCTTGAGAGCTAGGTTTAAGCCAAACTGATAGCGTCCTTGTTGGTCGGTCGTGGTGGTGAAACCGGTGCTTACGTAGTTTCCGTTATCGAGACGAAACAAAGCCAGCGAAACACCCGCAATTCCCAGTTCGCCGGCATCCTGAGTTAAGCTCAAATTGTTATCAACGTAAACTGTACCAGACAGCTCGATCGGCTTTGGGACTTGCGTCACAGTGGCCGCTGCACCCGCTGTACGATCTCGCAAACCTGCAGCGTTGTCTCCAGGTAGATCTAGCCCGGTCGGAGCGAAGACTGGATCGTATAAGTTAACGAAGCTCCCTTCGCTGGCTGCATTTTCGAAAAAGGGAGCAATAAATGTGGCTTTGATTTTGGAATCCGCGAACTCGACGCCAGACGTGATCGGGTCGATGTTGGGATTGATTGCCCCGGGACCTTGTTCGTTTCGATAGCGTTGGATCTCGTCCACATCGATCGAAAATTTTACCTTGTCGCCCGCAAAGAAATTTTCAAACGTCAGAATCAATTGCATGCCGCCGTCGATGACTTCGGCACTCACGCGAGCGTTGGCCGATTGGGCCGTCAATTGCTCAAGTTTGTAGGGAAACGCGTGGTCGGAACCTAGTCCACCGTCGACAGTATCAAACAGGTTGTCGCCGCTCGAAAAACCTGTGGCTCCCTGGTCCGTATCGATAATCAAGCGGGTAAGCTGGGTGCCGGCTGCTCCGCCTCGGAAGGTAACGTAGAACGAATCGCCGTGGGCGTCCCCACCGTTGTCTTCCTCGACATAGACACCACCGACCCAAAGCGGATCGACTGCGAAAAGTACTCGGGACTCAAGGGATTCGACGATGGAATGTCGTACGGATTTATTGGTCTGTCTCACGTTGGTTGTGGGCGCCTTTGCGCAGCGATGTGAGGGGCTATTCGTGGTATTGCGGCCAGTCAACGAGCGAGCGATCAAGTTTTTCGTCCATTGATCTATGCTTCGTTTCCAAGACACTATGACAATCCTCCGCGAATCGCGTGGCTGAGCGTAAATTACTTCACTTCTTTTGCGATACCGGAATCTTCAAATTGAGCTGCAACGGGGTGAACGTATCTGCCTTGGGAGTCCACAAAAGCGATCGCCTTGTCGATATCCCAGATACGAATCGTGGTATCGAAGCTGCCTGAAATCAGGTGCTTCCGTGTGCGTTTTAGGATGCTGACGGAGCCATCGTGCCCAAGTAGTTTTGAGTAGACTTTTTGGTCGGCGTCACTGAAAATGCGAATGGTGTTGTCGCTGCTAGCGATTGCAAATAGATGAGCATCCAATTGACAGAGTCCAAATAGCTTTCCGCCCCCGATTTCCGTTTGGCTTAGCGTTGTTCGTTTAACAAGATCAAAATGAACAATCCGCCGGTCTTCGCCCACGGAGGTAATTTGGTTGCCATCGGCGGAGAACTGGATCATTCGGATTCGATCAAAGTGAAGTTGTTCTACAAGCTCACTTCCATGCGACGCGTCATTTGTAACTGCGCTGCATACTCGTAAAATGCCATCGCGGCCACCAAAAGCGATGCGAGTTCGATCCGGAGAGACCACTATCGATCGAATATCGCGGCACTCGCACGTGTGCATGACAACGAGTTCGCCAGTTGACGCGTCACTGCGATAGATCTTGTTGCCGAATCCAGCGGTGCAAATACTCTGGTCGTCGAGGAACGCCAAAGTCATTAACGCGTGGTTGGCTAGCTTTCTTGCTGTCAGCTCCGGCTTTGGTGATAGCGACCAAACGCAAAGCGAACCGTCGTTTCCGCACGACGCTAGGTGTTTTCCATTGGGTGAAAACTCAACGCATTGCACCCAATCCAAATGCCCGATGAGCGTGGCGGTCGTTTGGCCGGTCGCCAGTTCCACGATTCGGATGGCGTGATCGTCACCGGCAGCGGCGATCAATTCGCCGTTGGGCGAAACGCTGATCGCTGTAACGACAGGCGGCTCTGTGTGTGTTGGTAAGCTAGCTAATCGAATGACATCAACGGCTTGGCCGATCTCGGATTTTTCGTTTGCAAGCGGGTTTTGTCGAAAGGGATTGAGAATTGCGGTTGGTGCGGAAAGTGTTTGCTCTGGCGACTGCTGCGAAAGGACGGGTTCGATCGAAACGGCAGTCAGAAAAAAAGTGGGGACGAGCAACAATTTCGTTGAGAAAATGGCGAATCGAATTGCGGCAAGTGCGGAATTCACGGTGTGAACTCGACGTATTTGCATTATTCAGATCCTCCTTGATCGAGCAAAAAAGGGTGCGATGGTTGCGCACCTCCATGGGTCTTTTATCGGCGAGCGGCTACTAGGTCTTTTGGGAATTTTGGTAATTTGAGGCGAGAATCCGGCCTGGGTTTAGTTTGACGGGCGGATTGTATGGGCGCAAATTTCCCGTGCCAGCTGATTTGCGAGCTGATTGAAGTGCCGTTGACTGTCTATACTAAGGGCGACCCTGCGCGCCGAAATTCCCAACCAACTCCCACCTTGTTAAAACATGCTTCGAACGTTGAATCGCTTTCTGGTTGTGATCTCGCTTTTCGGGTTGCACCTTGAGGTAGCAATTTCACAGGAAGGATCTGCAATAGCTGTCCTGTCGAATGATAGTGCACTGGCGAACGACGCTTGGCCGTCGCTACCGCTAGGAGTGCATCCTTCGTTTGTCATCGATCTTGCCTTGCAGCATGGTTACAAGACCCAATCGGTCCAGCCCACCAAATCCGTAGCGGACGCCAAATTCGCTCGACGCATTTATCTGGATCTGCTGGGGCGCGTGCCGCGACAATCCGAGCTGAACGAGTTTCTTTCGGTTACCGAAAGCACCAAACGAGACTGCCTAATCGATCAACTGTTGACGAGCGATGAACATGCGAGCCACCTGGCTGAAGTTTTTGATGCGATCTTAATTGGCAGAACCAACGTCGAGCAGGTAAAGAAACGGACGGATGCTGGTTGGATGGCATACTTAAAGAATGCCATTCATGACAATCGACCATGGAGTCAAGTCGCCCGCGAAATCGTGCTTGCGCGACCAACCTCAATCGAATCGCGGGGCGCTGCCTGGTATCTTTATGCACGCAAAGACAAACATCAAGATATCGCCGAAGCGGTTTCCAAGGACATTTTCGGTGTTCGAATCGATTGCGCTCAGTGCCATGATCATCCGCTCGCCGACGAGATCAAACAAAGTCACTATTGGGGACTCGTCGCATTCTTCAACCGATCCAAGAACGTAGATACGCCTCTGGGGCCACGAATCTCTGAGTCGGCCATCGGCGGATTCTCCGACTTCGCCAATCTGCAGGGTTCCTCGTCTCCGAACGAACTTAGATTTCTCCAAGATCGCTATGTGGCAGAGGCTCGACCAGCAAAAGACGTCAAAGAGGAGGATCGCGACGAACTCTATATTTCGCTGGGGGGCAAGGATCCCAAGGTTCCAAAGTTCTCACGACGTGAGCTGTTTGTAGAAAAAGTTCTGACCGATCATCCGTTGCTTGCCAAGTCCATGGTTAATCGAATGTGGGGATGGATGATGGGAAGGGGATTGGTTCATCCCGTCGATGCTTTGGATTCGTTTCATCCGGCGAGCCATCCTGAACTTCTTGATTGGCTTTCGCGAGACTTTGTCGCGTCGGGATACGATGTTCGTCGTCTGATCAAATCGATTGCCTCCACTCGAGCTTATCAGCTCGAGTCTACCAATCCAGATAACTTAGATCCCAAATGGTTTGCTACGGCATTACCAAAGCCACTCACAGCGGAGATGTTGCAGCGATCGATGCTTACGGTACTCGATCCTGTCGACGCAAGTCGTTGGAATTCGATCGAGCATCGAGTCGCTTTCGCTAACCTTTTTCCTGATGTGCTAACGGAGGAATCGATCGCCAACGTGTCGCAGGGACTCTTGCTGACCAATGGCGACGCCGTTGGCGACCTTGTTTCGAAAAAACACTCTCGTTTCTTGCAAGCCCTTGAATCCACAACCGATATCCCATCGGCAGTAGACCAACTCTTTCTGCAAATGCTTGGTCGCAAGCCGGATTCGGACGAGGTTGCCTACTGTTGTAACTACATCAACACTAAAGCCGATCATCGCGATCGAATGTTAGAGGGTTTGGCCTGGGCGCTCATCACGAGCGCCGAGTTTCGATTCAATCATTAAGTCCAACTATGTCCAATGATTCCCATCACGAAACGATGTTGAACGCACCCTGTGGCAGCGTCGACCATCGATTGCATCGTCGCTTGTTCCTACAGGGTAGCCTAGCGGGTGCCGCTTCTGTTGCGAGCTTTCAGAGCTTATTCAGTGTCCCAGCTTTTGCGGAATCCGCAAAAGCTCGCGGCAAACGATGCATTCTGCTTTGGCTCTGCGGAGCCCCAAGCCAGTTTGAAACTTGGGATCCCAAGCCTGGAAGCTCGTTCGGTGGTCCGTTTGGCTCGATACCAACGTCTATCCCAGGGTTGCATATCAGCGAACTTATGCCCCGTACCGCCACGATGATGGATCAGATGACGTTGGTGCGTTCGATGTCCACTGAACCCAACGAACACTTTCAGGCCATCGATATGCTGACGCGCGGTGAGGCACCGCGACCACCGTTTACTCGTCCGCTGTTAGGGTCCGTGCTTGCGAAACAACTCGGTCAACTCGATAGTCCTGTTCCACAATTCGTTCTGCTTGATCCCTGTCCAGAGGGAAATGAGTTCAAGGCGTTCAAAGCAGCGAATTGGGCGGGTTGGTTGGGAGCCGAGTATGGGCCCGTTCGGGTTGGAGGAAAGTACAAGCTTGAAAATGTAGGGTTGCCGGAAGGGATGAATTCCGCAGACCATAGTGACCGAGAAGCCCTTCGTGCTTTTCTGAGCCGAAAGTTCGTAAATGACCATCAGAACCCTGCGGTCCAGTCCTACAACTCGGTTTTTGAGCGAGTCAAAGGGCTAATGCAATCGGCACCTTTGTTCGATCTCAGCAAACTACCAGAGTCCGACCGAGCCAAGTATGGACCGGGAACCTTTGGGATGCATACCCTGCTTGCAAGGCATTTGGTAGAAAACGGTTCTACATTTGTGATGGTGGCCAACGGCATGCCATGGGATTGTCATGTGTTTAATCACGAGACGCACCAAATGCTCGTGCCCGAAATGGATCGCATCGTGTTTCAGCTGCTAAGTGATTTGAAGGAGCGAAGCATGTTGGATGATACGCTCGTGCTCATCATGGGCGAATTTGGACGCACGCCATGGCTGAACGAAGCCCGTGGTCGCGATCATTACCCCAAAGCGTGGAGCATGGCCATGGCCGGCTGCGGATTGAAACCGGGTGCGGTCTATGGTGCGACCGATGAGAATGGCGTCGCGGTTTCAGACAAACCAATCAACCAGCGTCGGTTGTTTGCAACCATCTATGCGGCTTTGGGACTCGATCCTCACGAGTCTTACGATTTGCCAGGTTTTCCAGCGTTTTATCGCGTTGAAGATGACGCCGAACCTATTGCCGAGCTGCTTGCCTGATTGAAACGCCATGACTATTGAGCTTGAAAAAATCGATCGCTTTTCCTTCCCTAGCGGAGTGTTGGATTTCCAAGTGAAATCGGATGGGAAATGGCTCTATGCAGCGTGCATGGACGGCATCTATGCGTTGCCGTTTGACGCATCCGATTCCGTGGAACCAACTACTGCCGAGAAGCCAAAAGGAGAAAGGTCGAAATCTAAAACGAAGCCGCATAGGATCGGTCGACACGGCAGTTATGTTTCCAGCATCGCCTTAATTGAATCATCGAATTTTCTGCTTTCAACCTCATACGACGGGACGTTTCAAATCCGTGAGTTGCCTGTCGCCGATTCGGTTTCTCTTGCTGAACCAAGCGTTACCGAATCGGGGCCAAAGTTGGAAATGCGGGAACTTGCACCGCGCGTATCGGAACGCGTTCATCGCTTCTGGTCTTGGGATATGGCATTGTCACCCGATCAGCGTTTCGCGGCCTCGGTGACCGGGCAGTATCTCGCTGGCGCTGAGGACTACGCTCCTTTGGCTTCGGAGGAACCGACGGTAAAGATCATGGATGCGACGACAGGGAAAGTTTTACATGCACTAGAGATGCTCCCTTCGGTGCAGTGTGTTGCTTTTGATTCGTCGTCGCGATACCTAGCTGCTGGCAATCTGATGGGGGACATTGCGGTGTGGGAGGTGGAGAGCGGTCGGCAATTAGCCCAGTGGCGCACCAAGTCGTTTACGAGCTGGGGTATTATCAAGAGCCACTGTTACATTGGTGGTGTGTTTGCCGTTTCGTTTTCACCCGACGGCGAATCGCTTTTTGCTGTTGGGATGGGCGATATGCGAGATCCGATGGCGGGAAATGGCAAGCAACTGTGGCAACGTTTTGAATGGCGCACGGCTCCCGTTGAAATGAAACAAGAGACGGTAGCATCGCAATCGGGCGAGGGTTTGATGGAGACGTTGGCATGGCACCCAAATGGACAACATTTTGTGATGGCTGGCCGATTACGCGGAGGAAAATGGAATCTGGGTGTTTTCGATGCTGCGACCGGCCAGTTGATTGGAGAAGCCAAAACGGGCATGCGGATCACCACAGCTAGGTACAGCCAGGATGGTGCGATTCTGTATCTTGGTGGCATGCAGGGGCAACCAGGACCAAAAGAAGACCGTCCTTTGGACTTTGGTTATCTGGAACGATTTCGGGTACGGAGCAAGAGTTGAAGGTACGTCGATCGATTCGCCACTTGTTCGGCGCTACGTTGGATCCTCGTGCAGATTGATCTGCCTTTGCGCGTGATTCAGCCGTGAGTAGGTGCCACCCAAGCGAATCAGCTCTTCGTGATTGCCTACTTCTGTGATACGTCCTTTTTCTAGGACGATTATTCGGTTGGCTTTTCGTAGCGTGCTGATTCGGTGTGCGATCGCGATGGTGGTGCGACCCTGGACCAATACGTCTAGGGCTTCTTGAATTTCACGTTCGGTCTCGGTATCCACAGCCGAGGTCGCTTCGTCCAGGATTAAGATACGTGGATCCGTCAATAATGCTCTGGCGATGGAGATGCGTTGGCGTTCGCCACCGGAGAGCGATTGGCCTCGTTCGCCGACGAGTGAATCGTAACCATCCGTGAGTCGCAAGATGAAGTCATGTGCTTTCGCCGCTCGTGCAGCTGCGATGACTTGTTCACGTGTGGCGTCAGGTCGTCCGTAAGCGATATTCTCAGCAATCGATCCAAAGAACAGGAATGGTTCTTGAAGGACGATGCCGATATTGCTTCTGTACTCCGTTATGGGAAAAGATCGGATGTCGATTCCGTCGACCATAATGGATCCGCCGCTAACGTCGTAGAACCGGCAGACTAGATTGACGAGCGTACTCTTGCCTGCTCCGCTTGGGCCTACTAGTCCGATCATTTCGCCTGGCTGAATGTCCAAGCTGACGTTGTGAATGACTTGGCGGGAGCCATATCGAAAGGTCAAATCGTTTAGTGTCACACGGCCGTTTACACGGCCTGGATGGACCGGCTTTTGCGGCTCAGAAACACTTGGGACTCGATCGAGGATTTCGAAGATGCGATTGGTGGCTGCTGCAGTGCGTTGGGCGTTGGCTAGTAGCCGGCTCATATCGTCGAGCCGGCTATAAAGGGCGCCAATTCTGTTCACGAAAAGCCAAAGAACACCGAGCGTGATCGCATTTTGAGAAACCTGATAAGCGCTGAAGCCCCACACGACCAAAAGCCCAAGGTCGGTCAACAGTGTGATGATGGGTGAAAATGCGGCCCACAATCGATTCACGCGGTTGTTCGCACCGAGAACGTGGTCGTTGCTTTGCTTGAAACGGTCGATCTCCCGATTCTCTTGTGCAAATGCCTTCACAACGCGAATGCCAGGAATCGTGTCCGCAAGAACGTTTACCATCTCGGCCCAAGCAGCGCTTCCTCTGGCAAAGCCCATTCGAATCTTGCCTTGCACTCGAGAAACGGTCCAAGCAATAAACGGAAAAGGCAAAAGCCCGACGATCGCGAGCATCGGATCAATAATGAACAAAACGATTCCAGTGAACGCGATCATCAAAATATCAGTTGCGAAATCGACCAAACTGATCGAAAGAAAGTCGCAGATTCGTTGCGTATCGCTGCTGATCCGGGATATCAAATCCCCTGTTCGCTTGCCACCAAAAAACTCGAGCGACAGCTTTTGGAGGTGCGAGTAGGTTGCATTTCGAAGGTCGGCACTAATTTGCTCGCTAACCGATGCGAGCGCGTAAGTCTTTGCCCAAGAAAGTGACCAACTCAGCAAAGCAGCGAAGAGCATTCCGACAAGCAGCCACGGGACGAGGCTGAAATCGGCGGATTTACCGGTGGCGTCCAATGCAAGATTCGCTCCATTTTCGGAAGCAACACGTGCCGCTTCGTGGGGAGTCAGTACATTGTCGACTAGAAACTTGGTCAAGACGGGCGGAAGGAACGTGGCAGCGGTACTCAAAAAGGTTAAGACAAAACCGATGAAAATCATTCCCGCACGGGGTTTTGCAAAACGAGTCAGTCGCCACAAAGAGCGGTTCGTATCTGGCGCGGGGGCAGGTGCACAGTTGCTGCACACCATTTGGCCGACGAGCATTGAACCGCCGCAGGATGGGCAAATCGATGCGGAGACCTCGTCCTCTTCGGACTTGCCCGCTTTGACCAACTTGAATCTGGCCGCGAGTAACGTTGCAGCACTGGTGTTTCCCGCAGTGAATCGCCAAGCTTGGAGCTGTTTTGCTTCGCCGAGCAACTCAAGAACTCCAAGACCTGTTCGATCGAGCTTTCGAATTTCCCTTACTTCGGAAAGTTCCCAACGCGACCATGGTGAATCAGGTGCACCGAATGACGTGGGCTGTCTTGAGATAACCCCGTAATTCGTAAGGACAACGATTCCTTTACCGAATCGGAGTTTTGCGTCAAGATTGGGCTCAAAACAGGCCAAAATTTCTTCACCCTGCCTGAGCAGAGCGTTTAACTCTTTGTGAAACGTATCGGGAACGGAGGGGGGAGCGTTCGGCGTGGCCGGAATCGAGGTGGTCAAGTCGTTCACGAATATCTTTGAATTGAGCTAGGTTTCAGATAAAGAAAAGTTTCGCAAGAACCATAAGATACCCCCAAAACCTCAATGGTGTTGCCAGCATAAGCTGCAGAATTTGAAATATCCGTGGCAAGGACATGAATGACTCGAAGCCGGAGGCATGATGACGGGCAACGCCGAATTCGTTAAGATCATGGCGAAATGTCCTACTCGACCCGTTCGGAGATTTAATAGTGGCTCGCGACACATTGTTCCTACTTAAGGAGGACTTTCCCGATGGTGCTGGTCTACCTTACTTTTGTCCTGACTGTGCAACCATTACTGGAGTACTAAGCTATTTCCCTAAGCTGCGTCACTCTCTGGATATCCGGTACGCCGATTTTCCTGCACCGCGCGCTGAGATTGTTGCGCTGATCGGCAAGGACAACCAAAACTGCCCAGTGTTGATCTTAGACAAAGCACCGCCGCTCGATGCAGTGGGTTTTCTTACCGGACAGATTGATGGTCGCTGCTTTATCTCAGGCGCTAAAGCGATTGCCAAATATTGGTCTCACGTTTATGGCGTCTCTCGACCTCACTAAAACTTAACTGCTTAGGCCATGTCCACTCCAAACGAGTTTCAGAAAACTGGATTCTTGTTCGATATATCGCCACCCACGGACCTGCCGGTGGATGCGATGGATGAAGACAGGGAGCCGATCGACTATGTTGCGGACAACGACAGCTTGGAATGGGTTCAGCCGATTCGTTCTGTACCAGCTGAAGATCGAAGTGCCTTCATTAGGCTTTCGCTCGTCAATGGTGTTGGCCCTAGGCTGTTGGCAGGTTTGATCGATCACTTCGGCTCAGCGGAGTCGGTTCTCAACGCGACGCTTTCGCAGCTTGGCCAAGTGCCACGCATTGGGCCGAAACTTTCGACGTTGATTCGAGATTCAAGTCAGAGCGATCTCGCTGATCGGGTCTTTAAGCATTGCAGCGACAATGATATTCGGATGGTGCTGGCGGGGGATCCGGAGTTTCCGAGGTTACTGGCGGAATTGCCCGATCCACCCGTCATGTTATTTGTACGCGGGGCATTTCACAAAAATGACCAACTTTCGATCGCAATGGTTGGGACTCGGCACTGCACCAGTTATGGTCGCACGATGGCCGAGCGAATTTCAAAGGCGCTTGCCCGTTATGGCATCACGATCGTTAGCGGCTTGGCTCGAGGAATTGACGCGATATGCCACCGAGGTGCCATTGAATCCGAGGGAAGAACGATTGCTGTGTTGGGGAGCAGTGTGACGGACATTTATCCACCCGAACACAAAGAGCTGGCCGACCAAGTGGCCGAGCATGGAGTATTGATCAGCGAAACCCATCCCTTTGCGAAACCAAAAGCAGGTGTGTTCCCTCAGCGGAATCGAATAATCAGCGGCTTGAGCCTTGGTACAATTGTGGTCGAAGCGGCCGATCGATCGGGTTCGCTGATCACGGCTCGCCATGCGGGTGAGCAAGGGAGGGATTTGTTCGCAGTCCCCGGTCCCGCAACGTCACGGATGTCACGAGGCTGTAATCAACTGATACGAGATGGTGCAATCCTCATCCAAGACGCGGAGGACGTGATCGAGCACTTGGGCCCGTTGGTTGAGAAGGCTTCCTTGAGCGATGGAAACGTAGTGCATCATGCAACAGAGTTGCAGCTCAATGAGGTTGAGCAGGCTGTGTTGCAAGCGATCGAGTGTATGCCGACGGATATTGATCAAGTGATCTCGACATCGAAACTTCCTGTGTCTCGCGTCCTGAGTACATTGAGCGTATTGGAAATGCGAGGTCTCATCCAACGCGTGTCGGGAAGGACCGTTGTGAGACGATGAACACGATTGATTGAGCGAGCATCGATAGCTTTATGACGCGATTTGCAGTGATTGGCACCGGTGCCCTGGGCGGCTTTTACGGCGGACTCCTTGCAAGGGCAGGCGGCGATGTCCATTTTTTGATGCGATCAGATGCGGAGCATGTTCGCGAGCACGGTTTGCGGGTCGACAGCAAAAGAGGCGATTTTCATATTCCGAAGGTTAACGCGTACTCGGATGTTCGGGAAATGCCAAAGTGCGATTGCGTTATTTTGGCGCTCAAGAGCACTCAGAATCACGCTTTGCCGGATTTGTTGCCCCCGTTGTTGCATGCCGATTCCATTGTGCTGGTACTGCAAAATGGATTGCATGTCGAACAAGCAACGCGCGCGGTAGTTGGACCGGGCCGCGTGGCTGGCGGCTGTTGCTTTCTTTGCTCCAACAAAATTGGACCGGGCCATATTTGCCACCTCGACTACGGCAACATCGTGATGGGACCGTATCGCGGCCTGGATGACTTGGAGCCTGGACCGACAATGGAACGATTGGCGGACCTACAAGCCGAGATGATTGCTGCTGGTATTAATTGCCATACTACCGAGTTGTTGACCTTGGCACGTTGGCGGAAATTGATGTGGAACATTCCGTTTAATGGTCTGTCCGTTATTCTCAACTCCAGTACAAATCGAATCATGGAGTTTCCCGATTCCAGAGCATTGGCAGAGTCGATTATTCGTGAGGTGCGAAAAACAGCCTGCGATTGCGGTCACGTAATTGAGCCCGAGTTTGTGCAACAGATGATGGACCATACGGACAAAATGGTACCGTATGACAGCAGTATGCGACTGGACTTTCTCGCTGGTCGACCGATCGAGGTCGAAGCGATTTATGGTAATGCGTTACGCGCGGCCGCGCGAGCAAAGGTCCATGCACCGATTATGCAGGTCATGTATCAACAGCTTAAATTTTTGGCAGAACATCGTAGTTTGTAAGTTGCCGCTCGCTTCGCTCCACTCTTCTGGAGTAAGGCCGAGCTTTTGAAAGCTAACGTAAGTAATGAAAACCAGATTCTTCTTGATAGCATTATGTCTTACCTTGAGCAGCGAGGTCTTTGCGGATGAAGGTCGGCGCAACGTTTTGTTCATTGCCATTGACGACTTGCGAAATGACCTAGGATCACTTGGTGTTGCGCACGCAAAAACACCTCAGCTAGATGCCTTTGCCAAGACGTCGCGTGTGTTTAGTCACCACTTTGTGCAAGTGCCGACCTGCGGTGCTTCTCGCTGTGCGTTACTTCGGGGGTGTTATCCCACGGTTCCGGCACAAGTTGGCAATGATGGCATCAAGCAAACGTACCCAGATTGGTCATCGCAAAGTATGCCAGCTGTTTTTCGTCAGAATGGCTATCGGACACTGGCGCTTGGAAAGATTTCGCATTATCCGGGTGGATTGTCTGGCAAAGGATGGGCGGAAGGTCCAGAAGAAATGCCCGGTGCTTGGGACCGTGCTTGGATACCAAACGGTCCTTGGAAAACGCCCGAAGCGATCATGCACGGATATGCCAATGGGACAGCACGCAAGCCTGGCAAGTCGTCGGCATGGGAAGCTCATGACGGCCCTGATGAAACTTACCCGGATGCTTGGGTTGCAAGCGAGGCGGTCACAACACTTAAGGAATTGGCGGGGCAAAAGAGCCCTTGGTTCTTTGGTGTGGGGTTCTTTAAGCCGCATCTTCCCTTCGCTGCCCCAAAGAAGTGGCATGATTTGCATTCAGCTGGGGTACCGGACTTGAGTTCCGAGGTTGCAGCGAAACCGACATGGCCATCGGGCTGGCACAATAGCGGCGAGTTTCGAGGAAACTACGGTCACGAGCCTGGCCGCAATCCCGATGTTGACATTGAGTATGCTAGGCAGATGCGACGATCTTATGCAGCGGGAGTCAGCTACATGGACGCGCAGGTAGGAAGAGTGCTTGCCGCGCTGACAGAGCTTGGCATGGAAAAAAACACGGTAGTGGTCGTCTGGAGTGATCACGGGTTCTTGCTTGGTGAACACGCCATTTGGGGTAAGCACTGCCTGTTCGATCGTGCACTTCGTTCACCACTAATGATTCGCTATCCAGGCATCGAATCGCCTGGCCGCGTTAGCGATGCGACAGTAGAGACGGTTGACGTGTTTCCAACGCTTGCTGATCTCTGTGGGCTAACAGCGCCAAGTGGACTAGATGGTCGCAGTTTGCGGCCACAGTTAGTCGATCCGTCCACATTGGCAACAAAACCCGCCCGCAGTTTTTGGACAGGTGGACAGAAGACGGTTCGAACGGATCGTTGGCGATTGATAACTCAGGTTGGAAAAGATGGTGTGCCAAATCGGATCGAGCTGTTCGATTACTTAAACGATCCCGAGGAGACAAAAAATGTGGCGGAGTCACAACCTGGCATTGTGCGAGAATTGCTCGCAGGGTTGGGAAATTAGCGTGACGTTGTTTCGATTACTCGTCAGTGACGCATCCTTCGCTCGCGCTTTTCACGTTCTTGATGTACTTGAATAGCGTTCCTCGCGTGGCATTGAGCGGAGGAGCAACCCACTTTGCTTTCCTCGCAGCAAGTTCCACATCGGATACCGCGACGTCTAAACGATTTGTGTCTGCATCGAGGGTGACAATGTCATTGTCCATTACCAATGCTAAAGGACCACCCTCTTGTGCTTCAGGAGTGACGTGGCCGACGATGAATCCGTGAGAACCACCCGAGAACCGACCGTCGGTAAGCAACGCTACATCGGAACCAAGACCTGCGCCCATGATAGCGGATGTCGGCGTTAGCATTTCTGGCATACCTGGTCCACCCTTGGGACCTTCGTATCGGATAATGATCACGTCCCCTTTTTGGATTTGACCCTTCTCTAACGCAGCCAGCATCAGCTCTTCGCTGTCGTAACATCGAGCGGGACCGGAAAATCGCATGCCTTCCTTGCCGGTGATCTTCGCGACGGAACCCTCGGGTGCCAGATTGCCGAAGAGAATTTGGATGTGCCCAGTGGCCTTGATCGGGTTGGACGTCGGTTGAACGACGGTTTGCCCCGCCTTGAGTCCTGGTAGGTCGGCGACATTCTCCGCTAGGGTCTTGCCAGTGACGGTCATGCAGTCACCGGTCATAAGTCCTTCTGCGAGCAAGTACTTTATGACTGCAGGAGTACCGCCGACGGAGTGCAGGTCCTCTTGGACAAATTTGCCCGAGGGCTTAAGGTCGGCGAGGAACGGTACTCGATCGCTAACTTTTTGGAAGTCGTTCAAAGTCAAATCGATGCCAACGCTTCGTGCCATCGCAATGAGGTGGAGCACCGCGTTGGTACTGCCGCCTAACGCCACTACGATGACCATGGCGTTTTCAAACGCAGCCCGAGTCATGATGTCGCGAGGCTTGAGATCGATTTCGAGAAGATGTCGAATTGCTTTCGCTGCACGCTTGCACTCGTCGATTTTGGCCGGATCCTCGGCGGGAATGGAAGCCGAATACGGTAACGACATACCGAGGGCTTCGATTGCGGACGCCATCGTATTGGCCGTGTACATCCCGCCGCAAGCCCCTGCACCAGGACAGGATTTGCGAACGATATTCGCTCGCGTTTCCTCGTCGATCTGGCCTGAGATGTACTGGCCGTAACACTGGAATGCAGAAACGATATCGAGCGAGTGCCCGTTCCATTTTCCGGCTCGAATGGTTCCGCCATAGATCATGAGGGCAGGACGATTGAGGCGTCCCATGGCCATTAAGCAACCCGGCATGTTCTTGTCGCATCCAGGCAGCGCAATCAGTGCGTCATACCACTGCGCCGCCATGATGGTCTCGATAGAGTCGGCGATTAGATCGCGAGATTGCAAGGAGTACGACATGCCATCAGTACCCATGCTGATACCATCGCTTACGCCGACGGTGTTGAATCGCATCCCTACGAGATTCTCTTCGACTACGGCCTTTTTCACCGCCAATGCGAGGTCGAGGAGATGCATATTGCAAGTGTTGCCTTCGTACCACACACTTCCGATTCCAACTTGTCCTTTGTGCATATCCTCTGGCGTCATGCCCGTACCATAGAGCATCGCTTGCGAGGCGCCTTGGCTTTTAGGTTGAGTAATTCTGGACGAGAACTTGTTGAGTTGGTTCATGAAATGGGGTTACAAGCGAAGACAGGAGAGGCTACTGAGGCCAGGAAAAAGTACAGTACTAACTACTTGCGAGCTCGGGGATGACTCATTGAGACCCATGCGCCATTTTGGGAACTGCTGGCTACGCATTGCTCGATGAAATGCATACCTTCGACTCCGTCGTGTACGTTTGGATAGACGGTGTTGACTCGTTCGATGGTCTTACCTTGGGAAACCTCGACCATCGCGTCGTAGGCGGCGACATAAATGTTTGCAAACGCCTCGAAGAAAGCTTCTGGGTGTCCGCTCGGTAATCGGCATGCGGCTTTTCCGCTGGCGTTCATGAACGATGAGTTGGGATCGCGTGTATACAGTTTGTGGGGTTGTCCGTTTTGTCGGACCACCATCACATTGGGTTCTTCCTGTCGCCACGAAAGGGCGCCCTTGGTGCCGTCGATTTCGATGGAAAGGTCGTTCTCGCGTCCGTGACTGATTTGGCTGGCAGTTACCGTGCCAAGCCCTCCGTTTTGATAACGAACGATGGCGGTGCCGTAGTCGTCCAGCTTGCGTCCAGGCTCAAAGATCTTGAGGTGGCAGCTGATTTCAGCGGGTAAGAGTCCGGTCATGTAACGACCGAGATTGTAAGCGTGGGTTGCGATGTCGCCGAAGCAGCCTGCAACGCCACTCTGCTTTGGGTCTGTTCGCCATGCTGCTTGCTTTTGGTCTTGATCTTCGAGCCGAGTGCGAAGCCAACCTTGAATGTAGTTAGAGCGGACCGCCTGGATTTCGCCAAGTTCACCGCTTTGGATCATTTCACGCGCTTGGCGTATGAGTGGGTATCCGGTGTAATTATGTGTCAACGCGAAAACCGACTTGGATTTGTCGACCAGTTTGGCGAGTTCTTCAGCTTGTGCTAGATCGAACGTCATGGGCTTGTCGCAGACAACGTGGAAGCCAGCTTCGAGAGCGGCTTTGGCAACTTCAAAATGCGTGTGGTTTGGCGTGGCAACCGAGACGAAATCTATACGCTCGCCGACTGGTTTTTTTGATTCTGCGTCGAACATCGCTTGGTAGGACGGATGAGCGCGCTCTTGTGCAACGTCGTAGTCTGGGGCGGATGCTTTGGAACGCTCTGCATTGCTACTAAAGGCCCCTGCAACCAACGTCGCTCGGTTGTCCAAGCACGCGGCGATCGAATGCACACGACCAATGAACGAACCTTGCCCGCCGCCAACGATTCCCATCTTGAGCTTTCGATTCATTGGTCCGTTGGTCATGTTATGTCTCCAAATGGGTGGAAAGGACTTTGGTGTGAGTTAAGGTATATGAGTATGTTTTACCAAACTTGAGTTGGTTTTCTAGTTGGCATCGGCCATAGTCCTTTTTTGAAGGCATTCGCGGTAATCCGATAAATGTTTCTTAGACTGATTGACAGGGGAGCCAATCGCGCAAACAATGCCAACATTGAAGGATCAAGTTCAAGCGGCAGGACGCCGCGTTTTTTCCTGTCAGAGAGGCAGCATCACGTGCGCATCCATTCTCCTCTGGCGTCCTTTGCATTCAGCTTCTTGGTTCACCTTGTTTGTTTGGCAACGCAGACGAGCAATGCAATTGGTCAATCCCCGGATAAGTCCGTGCTCGATGCTAAGCGTGCTTTCTCATACTTGGTCAAAGTCTGTGATCTTGGTTCACGAACTACAGGGTCGGACGGGATGCACAAACAGCAGGCAGTACTCGAAAAACACTTCGAGAAGTTGGGAGCGACCGTTGGCTGGCAAGAATTCGAAATGCGACATCCTGAGCGCGGCGATGTAATTGTTGTTCGCAACCTGATTGTGCGTTGGGCGCTTGAAAAAACCGATCGCGTCCTCATTTGCACACACTACGACACTCGACCTTTTCCCGTGAACGACACAAGGAATCCAAAAGGATTGTTTATCGGAGCCAATGATGGAGGCAGCGGGACTGCTTTGTTCATGGAGCTTGGTCATGTTCTACAAGACTTGCCTGCGAAAGTGGGGGTGGATTTGGTTTTCTTCGATGCGGAGGAACTAGTCTACGATGAGCAGCGCGATCCTTTTTTCATCGGTTCTAAGCATTTTTCTCGAGCGTATGTCGACGATCCCAGTGGTCCGCGTTATCGGGCTGGGATTTTGGTGGACATGATCGCAGACGCAGATCTGCAACTGTACCAGGAGAAAAACTCGCTAAAATTTGCAAGCTCCTTAGTGGAAGAAGTATGGGGAATTGCTAAGGAGCTAAAGGTAAAAGAGTTCAAGCCGAGCGTTGGCTATGAGATCAAAGACGACCATCTGCCGCTCAACTCTATCGCAAAAATTCCTGTGATTGACTTAATCGATTTTGATTACACGCGTGGCGCGCCGAAGGGGAAGAGTTTTTGGCACACAATGGGGGATACTCCGGACAAATGCTCGGGTACGTCGATGGTTAAGGTGGGCAACGTTTTACTGGAATGGATAAAACGGCAAAAGTGAGCCGCGAATCAACTACAGAGGGTAAGAGCTCGATCGAAATAGCTGGCCTTGAGAAGCATTTTGGCAGCGCAAAAGTACTTGAACAGCTGAGTTTAAACGTGGAACGCGGTGAGTTGCTTGCCGTTCTTGGCGATAGCGGTTGTGGCAAGTCAACTCTGTTGAGGCTCATCGCGGGGCTGGATCACGCTCAGAGAGTGACGTTCAGAATTCACGGTGCGGATCAGTCTCGTGTTCCGCCTCACAAGCGAGACATCGACATTGTGTTTCAAGACGGAAACGGATACGAACACTTAACAGTCCGTCAAAATTTGGAGCTAGCCGCCACGAAAGCGACTGAAAGCTGCATGGAGGGCTGGGTCGATGGGCTCAAACTGGGGACCTTGCTCAGCCAGAAGCTTGCAAGTTTGTCCGGTGGTGAGTTGCAAAGAGTCGCGATCGCCAGAGCGATGATTTCCAGCAAATCGATTGTTCTGTTGGACGAACCGCTTGCGCATTTAAATCAATCTTTGCGCGAAGAAATCCGGGACTTGATTCTCAATGTGAACGCGGAAACCGACAAGACCTTCGTTTATGTAACGCATGATTCGGAAGAAGCGTTCTACTTGGCTAATCGAATTGCTGTGTTAGCCGATGGCAAGATTCAGCAGATTGGCAGTCCTCGATCTATCTACCTGTCTTCGAATTCAAAACAGGTGGCTCGATTGCTTGGGCAACCCGTGTTGGACATCATTCGGGTACCATGTGTTTGGGTTGGGTTGGCAGGTTTGCCAAGCGACGCGATGGTGGATATCGGTTGCCGGTCGCATAATTGGAAAATCCAACGAATCGAAGCTGAAAAGAAGGATGTGGCAACGTCCGATTCAGTGAAAACCGAGGGCGTGAGTGAATCATCCAAGAAGTTTGGGTTGCCAAATGAGTTAGCTCCAACCGAAACCGGATTGAGGGTCAGGGGTTGGATTAGTAGTTGTAGGTGGTTGGGCAGCAAATGGTTGTTAGAACTAAATTGTCCCTGCAAAATTCGCATCACATGCGAGTCTCCTGCTCCAGGTCCTATCGAGCAAGTGCTTAGAATGTCAGCGGATGCTTTCAGCGAAAAGCCGAAGCGGACCGCATTTGGTTACCTGGAAGCCACCATAGAGCGATCTTGTTTGCAAGTCTTTACGGACTGAGGATTAAGGTTGATTCGGTTGGTCGTGAAAAAACCTCGCTACAAAAGGAGCTTGTCGAAGCAAAGTTTTGCTAAAAATGATTCGGTCTTTAGATGGCGGGCGGGCGAGTGTCCAGCGATATACGAACGATCACTAGACCTTCGGAGCAAGCGACATAGATCCAAACAATCCAACGACCCTAACCACGTTCGCAAACGAAATTGAAGCGGCTTCTTTGCTGGCTGCGTTGGCGGAAACCGGAATACAAGGAACGACGACTGGCTCCTTTACCAGCGGGTTTCGTACCGAAGCACCAGGAAACGTGTCGGTTGTGGTAAGGAAGAGCGATCTGCTTCGCGCTCAACAAGTTCTTGATGAGGCTGAATCCTCAGCGGATGAAACTGATTGGTCAACGGTTGATGTCGGCGAGCCTGAAAACTAAGCTACCGCGGACTACAAAATCCCAAAATCGGATCAGACTCTCATTCAATCTACACATCACTTAGCAACGCCCGATGACCATTATTGGAATTGATCTTGGAACGACGAATTCCTTGTGTGCGGTATTTCATTAGAACGCGCTGCAGCTAATCGGAGTTTTGGAAAACGGGTACTGATGACGTGGATTCGACCCTCGCGTCTGAGCAGTTTAAGAATGCGATGGAGGTTTCGGCTGGAGCTGAGAGAATGCTTCGATGGCATCGCTTGCGAAATCGGATCTACGCGCTTCGAGAGGTGTTGGGCAGATACTCCTTAGCAATGGGAGTGCATCGGCTGGCACCGTTGCGTACGCGGGAAGCTGAAGCGTTAAAGCATCAAATTCTAGGCAATATTCGGCAAGGCACCTGCAATTCCTATCGTGACGATGCCAAGGCGATCAAGGAAAAGTTCCCGGACATTTATGCGTTGGAACCGGATTGGTTTGAGGACATCATCCATTCAAAACGCGCTGGGTTCTTTAGCAGCACTTCGCCGCGCAGTGCTTCTGCCGAGTTAGATAACTCATCGGGGTATCGTTTCCCAAGTTGTCAGCCGTCGCGGCTGCAACGAAGAGCGTGGTCGCGCAACTCAAGTAAGTTCCGAATCAGCCCTTGATTTTTCATGGCGACGGAAAGCCTCGCGTCGTAGACGATCTCATCGGCTACATCTGGGACCAATACATCAAAACAGGCGACTATCGCTGGCCGGCGCGTGGGCCGATGACCAAATCCGTGGTCCGCGCCATGGATACGGTCTATGCACTCATGGCAAGTGATGCAGGGGGCAAACTGCCTGTGTGAACCAATATGTGGTCGCGGGCGGCTCAAAACGTGGCTGGACCACATGGATGACGGCCGCTGTCGACAAGCGGGTTGTGGGGATAGCACCCATGGTAATTGATGTTCTCAATTTGGATGTGTCGATGCGACATCATTACGGTGC
>JANMNR010000202.1:0-26095 GCA_031368325.1 Pirellula sp.
TCTAGAGCGGCATGGTCTGTGATCAAAATCGAAATTCCCGTATCTCGCAAATCAAAGATCGTCTGCTGGATACTCTGCACAGTCACGGGGTCGATGCCAGCGAATGGTTCATCCAGCATGATGATTCGAGGATTGGAGACCAAGCATCTGGCGATCTCCAACCGCCTCCGTTCGCCGCCCGATAGTTTCGATGCGCGTGAACGTCGAATGTGCGTGATCTTGAATTGATCCAGGAGTTCATTTGTTCGCTTTCGCCGTTCCGACCAACCGACTCCCAAAAGTTCCAGCATGGCTGAAATGTTTTGCTCCACGCTCAGCTTTCGAAATACGCTGGATTCCTGTGCAAGGTATCCCATTCCCCCTTCGCGCGCACGCCGGAACATGGGCCAATACGTGACTTCCTCGCCACCCAAAAAAACTTGCCCGCGATCAGGCATGACCAAGCCGCAGGTCATTCGAAAGCTGGTCGATTTTCCAGCGCCATTGGGGCCTAGCAATCCGACGATCTCGGCCTCCCCTACGCGCATGCTTACACCGCTTACGACTTTGCGGCGACCATATGTTTTTTCGAGTCCAACAACACTCAGAACATCCATGTTCTCAAATCCTTTCAAAGGCAGCTTAAGATCGGACTAGCGAATCAGGCCCATGCGTTGGACGTTGGGCAAAAATGGAACAGGAGCATTCCAATAGTGAGGCCAAAAGACCATGACCGCTCGGCCAATAAAGAGCCGTTCCGGTGTATGGTGTTCGCCCCAGGAACGAGCGTCCGAGCTAGCCGCGGAGTTGTCTCCCATAGGGAAGTACTGGTCCTCTTCCATTTTGAATTCAACGGTGCGGCGGGCTGACGCCATCGGACTACACGCCCACAAGTTTGGGTTCGACAAAAGAGCATTTCGACTCATTGCCTCTTGGGACATCCTTTTTGTTAAATCCTGGATAGATAAGTTGTGGACTTCACGTGCGTAACGAGCGTTGTTCTCTGGGGTGCTTGATTGCCGAAGGGCACCATTCACGTCTGGATAGTCCGAGAGTCCAGGGCTGTCGTTCGAATGAGCGATATAATAAATATCGCGAAAGGCTTGAGCACGAATAATTTCGGCTCCGCCCCCTTCGATCCCAATCGCGATGGGAGCGGCATCGAGTGGGTTGGTTGGACTCGTCGTAGGAACCCGGCGGCCATGAGGTATGTACAGTTCGGTAACTAAGTTTCCGCTCGGTGACCATTTAATAGGTTTGCCATCCACCCAGAGTACAAGCGTATCATCCACGTTGGCGAATCGCACGCGGTGCTTACCTCCTGCTCGGATGCTCGTTGATGCCAGAGCTTGGCTTGTCGCAGTATCACCGTCTTTTTGGAACGCTTCCACAGACTTCCCGTCGACCAAAACGGTCATGGTTGCCTGCCCCGTCTTAAGATCGATCCTACACTCGTGTTCGACGCCAGCTTCTACGAGCAATAACGCCAATGTTTGACAGTCTCGGTCCGTCTTGATCTCAAAATCCGCAGCCAAATCCCCTGTCCAATGGATTCCGTCGTTTTCAAGTGGACGACCAAATCCACTTAAGTTCAGGGATCGAATCAATTCCTCTGCGCTGGATTGAAACCTGTCCGTATCGATTTGTACTTTTTTAGCGGAGTAACCTGCGTTGTATGCGGTGAAGTCCATTACCAAGCGAGACGATTCAGGTGGGATGGGCGCCGGCAATGAACCAGTGGATTCCACCGTTTGCCACGCCAACGGGTCAATGACGCGGTGGTAGTACCGTAGCCAGTTAATCTTCCCGACTTGTGCTTTGGCGATGGAAGCGGACCATTTGGTTTCGGTTTGGTTGACTTGCCAGCTGGACTCGTTAGCCGGAAACCGCTGCCAATTGCTAGGCATACCGGCCTTGACCAATCGGGACGGAACATATTTTGAGTCATGGATAACTTGCAACATAGCGTTCATCACATGAGGCGGCTTACGCGCAATCTCGAATGAACCCGCCCCAGAATCGAGGCCCTCTTTGGGATGATCTAAAGGCTTTAGATTGTTCCTGACATAAATGTTTCCTTCGCGAATTCGGATTGACTCATTGGGACGACCAATGCATCGCTTGATGTAATTCAATCGCGCGTCTTCGATAAATTTAAAGACAATAACGTCCCAACGTCGAGGCTGAGACCAAGCGTATGCGAGTTTGCTGACAAGAATTCGATCCCCCGAAAACGTCGCATGATTTGAGTTGACCGCCGCATTCGCGACCTGCGGCTTTCGACACAATGGGCAAGTTGTACCGACTACGTTCTCCTCATCTCGACCAACTTTTCTATTTCCAACTCGGTCAAACTCGTTGCTTGCTCCGCATTGGTATTGGTAGCCACATTCTTCGCATTTGACATCTTTGTGGGCGCCCATCAACGTAGGGGCCATGGAGCCTGTTGGAATAACGAAGGCCTCGGCGATAAACGCTTTGAATAGGAGGGCCAAAATGAAAGCAACTGCAAGACTTTCGATAGTCTCACGCATCACCTGCAAATCGGGGGTTTTGGTTTGAGCGGCCTCGGTCATGACGGTGGTGGCTGGTTGGATGAGGATAAAAGGGCTAGGAAGGCAGAAATTCAAGGAGAATCCGCATCACGAGTATAGCGGACGAGTGACTTGCGCGGCTGCGCTAGATTTCTAGGCTGTGGGAATCACTAGACAACACGTTTTGGGCTTAAGTGGGTTAGGTCGCCCACCCCGAGCCCGCGAACAAACGCATAATTCGCGACGCCAATTCGAAAAAAGCTAGCGAAAACAAACCAATTCCCCCTAGAAGGACTTTAAGGAGTAATTACCTCGCTTTGCGGCGAGCAGCGAGAACCAAGTCACTATTAGACGTGCGGCGATTTCGAACTAGACCTTTTGATCTTGGATATCATGGTTAGCGGAGGTTGCACCTTTACGCGGCTCGCCAATTTGACGACAATGCCGGGTTTTGCGACTATCGTAAAAGCTCACCCAGTTTCGCATTCGGCGAGACGGATGGCTTGACCTGAAAATTATTGACCGAGAAAGAAACGTACACCAATGTCAGATTCGAAACTCTTAGGCGAAGTAGTCGAAGCACAGGTTGATGTCGATCCAGCTGAGACAAGCGAGTGGTTGGGATCGCTCGACTACGTCTATAAGAGCAAAGGGGCGGATCGTGTCCGCTACTTGGTCAAGGCGTTGGAGAATCGCGCACGCCGCGACGGCGTCGACATCCCGATTGATACCAACACACCCTACGTCAATACGATTCCCCCGGACAAGCAACCGGCCTATCCTGGCAATCGCGAAATTGAACGCCGCATCAAGAGCATTGTTCGTTGGAACGCCATGGCGATGGTTGTTCGCGCGAACAAAAAAACCGATGGCCATGGTGGCCTTCTCGGTGGTGGCGTTGGCGGGCATATCAGCACGTTCGCAAGCAGTGCAACCCTATACGAAGTCGCCTTCAATCACTTCTTCCGGGGGCGTGGAGAAACGGGTTATGCCGGCGATTTGATTTACTTTCAGGGGCACGCTTCACCTGGGATGTACTCGCGAGCATTTCTCGAGGGACGCTTGCCAGAAGGAAAACTCGAAAACTTTCGACAAGAACTACAACAGGGTGGTGGTCTCTGTAGCTATCCGCACCCTTGGCTCATGCCAGACTTTTGGGAGTACCCCACGGTATCGATGGGACTTGGGCCGATCATGGCCATTTACCAAGCTCGTTTCAACGAGTACCTCAAGGATCGCGGACTAAAAGACACAACAGGTCAAAAGGTTTGGGCATTTTTGGGTGACGGCGAGTGCGATGAGCCTGAAACGCTAGGCGCCATCACGCTCGCTTCACGCGAAAAACTCGACAACCTCATCTTCGTCGTGAACTGCAATCTACAACGTCTCGATGGCCCGGTTCGCGGCAATGGAAAAATCATTCAAGAGCTTGAAGCGATTTTCCGCGGTGCCGGCTGGAATGTGATCAAGGTCGTTTGGGGCGGCGATTGGGATGTTTTGCTCGCCAAGGACGAGTCAGGACTCCTAGCACAACGCATGACCGAAGTGGTCGACGGTCAGTACCAAAAGTATGTGGGCATGTCGGGTGCTTACATTCGCGAACACTTCTTTGGCAAGTACCCTGAGTTGCTCAAGTTGGTTGAGAATTATTCCGACGAACGCCTTGAAAAGATGAAACGGGGCGGCCACGATCCCGAGAAAGTCTATGCGGCATACAAGGCGGCAGTTGAGCACAAAGGCCAGCCGACCGTGATCTTGGCCAAGACGATCAAGGGCTACGGTTTGGGCGAAGCGGGCGAAGGCCGCAATATCGCTCACAACCAAAAGAAAATGAATGACAACGAATTGCTTGAGTTCCGAAGCCGCTTTGGCATTCCGATCTCGGACGATGAAGTCTCGCATGCTCCTTTTTACAAACCGCCCGTGACGAGTCACGAGATCAAATATCTGCTAAACCGACGCGAAACGCTTGGGGGCTCTGTCCCTAGCCGACCTACGGTACATCCAAAGCTTGAAACGCCGAAGCTCGAGGATTATCGCAAATTCATGTCGACGCAGCTCGAGGGCAAGCCAATCAGTACGACGAACGGATTTGTTCGACTGCTGACTCGTATGGTAAAGGACAGCACCATCGGCAAATACATCGTCCCAATCGTTCCTGACGAATCGCGAACTTTTGGTATGGAAGGCCTGTTCACCGAAATCGGGATCTATGCCCATGCTGGCCAACTCTATGAGCCAATCGATCGCAAGGACGCGGAACAGACGATCGGCTATTACAAAGAGGCAAGCGACGGTCAAATCCTAGAAGAGGGGATCACCGAAGCTGGCTCCATGAGCAGCTTTAATGCCGCAGGCACTGCCTATTCGGCCCACGGTGTCAACATGATTCCGTTCTACATCTACTATTCGATGTTCGGATTCCAACGCGTAGGCGATTCGATTTGGGCCGCTGCTGACATGCGGGCCAAGGGCTTTTTGATCGGCGGCACAGCAGGGCGAACGACACTTAATGGCGAAGGGCTCCAGCACCAAGATGGACACAGCCACCTCAACGCCATGGCCTTCCCAACGGTACGTGCGTATGACCCTGCTTGGGCCTATGAGACGGTCGTTCTCGTTTTGGACGGCATGCGTCGATTGTTCCAAGAAGACGAGACCGCTATCTACTACATCACTGTCCACAACGAAGACTACATGATGCCCGCGATGCCTGAGGGTGTCGAGGAGGGGATCATCAAAGGCATTTACAAATTCGCGTCGAATGAAGTGCCTGGTGCAAAAGCTCGCGTTCAACTTTTTGGAAGCGGTTCCATCCTTCGATATGCGTTGGATGCACAAAAGATCCTTGCGGAAAAGTACCAAGTCGCTAGCGATGTTTGGAGTGTGACCAGCTACACACAACTCCGCCGCGACGCTCAAACCTGTGAGCGTTGGAATATGCTTCACCCGGACCAAGCACCTCGAAAGAGCTATATCGAGACGGTTCTAGATGGCGTAAAGGGCCCGATCATCTCGGCCAGCGACAACGTTCGAGCCGTGGCGGAACAATTGCTTCCTTACATGACAACGGACTACTACGTGTTGGGTTGCGATGGTCTCGGCCGAAGCGAGACCCGACAAGCGTTGCGCCGGCACTTCGAAGTTGACGCCGCGTCGATCACGATTGCAGCTTTGTACCGATTGAGCAAACAAGGGATCATCCCAGGCAGCGAAGTCGCAAAAGCCATCCAAGATCTCGGCTTCGACCCAGAAAAGCAAAACCCGCTTTACGCCTAAAGAAAACGCCCGCCAGGGCGAAAATGTTTAACCGCCGTAAGGCGCGGGTCATATGGCTCGCGCACCAGGGAAACCTCCCTTTCCAACCAAAACACCTTTACCCCTCGCTCCTAGACAAACTAGCCATGCCTACTGAAATCAAACTCCCGTCCCTAGGTGAAGGTATCGAATCAGGCGATGTCCTCGAGATTTTGGTCAAAGTCGGCGACATGATCAAAAAGGACCAGTCGCTCGTTGAAATGGAAACAGACAAAGCGACCGTGTCTGTACCGAGTCCATTTGCCGGCAAGATCCTGAGCATCGCAATCAAGGAGGGCGAGACGGTCAAAATCGGCGCGGTAATTGCTGCCATCGAAGCGAGTGGCGCCGTTGCGTCAGCGCCAGCCGCGGTTCCTGCCCCGCCCGCACCACCTGTCGCTCCTGCACCAGTTGCGGCTCCAAAGATTGAGCAACCGGTGGCGCCTGCACCAGTCAAGCCAGCACCGCCCGTCAAACCAACTGCACCGATCGTTGTCCCACCTGCTCCAGTTGCAATCGCTCCGAGTGCTGCTCAGCCAATAGCGAGCGACGCTGGCACACCGTTCAGCGATGACGTGATTCCAGCTGGACCCGCCGTTCGTCGCTTTGCTCGTGAGGTAGGCGTAGATCTGGCAAGCGTCACCGGTACCGGTGACGGCGGACGTATTAGCCGCGAAGATGTCTTGTCCGTTGTTCGACACGCAAACCAAACGGCTCGAACAGCACCGCAAACTCCGTCCGCGGAAAGCACTTCGATCATCACCACCGAGATGCCAGCCGCAAAACCAACGACCACCATCAAGGGAACGGTATTGCCGGGCACCGTAGCCAATGACGACTATGGTCCAATCCGCGTTGACCGCATGACCAAGATCCGCAAGACCATCGCGGCGCAAATGCATAAGTCTTGGTCAACTGTCCCTCGCGTAGTCAACTTCGATGACGCTGACGTTACCGACTTGGAAGCATTTCGCCAGACGAGCAAGGACGATTACGCGTCTCGTGGCATCAAGTTGACCACCATGCCGTTCCTGATCAAAGCCGTTGCTACCGCCTTGAAGCACCATCCTGCTCTCAACGCAACCATCGATATGGAAAATGAGCAGATCATCTACAAGGACTACGTCAACTTGGGCATCGCTATCGATAGCGATCGCGGCTTGGTTGTTCCAACCCTTAAGAACGCAGAAAAGATGTCGATCCCCGATATCGCTTATGCCCTTTCAGATCTTTCGTCCCGGGTTCGCAACAACGACTTTGCTGTCAGCGACCTGCGAGGCGGAACCTTCACTATCAGCAATCTTGGCGCCATCGGCGGAACCTATTCGACACCGATCGTGAATGTGCCGGAAGTAGCCATTTTGCTCGTAGGTCGCTCGCGGAAGATGCCGATTGTGATGGACGACGACTCGATCAAGGCGAGGCTGATGATGCCGTTGAGCTTGGCTTACGATCATCGTTCCGTCGACGGTGCGACCGCAGCTCGGTTTCTTAACGACATCATCGCTTACCTTGAAGCCCCAAGTCGATTGCTCCTGGCTATCTAGTGTGACCAATGTAGCACGGCACCCCTTGTCGTAGCAGCCATCACAAACGGCACGAAGTGCCGTGCTAGACTTTTCGAAAAATCGGAGCAGCGATGAACTTCTTTAGGAAGCGGCTTTTGGTTTTGTTGGCTTCTGGGTCATTACTTGTCTTGTTGGCGGTTTTCTATATCCAGTTCGTGTTGGCCAGACCCATTGGTACCGGCCCTGCTGGCCCTCAGGTGGATCGTGAACCATTTTCGAAACCATGGACCGACAGGCCCGTTCGAGTTGTTGGGATTGGGGACAGCATTACAGCAGGGCTCGGCGCCCGCTCCAAGGATCATACTTTTTTCAATCGCCTCCTCCTGAACCCTGTCGACGAATACGGAGACATGCAAGGGAAATGCCTCACAAGCGTATTCTCCAATCTGGAACACGAAAACCTAGCGATCTCTGGTTCCACATCGCAAGATCATTTGACCGTGATTGAGGACCGACTCATCGTTCAAGATCCGAAGGTTTTTGGTCTCGTCGTTATGACCACGGGTGGCAACGATTTGATTCATAGTTACGGTCGTTCGCCACCGCGAGAGTGTGCCATGTACGGTGCGACGCTTGCACAAGCAGAACCGTGGATTGAAGCGTATCAAGTACGGCTTAACGCGATGCTCGGAAAGATTGAGGTTTGTTTTCCAGGTGGCTGCGAAATCTATATCGGCGATATTTATGATCCGACGGACGGCGTCGGCGACGCTCCAAGCGTGTATTTGCCCGCGTGGCCAGATGGGCTTGCGATACATGCAAGGTACAATGCCGTCATCGAGAAGTGTGCAAAGTCCCGAACGAACTTGCATGTCGTCCCTTCGTACCGTACGTTCCTTGGGCATGGAGCGCATTGCCGACAGTTTTGGCGTTCGACGTACGTTCGCGAAGATCCATATTACTGGTTCTACGAAAACATCGAAGATCCAAATGATCGGGGATATGATGCGATTCGACGGGTGTTTCTCAAGGCAATCGTCGAACACTCCGCACTTCGCCGCGTCTCAACCGCTGACAAATGACGAATGACGAATATATTTTTCATCAGTTATTCGTCATCTATCATTTGCTATTGGTGCCCTGGACGGCCGTTGAAAAATGAGTGGTGGCAAATGACAAGTCTGTTTACCATCAGCGCGGTGCATAGTAATCGATCATCTTTTGGATTGCATCTTCGCAAACAACGCAAAAGCCAGCTTTGGGGTTCGTGCTCCCCATCCAGCAATTCGCCTGCGGTCTATACATTCCCTTGGACAGATAACCGCCCCCCTCAAATGCACCGACGATGCCCTCGCTACTTTTTCCTCGGCTCGGAACGGTTGGGAGAGCGACATCCTTTGAAAGAAGCGATTTCCACTTGATTTGGTTTGGGTCCAATTGGCGCGTGATATTGGGTTCAACGGGCTCAACGCCATCTGGATACATATCATTGTACGATACGTTTCCAACGTACTCGTCGGCTAGGTAAGCGAGTGCATGCCCGAGTTCGTGAACGAAGACCATTTGACTTGATGGTGAATCGGTGCTGCAAACACAAAAGTCCAAACAGATGGCACCGCCGCCATAGGTTGTTGTGTTGACAAGCACGACGATGATGTCATACGGTACGCTTGCGGCCATTTGATGCATCCGGTGATTGTCCTCTAACAGCAGATAGCGGTCGATGTCGAGCGTGTTAAACGAAGAATTCAAAACGGTATTCTTAAAGACACCTTTATGAGGGTGATCGGTACCGGATTCCTCGGACCTTCGAAAAACACCACGGACGTTGATGCGATCTTGGGATGCCTTGTACGGCGCAGCTTGCAAAAGGGCGTCAGTCATTTTCTGGACATCATTCTTGAACTTGTCCATCTGAAGCTCCGAGTAGCCTTCCGCCAAAAAAACGATGTCAACGCAATCGTGATGCGAACCTTTGATTTGAATATCGAACGCTCTATCGTCGGATACGGACGCCTCACGACGGATGCGGATATCCGTTGGTAGAAGCTGCTCTGACAGGACTACGGACAATGAGTTGTCGCCATTGCGGCGTTCGATCGTCAGTTTGACGGCTGACTTTGGCAATGGAATGCGAGTCGTCGTCTGAAAGACTCGTTTGGTGCCCGACAGCGCCGGCTTGGTTGTCGTATACTCAGCAAAGAGAGAATCAAAACCTTTGGAATAGATCAAACGATCGGATGCCGCGTCACGGACTTTGACCATGAACTTGCCGTACGCGAATGGCGTCAGCAGGCTCTTTGGATTTTCTGGCCACTGGCGTTCCTCGGTCAAGCTTTGCAGCGTGGTTACGAGCTCGCGTGCATCACCGCATTGATAGAGATCTAAGCGAAGGGCTTTGTCGTGAAAGTATTCATCGAAGACGACGGGATCGGCGTCGACCGATTTCGTAGCGAATTCTGGCAACGTCGGTTCAGATGCTTCTAGCACCTGTCCCGTAACGCAAATGCACAGAATACCCATGGCCATTGAAGCGCATCGCAAACGTAGGCCCCGAAAGTTTGGTTTCAATTTCATTATCGCCCTTCGCGTTTCAGCTCAACAAGTCGAGGTCCGTTAGCAGCTTTTTGGCACCCGTTGGCGCAGCTGCCGCAACCTGGCAGGGAACGATTGTTTGGATCGGGTTTGCGAATCAGACCGGCCCAAAAAAAGAACCACGAACGCAGGACGACACATGCACACAGAGCGACGACCAGGATTGCAATGACGGTTTGTAGATTCATGATTGCTAGCTCCAAAGTTGGAAGCATTGGTATGTCAGCCAAGCACCAATATATGCCAGAGTGGTCATGTATACGAAGGAAAAAATAGGCCATCGCCAAGAATTTGTTTCGCGACGAATGGTCATCAGCGTAGCCGAGCACTGAGCACACAATGCAAAGAAGACCATGATGGAAAAAGCGGTCGCAAGGCTAAACACTGGCCTGTCATCTGGCCATCGAGCCAGCTTCATTTGCTCCTTGAGTCCTTGGCTCGCTTCGTCCTCTTCGGATCCCAGCGAGTAGATTGTGCCCAATGTTGCGACGATCACTTCTCGCGCAGGAAACGACGCGATCACGGCGACGCCAATCTTCCAGTCCCATCCTAGTGGCTTCACTAGCGGTTCAATGCTTTGCCCAGCCATCCCTAAGAAGCTCGACTTAATCAATTCCCCGCGCTGCAAGTTGATTTGTTCCTGTGCTGCGTCGATGGCCACCTTATTGTCTGTCACGGAATCGTTTTCTCTTGTTTGATTCGATTTCTCCTGCAATTTTTCGAGTGCTATCACAGCTTCGTCTAACGATTTGTGATCGCCCGGGAAGTAGGCAGCGGCCCAAACCAAAATCGACGTGCAAAAAATGAGCGTCCCGGCGCGAACGACAAATGCGACCAACCGTTCCCAAACACGTTGGTATATCACGATCGGTGAAGGCCACTTGTAACTGTGAAGCTCCATCAAGAAAGTTGCAGGCTCCCCAGGGAAGAAAAACTTCTTCAGGATCCAAGCAACTGGGATCGCCACCAATGCCCCCAGCGATTGCATGAACATCAATACCAGCCCCTGCAACGATATCCATCCGCCAGCATAGTAGAACTCTGGCACGAAAGCGGAAACCATAAGAATATAAACCGGGAGCCTCGCAGAACAACTCATCAACGGCGCAATGAGCAGTGTTACCATGCGATCCTTTCGGCTCTCGATCGTGCGTGTCGCCATGATTCCTGGGACAGCACATGCAAACGACGACATCAATGGTAAGAAAGACTTTCCGCTGAGGCCAACGGTCGTCATGAGTTTGTCCATGACGAACGCCGCTCGCGCCATGTATCCGCAATCCTCCAAAACCGCGATAAACAAAAACAGGATAGCAATCTGCGGGACAAAGACGATCACACCTCCGACACCAGCCAAGATGCCATCCACGATCAAGCTACGCAGTGCGCCAGGGCCGAGAACCGATTCCACGCCGCTGCCAGCCTTGGATTGCAACCATTGGATCCCGTCCATCGGTAGCTGGGCAAAAAGTGTTATCGACTGGAAAACGAAAAACATGATCAGAACAAAGAAAAGCATGCCAACCCACCGATGCGTTAGCCATCGATCGATGCGGTCGCTAGGAGAGGCGCTTCGCGATTCTTGTCGAACGACAGCACCGTCAATCAGTTCGCGCACCCAAGCATATCGAGCTTTGGTCTCAAACATAGGGACCTTGCAGCCAGCCGCGAGCAACCGAGCTCTGGCTTCCGTGATGCGGTCACCAATGTCGGTCAAACCCGATTGGCACATCGACTTTTGAAAATGGCCATCCGAATCAATGAGCAGTCTGTCCACTTCATAAGTCGTAGCCTTTCTACCCTTGGATTCCAACCAAGCCGAAAGCAATTTGACTTCGTCGTGAAAAGGGGCCGGAAACTTAGCGCGAGCAAGCTGTTGTGGCTGAGGCGATGGGGCTGGGTCTCGTAGCGTTCGTTCGATAGCCGTTCGCAGCTGTTCAATCCCTTGCCGTTTGTTGGCGGATGTGCAGATAACGGGAACGCCGAGACGTTTTGACAAGACTTCGGCATCGACTGTCAGCCCTTCGGCAGTCACACGATCCCACATGTTGAACACGGCGATGACAGGCAACCCAAGTTCGTAAATCTGGCTGAACAGATACAGGTTTCGCTCGACGTTGGAAGCGTCGAGAATGACGATGGCTACTTCGGGCTTGGCTTGTTGAATTAGAGCTCCAGACAAGACATTGACAGCAACCGCTTCGTCCGCGGAACGCGCAGCCAACGAATAAGTCCCCGGCAAGTCGATCACGTCGATGAGCTCCGACGAGCCGGTAAGTCGTCCTACCTTTTGTTCAACGGTGACTCCTGGATAGTTGCCAACCCTGGCATTCATTCCGCACAAGGCGTTGAAGAGGCTGCTCTTGCCAGTATTCGGGTTGCCGATCAACGCGACGGTGCGCAGGCGTTTCGAAATGGGCTCTGTCGGCATTACTTATTCAGACTCCCTTCGGACGATGACGCGGGTTGACTCGTTTTTCCGCAAGCTGATTCGATAACCTCGGACAGAGTATTCGGTCGGATCCCCCATGGGTGCGCGCCCAACCATGGAAATCGGCTCGTCCTCGATCAGCCCCATTTCCATCAGGCGGCTGGCAACGACATCATCACCCAAAATTTCAACGATGACTGCCGACTCACCTTGGCCGAGCTCATCCAACCTTAGATTTGGAAGTGTCATTATCCTGCGGTCGGGACAACGAAGATATCGGCAGTGTCGCCGAGCCGCAAACTTATACGTCGACCTTCAATGCAAATCAGGCAGGGTTCGCCCTGGCAAACCATCCGAACCTTGCATCCTTGCCGAATCCCCAATTCCGCCATTCTTTGCATTTGGCACGGCTGTCCACACATCTCAACGATGGTGCCGTGGCATTCAGGCTGCAAAAATTCGATTGGGAGGGGAACCGAGTCAGTAATCATGGAAACCACAGACTGGAAAAAAATTCGTAATCGTGAAACCGCATCGCAGTCGATTGTGGCCCCTGCAAAACAAGTTCGGCTTTCGCCGCTGTTTTTGTTGAGACTCAATTTCAACAACCGCCTACAAATGAACTATACTCCTTTATCGCCCCCATGAAAAGCTGAGCAAAGGCTGAATCTGCCAGGAATTTAGCAATTTTCACATCAGCGGCTGCGAAAAGCTTTTTGGCGGTTTCGACTCAAGTTTTGGTCAAATCGACGTCAAATTCCTAGGTTATTGGCTGCGAAAAGTCGATGACGAACTTGGGAGAGGCTTCAAATGGATGTTGAAGCTAGCAAAAAAGGGAGTGAATCGAGCGCAGAAACAGTTTGCGCAATGCTTCTTTTTGGCATAGCTAGCTCCAGTTTCTTTTGCAGTCCTGGATTTTCAAACTGTCGAAACCCAGTGAGTTCTAGTAAACTCCTACACCGTAGAGCAGTCGCGATGGCAGTAAAAGCCTCGGAATCCCGTGGCTTAGAAGTCGAAAGGCTACAGAGTGCAACAACCGTCAGTTGGTGGAAAAACGTTTTATGACCGTTGGGGATGGCTAATCCTCATCGCTAGTTTGGCGTGCGTACCTTTTGCTTTTTATGGAGCGGGCAAAGCAGTTCAAAGCAACGTCAACAAGGTTGAGGACTGGTTGCCCAAGTCGTTCGCGGAGACCGGTGAGCTCGCTTGGTTTCGAAAGAATTTCCCTTCGGACCAATTCATTTTGGTGAGTTGGGAAGGTTGCAAACTGAGCGAGAACCCAGAGCTGGGAATCGAAGGGGATGATCCTCGGATCGCCAAATTAGCCTCGCTGGTCGCACCGCAGAATCCCGATCCAAATAATCTGGATGCCGTTGAGGCCAAAAGGTATTTCAAGGGTGTTTCTACTGGCCGGCAATTGCTGGAACAATTGACCACGGGCACACACCCACTCGAATATAATGACGCAGTAGAACGTCTCAAGGGTTCTGTTCTTGGCCCCGATGGACGTCAGACGTGCGTGATCGTCTCGTTAGATCCCGAGACAACCGGAAAGCTAAAGCCAATTCTCGGCCATGGTCAAATGCGTATTTTCCGGCCAAACGTGCCGCCAGGCGTTTTGCGTCGTCTGATTGCAGAGGCGGGAATCCCGGACGAACAGTTGCATCTCGGGGGTCCTCCCGTGGACAACATTTCCATCGATGAGGAAGGCGAACGGACACTGGTTCGTCTCGCAGGCTTCTCGGGGTTGATTGGAATCATGCTGGCGTGGTGGTCGCTTCGCAGCATGGTATTGACGTTTATCGTATTTAGCTGCTCAGTAACTAGCGCCGCAGCTTCACTGGCCATGATTTGGGCAACGGGCGAAACGGTTGATGCGATCGTCCTTTCGATGCCTTCGTTGGTATACGTACTGGCAATTTCCGGTGCCGTCCACTTTATCAACTACTATCGCGATGCGGTGGAAAATGGTGGCTTGCATGGATCCACCGAGCGAGCTGTCATTCACGCGCTCAAACCGGCGGTGCTTTGCTCAACCACGACGGCGTTAGGTTTGCTGTCTTTGTGCGCGAGCGAACTGACCCCAATTCGAAAATTCGGATTGTACGCAGCGTCGGGTGTGATGATTTTGATCGTCGTCCTGTTTCTGCTTTTGCCGGCAGCGTTGCACATCATCGGTTACGCAAAGCGATGGGTCATTGACCAGCCCCCGCAACCCATCAGATCATCCAAGCACGCAGCGCATCCGGTCCGCGAAGATACTTACCTTGAGAGTATTTGGGGTGCCATTGCTGCCTTCATTGTGCGCAATCATTTCGGAGTCGCGTTGTCATGCATCACGGTAGTGGTCGTTGTCGGATTCGGATTGACCAAGACCAGGACAAGCATTGACTTACTAGAACTGTTTGATTCCCAAGCTCGGATTCTCAAAGACTACCGTTGGCTTGAGAAGAATCTCGGAATGCTTGTCCCTTTAGAAATCGTTGTTCAATTCGATCAAGATAGTGTGGCGAAGTCCGTAGAAGCGCGTTCCGAGTCGGCGGAAGGTGACGAAAGTAAGCTGGTTGAGGACGCGACAAAATTGACTTTCTTGGAACGGATGGAAACCACCGTACAGATCCAAGAAGCGATTCGAAATCAATTTGGTGAAAAAGGCTCCAAGATTGTTGGTAGGAGCATGTCCGCAGCGACCTTTGCCTCCAGTTTGCCGGCCCAGGACAAATCCAATGTGGGATTTGTGAAGCGGCTTGCCTACAACAAAGCTCTGGAAAGCAAACGCGAGGAACTCATGAGTTCCGGGTTCTTGCGAATTGACAAGTCGACTGGAGCGGAGCTATGGAGAATTAGCCTGCGAGTTGCCGCGTTTGAAGGGGTCGACTACGGGCAGTTTGTTCACGAACTCAGAGCCGCCATTGCCCCGATTATAGACGCACATGCCGATCGAGTTAGGATCTTAAAGCAAATTGCCGCATGGACCGGTGACCCAAAGTTTACAGGCAAACGGATAGTTATCTGGGATCCCGCCGCAAAAGCTGCTGTTGCGGATGGGCAAGTGTCCGAGTCCAAGCTGCGCTCGGATGAGATTTCGGGACTCTTGGCCAAGGCTCGTCTCAATGTCCAAAGACTTTCTGCCGACCCTGTCATGCCAATCGTTCAGTTGCAGAAACTGAACGATTATGATGCAGTTGTCCTAACAGGAAATTTCTCCGATGCAGAAATCGGAACACTGGGAGTAACACTCGACAAAGTAATCGATTTGCAGGCCAAGGACCCCAACGGAACCAAAACTCTGGTCTCCTCGGTTTATACGGGAGTGGTTCCAATTGTGTACAAGGCTCAACGAGCGTTGCTGCAAAGTTTGGTTGAGAGCACTATGTGGTCGTTTTTGACCATCACTCCGTTGATGATGTTTGTTTCGCGAAGCATTCGTGCAGGCTTGGTCGCGATGATTCCAAACGTCCTGCCGATTTTCATTATCTTCGGGTCGATGGGCTGGCTCAATATTCCGATCGACATTGGATCCATGATGTCGGCCAGTATTGCTTTGGGCGTTGCGGTCGACGACACGATCCACTTTTTGTCATGGTTCCGTGTGGACGTCAAGCAGATACGCGATCGGCGTGAGGCCATCATCGCTTCCTATAAGCGTTGCGCGACGCCTACGCTTCAGGCGGCCTGCATTAGTGGGTTGGGGCTTTCCGTATTTGCCTTTAGTACCTTCACGCCGACGCAGCGGTTTGGTTGGCTCATGCTAACTATTTTGGTCGCTGGCGTAGTGGCCGAACTTATCCTGTTGCCCGCCATCCTTGCTGGTCCACTTGGGAAAGTCTTTGAACCGAGCCAATCGCGACACAACACCGTTTCGCGATACATGCTCATTATGCGTTACGAATTTCGGCGACGATTCGATCGGAAGATGCGTCACACGCCAACGGTATCCGACGGTGAGCTTCAAAGCGCCGCCTGAACCGATCTGTTTCTCTCCACATCCAAACGTCCGCGCAAGCGATAAGCTGAGCTGGCACCTCCAGCAATTCTCAATCCATGTTAGATGATATCCTCGATCGATTGATGGCCGAACTCCATCATCGCGTTGCCGAGTTACCGCAGGGTTCGTACACGACCAAACTACTTCAGGGTGGCATTCCAAAAATCGCGAGTAAAATACTCGAGGAAGCCAACGAAGTCGTTGAGGCGGCAGGCGAACCTGGCGAGGATGGAGTTCAACATACGGTTCGCGAAGCGTGCGATGTCATCTTTCATCTATGGGTGCTTTTGGCCAGTCGTGGCATCAGCGTGGATGCATTGCGACGCGAACTGGAACGGCGAGAGGGTGTCTCTGGCTTGGAAGAAAAACGTCGACGTGGTCAGGAGAGTGCTTCGTGAGTGTTGTGTCCAATCATCTTCGAATCGGTATTCCCAGCAAAGGGCGATTGAGCGAACTGGCAACCGAGTTGCTTCTGCAGGCTGGGCTTAACTTCAGGCGTCAAGATCGTTCGTTGTTTGCGCGTGTTAGCAGCATGCCGGTTGAGATTACGTTTCTTCGAACCGACGACATCCCTACCTTATGCGCCGAGGGCGCGATCGATTTGGGAATCACGGGCAGCGACTTGGTTCAAGAAGCCAACGCGGATGTTCAGGTGCGAATGAAGCTTGGAGTTGGGCGTTGTAAATTGGCGATCTGCGTCCCGACTCAATCGGATGTCGTTCAGCCGAGTCAACTTGCAGGCAAGCGGGTTGCGACGAGTTTCCCCAATACCACAGAGCGATTTCTTAAACAACATGATGCTCCGGTGCATTTGGTCAAACTCAATGGCTCCGTGGAAGTCATGATTTCATTGGGTGTCGCCGACGCAATTGTCGACTTAGTCGAAACGGGCAGTACGTTAGCTGCCAATCAACTGCGGATCTTGACCGAAATCGGCCACTACGAAACGGTCCTGATCCAAAGCCCTGCCTGTCGTGATCTCGTTACCGCCGATCGCATTGTTCGACGGTTGGAAGGTGTTGTAATTGCGAGAGACTACTCTTTGCTCGAGTACAACATTCCGCGAACCAAGCTCGCGGCGGCAGAAGCGGTAACGCCAGGCTTCACGTCACCAACCGTAACGAGCTTGGAGGACAGCGGATGGTGTGCGGTTCGAGCCATGGTCAAGAGCAGCGAGGTTATCTCCATTATGGAAAAGCTGGAAACGCTGGGGGCGTTAGCAATTCTGGAGATGTCCATCAATAATTGCAGGCTTTAGACGCATCTGTTTATTTCACTAAGATCGGACAGGATGATGCATCGCGGGGAGGCGATCTTAATCCAAGGAGAACGTTATCGAACGAACGAAGTAACCGAAGACTAAAACCAGCCCGCTGAGCTTCATGGCCAACCTGCCACCACGTTCTAAGATCATGGCATTCTCCTGGCTGAGCTGCAAAGCTTTTCTTCCAGCGTTAGTCGCTCCTCAAAGCCTCGACAACAATGCCGCGATTTTAAGCTCGAATATTTCTTGCCATTCTGGTGCTAGGATGCAGTCGCAGTCCTCCTGAGCGTTGCCCGGATTAAGTAACTGCTCGGCAGTGGGAGCATAGTAGATATAGCCATTCGTGTAGCCAGCCACGAAAGTGTGTTGGTGAATCGCAAGTCTTTTCAAATTCAACCCAATACGAACGGTCAGTTCTCCCGGAAAGGTCGCCAAGGCAAACTCACCCACACGAACGGCTGCGATTTCGACCTCCACCACGCGCTTACCAGAATCGATCAAGCTTCGTTGATGTTTGCGTAGCAGTTCCAAATTCGTTTGCACCCGAGTCAACTCCTCCATAATTTGGATGTTCTCGATGTACTGTTTCATGTTGCGACGGTTTTCGGCGTCATGTTTCCGCAGGTCATCTCGTCCAAGCTGTTCTTCGTGGAGATACGCATGTGAGTAGTAGGATGGAAACTGCTCTGAAATGTTGTACTTGACTGCCAGTGGAAGGAACGTCTTTAGATTGAGACTCGTCCCTTTGAGCGATTGCATCAACCGCTTTTGCTCAGCCTCCATGGCAAAAATGCGTTCGGTGCGGTCGCCTCGGGGCAGCGAGATTGTTTCGCTAATTGCAACCAGTCGGTCGGTATCACGGCACTCGATTTTACGGACCGATTGAAGCGTGCTCAAACCAAGCATGCTACCGAGCGGTTCCGCACTGCGCGGATGCTCCACGTCTTTGTAAAGGATCGGATTGATATCGCCACCACACCCTTGAAGGAATAGTGCCATAGTCCCATCGCTCAGGTTGTCCTCGATCACCTTCGAGGCAAATCCGATGATATCCGCCGTGTTGCCGCCACTGGGAACACCTTGAATCGGATGGACTGCGAAGTTGTAGACCACCGCAAGTGTTCGACCATCCAAGCGGTCTAGTTTGAGAACGCCGATTTCCGGGTCAACTGGGCCAACCTCTGCAACGGACTCGTCGGGCGGTAATGAATAGGCGTGTCGGACATCTGCTTCTCTACCACTCTTGAGCTTGAGTCGTCTGTTCTCCATGATCCGGTCCTCGTGTCCAACGCCGACGCCGATTCGGACGGGAACCAAATTCTTTGCTGCAATCTTCACCGCTTGAATCGTACGTTCGTCTACATCATCCGTGACGACACCGTGACAATGGCTTGCGTTGATAAAGATATTCGCCGGAACTATCCCAAGCTCTTGTTGCAGCCTCATTCGAACCTTGGCCAAGTAATCATCTTTGATGCGACCAATCCCGCCGATGGCCACCACGTCTACCGTCACAATAGCAATCGTTGTGGTCGCGCTTCTTAAGACTAAAGCTTTTACGTAAAGCGGATCGTTAGTCGGTCCAGCACTGCGATCCGTAATATCGACTTTAGCGACACCCGCGGACAGAGTGGTCGCGTCGGCAGATCCGTCGTTTGTCACTACAAAAACAATTACCAACACGAAAAAACGCAAGCAAAGGAAGCTAGAATTCATCATCGTTTTCCCACTCTTCGTTGAAATCCACGACTTGTTCCAAAGACCTATTATATGCGAAATAGCATCCGATTCGGATGAGAAGTCAACAGGTGCTACACCGTTATTGCTTCCGCACATGCTCACGTGTTTTGTGAATCAAGACGGCATTGTATTAACGACTCCGAACTATCGATTGGAGGCGAGTGTGTTTGAGTACGAATTCGCAAAGGAAAACGAGTGGGTGGTTGAATTCCCGATGGAGGGTTGTTATGACTGGACACGAAGATGGAAGCGTGGATATGGACCGTGAGGACGGTATCCGTGGTTCCGCCAGATTGGCCTCGAAGCTGGCAGGGAGAAGATTTATTTAAGTGGCCCGAAATTTTGAGTGGGTGTGGCGAGAGGGAACTCTCCCTGACAGACGGTACACTTAGCGATTGTGGAGATGTCCGATAATATCTGCCGGCTTTGGGTCAGCTTTTCGAAAGATCGATGATGCGTCGGATCTTGAGCCATTCGGTGGCTCGTGCTGGCCAGGTGGAGATGACGGAGTCGGGGCGATCGCGAAGACCGTATCCATGCCCGCCGTTTTGATAGACGTGAAGCTCTGCGGGGACCTTGTTCTCTTTCAATGCTATGTACAGCTTGGCTGCCCCGACAGCGCTAGATGCATCGTCGTGTGTGTGCACGATAAACGCAGGGGCCGACTGGTCCGTGATTTGGATCGGAGCAATGAGTTCATTCGTCTTGGCATCGAGCACTTGCCAGGGGTAAATCAGCATCGAAAAATTTGGCTTGCAAGAGAGTTGGTCAATGGCATCCATTGCTTGGTAGGTGGATTGATCGAGTTTGGAATGAGCAATCGCACCGACTTGGCCACCGGCCGAGAACGCAAGAAGTCCGATTTGATCGGGCTTGAGTTTCCAGCGTTGCGCTTCGTTGCGAATCAAACGCATCGCCCGCTGCGTGTCCTGAAGCGGTCGTTGCCAAAATGGCTCGCCAGGTGCTGCCGACTCCTTGGTTCGGTATCGTAGGACGAAGACAGTTATGCCAAGTTCGTTGAGCCAAGGGGCCGCTTCAGAACCTTCCAAGTCGGGTACTACGTAAGTGAATCCTCCGCCGGGCAGAATTAAAACGGCAGCTCCGTTTGGGTTTTTGGCTGGGTATACATCCATGGTTGGGCGTCGTATGCCAGCGACTCGTGTGATCGGTTTCGATTCACCTGCTTTCGCAGGGAGTGGCGTCCCAGTTTCACGACTCGTTTCATCGGGTGCTAAATCTGGCCATACGTTGAAGGTTAGGGGTTCCTGTCCCTTTGGCCAATCGGGCAATTCGAACTTCTTTACCACGTTGGCTGTGTGTTCCGAGTAGTGTGCTTCCATTTGCAGTAACAGACTTTTGGGTGTCCAGAAACTGCCGGGTGCCTTCTTGTCTAAGGGAAGGTCCTTCAGTAGATACGCGAACCGCCGCGAAAAGCGACTGACTCGTTCCGTTTGCCTAGCCTCTTCGGCGCCGGTCCAGTCAGGGTGCGATGCAACATAGTCGGGCGGCATTTGCTTGGGATTGAGGTCGATTGCCCCAATGTTGGGATCTTGCTTTGCATAAATTTGCGAAAAGAATCCCAACTCGCGTCCCATCATATGTTCCGTATTCCATCGCGCCGTATGCGTTCCATTGCTTGGGCGAAAGTTTAGCTGTTCGATGGATAGTTTGGCGAAGACTTCTTGAGAAGCTCGGCAAGCCGTTTCCTTGCGTAGAAAGAGATCGGCCAATTCCTTAGGCATTTCCCATGGACTTGGGTCCATCAAGACGAGTTGTGTCTTTTGCTCTGCAGTACGCTTGGCGGCTCGAACGGCGATTGTGTTGCCGCTGATCCGCCGAGTCTCTAGTTTGCTTCCAAGAGCCAGAACCAAGTCGTCGAAGCTGGTACTCGTTGTCATGTCCATTTTCGCCGCTTGTGAAGCTATCGGGATGAACATGCGAGGCTTGAGTCGATTGATCCAACCGAGTATTTCGATTGCTTTTTTTTCGACTACTTTTGTCTCAACAGGATTCATGATGAGCACGTCCAAGCCAGCCAGTTGGTCGAGCTGTTCGCTGGTGAGAGCTTCAACATTGAGGCCTTCGCTAACCAAGATTCGGACACCGTCGATTTCGAACAGAACAGCTCTATCTGGTTCGCCCGAACGCGCAGCGGCTTGATTGTTGGCAACGGATGTCACGCGGATCGCATTAGTGGACGGCTCGGATTGTGGACTGAGCAAGCTCCAGTGAACGCTGCTCTGATTGGGCAGTCGGTCCAATACTTGTTTTGCGAAGGGTTGCGAGGCGACGGATTTGTAAAAGACAGAATTCTTTGAAATAGGCCCTGCTGACATCCCCGAACGCGATGAAGTCAACACGCACAAATCAGCACTTTTTTTGTCGTCCAAAGGGTTTACCGCGACCTCCAGGTTCCAATGAGTCTCGAGAGTGAAGGCGTTCATCCCCCACCAACGGATCGCGATCGGATTTCCTTGATCGGCATGCGAATTCGTCGGCGCAAAACTAAGGCAGACGAAAACGGCCAATGCGAGAAAAAGCGGCTTGTTCATGATTGGTTTTCCAAAATGTTCAATTATCCAAATCTCACACCAAAGTTACGCTTGGGTATGGTAATATTTTGTAGGGTAACCTGAAACGCATTCAGGCAGTTTAGCGGAATTCTTACGGCCATGGGTTCGGAGAGCAGCGATGATACAAAAGGCAAAGCAAATACAACGGCGAAGTTTCCTCAAGTCTTCCTTGGCGGTGACGGGCACAGCGGTCTTGGCACCGACCATCATTCCAAGTTCGGCTCTTGGTCGGGATGGATTCGTTGCTCCCAGCGAGAGAATCGTGGTTGGCGGTATAGGCATTGGAAACCGTGGGAACTATGACCTCGATTGTTTTCTGGAACAAAAAGATGTCCAGTTCGTCGGTGTGTGCGACGTGAAGCAGTCCCGACGAATTGCTGTGAAGAAGAAGGTCGACGAAAAGTACGGCAACGTGGATTGCGATATGTACGAAGACTTTCGCCAGTTGCTCGAGCGCAAAGATGTGGAAGCGGTGTTGATCGCAACGGGCCCCAATTGGCACGCAACGATGGCCATGCAAGCGGCTCGGGCCGGCAAAGACATCTACTGCGAGAAGCCATGCACCAAAAATATTTCGCAGAGTCTCATTCTTGCGGAAACCATGCGACGAACAGCCCGCGTGTTTCAAGCTGGCACACAACGTCGAAATCTCCCTCACTTTGCATTCGCATGTTATCTAGCAAGAACCGGAAAGCTAGGCAAACTTAAAAAGGTGTATGCTCACCCAGCGGGCATGCAGGCCATGATGAGTGGTTGGCTACCAGCAGAGACCGCACCGGACAAGCAGATTGCGGACTGGGATATGTACTTGGGGCCAGCAGCGTGGCGTCCGTTCAATTCCAAGACGCTCTCTGATGGATTCAATTTTGAGAAGGGTGGCGGGCTGGTTGGCGGTGGCGTATTGGAATGGGGTTCGCACTGTGTCGACCTTTGTCAATGGGCTGTTGGCGATTGCCCACCGCCAGTTGAGTACAACGCGCCGAGCAATGGTGAGTTGATGGCACGGTACGAAAACGGCGTTGAACTGATCTTCCGAGAAAAAGGATGGATACCACTGGGCTCGTGTCCGGTTCGATTTGAAGGCGAAGATGGATGGGTTGAGGCTGGGGACAGTGGCAAGTTGGTGCTGAGTTCACCTGCGTTGCTGGCGGGACGGACCGTTGTTGAAATTGGCGGCTACCCTGCGACTTTCCACGTGCGAGACTTCCTGGATTGCGTCAGGACTCGCGGTTTACCCAAGGGGAATGCAGACGCAGCTTGCAATGCACACATCGCATGCCACGCAGCCAATATCGCGTTGTTTCTTAATCGGCAGGTGAAGTACGACTTGACCAAAAACGAGTTTATCAATGATGAACCAGCAAATCGATTGCGGTCAGAAGCTTTGCGAGAACCATGGAGAGTGTAGGTCTTAGCGCACAAACTCTCCTCTTGGCCAAAGATGTCTATCTTGGCCAATCACCAAAACAACAAGAATCTGAAACACTCGGAACCCTAAAAAAATGAACAAACGATTTAGACGAAATTGGATGCTGGTATCCGCATGCCTAGCGATGACGGTTGCGACGAGCCATGTTGGCATGAGCCAAGTCGCTTCCATGGACAAAGAAAGCGACTTAATCGGTGTCCTCACTACGGGTCAGCCGGCTGACAAAGCGATGGCTTGTAAGCGATTGGCGGTATACGGAACAGCCGAATCGGCTTCGGAGTTAGCAAAACTCTTGACGGACGATCAGCTCGCTTCCTGGGCGCGGATTGCGTTGGAAGCGATCCCTGGGGCGAAAGTGGATGAAGCTTTACGAAAAGCCAGCGAGACGCTCAAGGGCAGACTGCTTGTCGGAACGATCAACTCCATCGGTTTTCGGCGAGACGCTGGAGCCGTTCCATTGATGTCGAGTCGCCTGAAGGACAAGGATGTTGAGGTCGCGTCAGCCGCTGCGGTCGCATTAGGGCGCATCGGAAACGCTGCTGCCACTGCATCTCTGAGGCAAGCGATCACGAACTCGCTGGTGGGTGTACGTTCGGCGGTGGCCGAGGGATGCGTACTATGTGCCGAGCGAGCCATGGCGTCCGGTGACGCAACGTTGGCAGCCTCCATCTACGATGATATTCGCAAGGCGGAAGTGCCCAAACAACGAGTTGTCGAGGCGACGCGCGGAGCCATCCTTGCCAGAAAGCAGGCCGGGCTACCACTCTTGCTCGAAACCCTACGCAGCCAAGACAAAGTGATGTTCCAGGTCGCGCTCAAAACAGCTCGCGAAATGGCGGGACGTGAAGTCGATGGCGCGTTGGCAACGGAATTAGCGACCGCCACACCCGAACGAGCCTCGCTCGTCATTCAAGCGATGGCGGATCGCAAGGATACAGTTTCACTTCCGGCAATCGTTAAGGCTGCGAGCTCGGGTCCCAAATTGGTAAGGTTGTCTGCAATTGATGCGCTCAGCCGCGTTGGCGACACGACTTGCGTTTCGCCACTTATCCGAGTCGCAAGCGAGGAGGATACAGAACTGACCGACGCAGCTTTGACCGCGCTCGCCGAATTGCCTGACCAAAGCATCAGCAACGATGTATTAGCTCAGCTTTCGAAAGCCGAAGGAAAGGTACTTTCGGTATTGCTTGCCGTGGTTGGCAAACGACGAATCGAAGCGACATCGCAACTCGTTAAGGCATTGGGAAATTCGGACAAGGCAGTTCGCGCAGCCGCTCTCAAGGCGCTTGGCGAAACCGTGCCCGCCAGCAGTCTGAATGTGTTGATTTCACAAGTGGTTGCTCCGGGCAAAGCGGAGGATCTTGAGGCGGCACAGTTGGCACTCAAGACTGCGGCTGTACGTATGCCAGACCGCGAAGCGTGTTCTGCGGAAATTGTAAAGTCGATGGATGCTTCGACGTCGGCGTCGACGAAGAGTGCGATGTTGGATATTCTTGCTGCGGTCGGCGGCACAAATGCGTTGCAAGCCATGAACGCTGCCGCAAAAAGCTCCGATCCGCAGCTCAAGGACGTAAGCAGTCGATTGCTCGGAGACTGGATGACCATCGATGCGGCACCGGTTCTCTTGGAGTTGGCCAAGACGGGACCTGCGGACAAATTTCAGGTGCGTGCAATGAAGGGATACATTCGTATCGCTAGGCAGTTTGCTATGAACCAGCCAGAGCGAGTTGCAATGTGCAAAAACGCATTTGAAGCCGCACGTCAGCCAGCGGAACAAAAAATGGTTCTCGAGATCTTGAAGCGATACCCTGATATTGAAATGCTCAAGATTGCGACCAAGGCAGTCCAGGTAGCCGAACTCAAAGAAGATGCCATTCAAACGGCGCAAGCAATTGCTCAAAAGGTTACGGGAAAGACCGAAGAAGTTCAAAAGATTCTGGCCGAAGCGGGAATTGCGATCGGTAAGTGAAGATCCTAATTTCGGATGATGAGGATTCAGCGCGTTACGCGCTGAAGAAACTGTTGATTGGACAAGGTCGGACAATCCTTGAGGCTTCGGACGGCAAACAGACTTTCGAAGCCATCGTTGAGTCCAACCCCGACTTGGTCTTTCTTGATTTGAATATGCCCGTCATGGATGGCAGGGCGGTTTTGATTGCTCTTCAACAAAGTCAAATCACCCAAACACCCGAGATCATCGTCGTGACAGCCAACGACACGGTCTCGGACGCGGTGGAGTGCATCCGATTGGGGGCCACAGACTTTGTTACTAAGCCGTATGAGATCGACAGGATGCGTTCGATCGCCCTCCGTTCACAGCAGCGTGTTCTGCTACAGGAACGTGTGGCAGAGATGCAAAGGCAACTTGAAACTCAGGCACCAGGCACAGCCTTTGACGGAATGATTGGAGTGAGCCGTTGCATGCGTCAACTGTTTGCTAAAATTGAAAAAGCGGCAGCGACTTCGATGCCGGTTCTTATTCGTGGCGAAAGCGGAACAGGAAAGGAACTGGTCGCGCGGAGTCTTCACAATCGAAGCTCCAGATCGTCAGAAGCTTTTATTGCAATCAATACTGCGGCCATTTCTACGACGCTGATTGAAAGCGAACTTTTTGGACACGTAAAAGGAGCTTTCACCGGAGCGGATCGCGATCGCGAGGGAGTGTTTCGGCAGGCCCACCGTGGCACCCTTTTTTTGGATGAGATAGGCGACATGCCAGCGCCGATTCAGACGCGGCTTTTGCGTGTGCTGCAGGAA
>JANMNR010000225.1:0-1527 GCA_031368325.1 Pirellula sp.
GCATTGATGCGAACTGCGAGCGTAACAACCTGATCATGGATCCCAGACTCTTGGAGTTTTACAATCGCGAGTTGCTCTACATTCGTGAAATGGGGGGAGAGTTCTCTCGCGACTTCCCAAAGATCGCAGGCCGGCTGGGGCTGGATGGTTTTGAGTGTGCTGACCCCTATGTCGAAAGACTATTGGAAGGCTTTGCATTTTTGGCGGCCCGTGTTCACCTGAAACTTGACGATGAGTTTCCAAAATTCACCGACCATTTGCTGGAAATCGTCTATCCTCATTATCTTTGCCCGACGCCATCCATGGCCATCGTCCAGTTTGAAGCCGATTCGGGACAAGGGAAATTGGAGGAAGGCTTTGTTTTGGATCGAGGTACTTCGCTTCGCAGTTTGATGGGTATTGGCGAACAGACGACTTGTGAATACCGAACATCGCAACCAGTAACTCTCTGGCCTATTAACATTTCCGAGGCGGCCTATACGAGTCGCGACGTCGTGTCGATGCGTCTGCCGAGTCGAATGAAAGATGTCAAATCGGTGCTGCGTGTTCGGTTGAAATCAACCAACGGTGGCTTGTTCTCCGATATGGCAACAGATCGATTGCCGATCTACATACGCGGTAGTGACACGAGAGCGATGTTGCTTTACGAACAGATCTTTGCCGACGCACAAGGTGTAGTTCTTTCTTGGATGAACGGTTCGAACGAAGAATCCGTGGAAGTAAAGTCACCCATCCTTCCGATGGGATTCGATGATTCGCAGGCATTGCTTCCGGTAGTCAGCAGATCATTTCAGGGCTATCGAATGCTGAGTGAATACTTCGCGTTTCAGCAGCGATTTCTTTTTTTTGAACTCACCGATCTCAACCGCTATCTTCGCCGTTGCAAATCGAATCAAGTCGACATCATTATTCCATTTGGTCGGCTACAAACTCGCTTGGAAAATGTCGTGGATGCAGCCAATTTTGGTTTGTATTGCACTCCGGCCATCAATCTGTTTCCGCATCGCGCGGATAGGATTCACGTCAATGACGCGGAGGTAGAGTACCATTTGGTGCCCGACCGAACCCGACCTATGGATTTCGAAGTTCACTCGGTATTGGGCGTAACAGGATACGATCAAGATTCCGATACCATGGAACGTTTCCGACCGTTCTATGAGGTAAGCAACAGCGACGTCGAAGGTCAACACCCGACCAACCAGTACTATGCGTTGCGTCGGACGCAGCGTCAACTTTCCAGCAAGCAAAGAAGGAAGGGGCCTCGCACCAGTTACGTTGGAAGCGAGGTCTATGTATCGATTGTCGATGCCGATCAATCTCCCTATAAGTCCAGTCTGTCTCAATTGGACCTGCGAATCATGTGCACCAATAGGGATCTTCCTCTTTCGATGCCAGTTGGGAAATTCTTGACCGATTTCACACTGGAAACGGGAGCGCCCGTTCGATCGATTCGATGTCTTGCCGGTCCCACAGAACCTAAACCATCGTTTTGCGAAGCCGCAGGGGAACGAAGCTGGAGATTGATCA
>JANMNR010000250.1:0-3439 GCA_031368325.1 Pirellula sp.
GGCTGCGTTGAGTTTGCGGATTGTGTTGTCAATGTACTGCTCTCGAAAACTTTGGAGCGGTTTTGACACCTTTTTGCCGAAGATGAGAGGTGGAGCATTGTATCTAGCAGAGCCTTTTAGGGTAGCGAGCTATGGAAAATCAACGGTCAGTTCGATGGGACGTGGCTGCGGTCGTGATGTTTGCGGCTGCGGCACTGCTATGGCTATCGTTGTTGACTCACGACGCCGCCGACAATTTAGGCCAGTTCTCGGGCCCCGTTGCAAAGGTTTATACTCCAATGCAGGCGGCGTACCCGTTTAATCCTGAAATACAAAACTGGTGTGGTTATTTTGGGGCATTAGCCAGCGATATCTTGCTCCAAGCCACTGGGATAGGGAGCTACTTAGTCGCTATGCTTTTGTGCCTTTCGGGTGTGGTGATGCTCAGGCAGGAACCGTGGGCTTCGCCGATGGGACGAAGTTTCGGATGGACCTTGATCTTGGTCGCAGTCTGCTGCATGCCTGCTCGATTTGGCTTCACGCCACGCATTCCGGTTCCAGTTGGCGCTGGTGGGTACTTAGGGGCCCTTTGTAATTTCTGGTTGGACAACCACCTAAAGCACGGGGCTACCATTTTGGTGCTAGGCGTGTTTGTGGGAGGACTCTTGCTGAGTACCGAGTACGCGTTGGTTCGATACTTTGGCTTTGCCGCAACAGGCAGCATCATCGCGCTGAAGTACTTTCGAATTCCGACCTGGTCTTTTCGAAAACATCAAGAGTTAACTTCCGGAACGTTTTCACCCTCGCGATCGGATTTGCCGAAGAGCGTTACGTTGCGCCAGAATCCAACCACCATGTCCGCCAATATCGGCGGCCAATCAAGCTCGCAAACCAGTTACCCGTCGTCCGTCATCCATGCCGCTCCTCTAGCCGGCTCCGCAGCACCGGAACCACAAACCGCGATGGCAAACGGTTCTGGCCCTGCTATTCGAATCGGTCGCCGTGCTGAGACTAGTTTGACCGCTGAGGATCTAGCTTCGCAATCCAAGGCGGTTGGACGAACGGACCTTACCTTTCCAAAGGCCAAAAGCCCTTCTACGCTTGCATCGATCGCCGGGGCTTTCTTCGGCAACAAGAAAGAGCCCGAAAAAGTCGACGACGCTTTGTTGGATGGAGCCCAGGGCTCAGATAATCCGCTAGCCAGGGCCTTGGTCAGCACGCGGAAGCCCGTTATGCCACAGGAAGAAATGTCCGACGACGAGTACGAGGAGTACGACGAAGAGACAGAAGTCAACTTCGATGCCGAAGGGGATGAAGGCATGGACTCGCGTTACGACGACGAGGACGACGAAGTGCACACTGCGGAAGAAGAACAAGAGATTGTTGCGGAGAAGCCCAAGGCACGCGCGACGGGCCGCTCTCGAACCATTCGATCCGATGCCCCAAATATTGAGGAAGACAAGGGGCCACGCGTCCAGACTCGTAAGTCGAAACAAGCAGAGGTTGTACCAGAACCTGAACCCCTACCTCAAGACTCACTCGCTCATCTCGATGATACGAAACTACCGGAAGGTAGCGAAGAGTATGTATTGCCTGGCCTCGATCTGTTAACCGAGTCCGACGAAGTGTCGTACGACGAACAAACCGAGGAAGTGAAGAAGAAAGCCAAGGTGCTTGAACAGACTTTTGCAAACTTCGGCTTCAATATCAAAGTGGTTGAAATCGAAACCGGCCCAGTCATCGCGCTTTACGAAATCGAACTCGATGCAGGGCTCCGTCTGAGCAAGATTGCTGGTCTGGCCGATGACTTGGCAATCGCATTGAGAGTTCCGAGCGTCCGAATCGTTGCCCCGATTCCCGGCAAGAATAGCGTGGGAATCGAAGTGCCGAACGAGAAACGGCAGATCGTTCGGATGCGTGAGGTGATCGAAGAGAGCGGCGCACAAATCCGCAAACAAAAGATTCCGCTTTTCCTCGGCAAAGACGTCTCCGGCAAGGCGCTTACAGTGGACCTTGCCAGTCTGCCACACTTGCTAATTGCTGGCCGTACAGGTACAGGGAAGAGCGTGTGTTTGAATTCGATCATCTCCTCGATCTTAATGACGCGTCGCCCCGACGAAGTGCGAATGCTGATGATCGACCCAAAGATGGTGGAGCTCAGCTGCTATGCACGTTTGCCTCATTTAATGCACCCCGTCGTTATCGATATGCGCAAGGCCGAAGCGATTCTGGCTTGGGCGGTCGACAAAATGGAAGAACGCTATGCGCTGTTGGCACGTGCCGGTGTTCGCCATTTGACCAACTACAATCAACTTGGCCGCGAAGAACTGCTTGACCGATTGAAGCCAGAGAACGATGAAGAAGCAGATTTGATTCCCGATCACTTGCCGTTCATCGTAATTGTTGTGGACGAAATGGCGGACCTGATGATGACTTCTGGAAAAGAAGTCGAAGCCCACATTATTCGGCTCGCTCAAAAGAGCCGGGCCGTTGGAATTCACTTGATCCTTGCAACGCAAAAGCCAACCGTTGACGTCATCACGGGCTTGATCAAGAGCAATTTGCCTGCACGAATTAGTTTCCAAGTGGCCAGCAAGACGGACTCGCGCGTCGTACTAGACGCGATGGGAGCCGATAAACTGCTGGGTAATGGTGACATGCTATTCCTTTGGCCAGGAACCAGCGCGCTGGTTCGCGGTCAAGGAACTTATTTGAGCGACGACGAAATCAACTCCGTGGTCGACCACTGCAGCTTGGGCGAACAAAACTTTGTGCAAGAACTGGTGCAGCTAAAAGTAGAGAAGGGCGAGGACGAGATGATCAAGCCCGGGTCGTTCAAGAAACGAGATGACCTCTATGAAGCGGCGGTGGACATCGTCGTTCGCGAGGGTCGTGGTAGCTGTTCGCTGCTCCAACGCGCACTCGGTATTGGGTACGGAAGGGCGGCACGGCTAATAGACTTTATGTCCAAAGACGGAATCGTCGGGCAATACAACGGTTCCCAAGCGCGTGAGGTAGCCATTACGCTGGAACAATGGGAAACCATGCGATCGGGTGCAGAAGATGTAGCGGAAGCAGCACCGAGCAAGCCCAAGAATCGGTCGAACAAGATTCGTCGCGACGACAGTTGGGAAGAGACGCCAAAAGCCCCTAAAGCAAAGAAAAAGAAACGAAACGAGGAGGAGCAAGCCTACGTATCGGCAGCCGAAGCTGAACCATCTGAAGAAGCGAATCAGTGGACTGACGACGAAGACTAATCGCATCACCCTGCCCTGACCAAATTGATGGTGTGCAACGCCCCCGAGGGTTCGATCTATTGCGTTGGTCGGTATCGTGGCGGGGCTGCAAACCTTCGAACACAATTCATGAGGATCCTGGCGAGTGCCGGAGTTGCCCCGTGGCTGTTAAAAATTCGGTATTGACATGACTTTTTGTTTTGCCGTTTTTGTTCCGTGGATAT
>JANMNR010000308.1:0-8475 GCA_031368325.1 Pirellula sp.
GCTACTTTCTTCTTGGTTGCAGCCTTCTTAGGTGCTGCTGTCTTCTTAGCAGCTTTCTTAGCTACCTTCTTCTTCGTTGCCCCAGCTTTTTTCTTGGCCACGGATATATCCTCCGAAAAGCGAAATTTTTAGTTGCCGCACTGACCGAACATCAGAAGCAGTAGATGATCGATCTATGTCTAGCAACCGGTACTTAAAAACCCTTTGTCGAAATCTTCTGCTTGTTGACGTCGTGTCGTGTTCTCGACGAATCGAGTACCAAACAAACCAATCTCTTCAAAGGAACAACATCCACTGCGACTATTTGTATAAAAGTCGAAAGTTAATGCAACATCTTTTCGACAATTTTTCCACATAAATGAAACCAATTTTCCACATCAGCTCGACGAACGTATGCGTTCGCAGTATCTGTTCATCGTTCGATGGAAGACACTTTTTACGATCGACATGGCATTCATGTGCGATGATGATGGATGCACTTTTTTTGCTCTCGCATGTATCATCGAATCGATGATCTGAATCAACCATGGAGACGCATCATCAGTGCTCTGCTGATCGCGAAACAACAAGCTCGCAGTCGTCTTGAAATGCAAAAAGCCAATAAATTTATTGTCTCATCGCATGCGCATGCGCATACATGCGATGACGTGTTCGATCGATCGCAACGATTTGTCCCTTCGATGATGACACAGTTCTCTTCGCTCGATTTGGTATCGTGGTGAGGTCGCGCAAAACGGTTCATTGAGGATGGATTGCAGCAAAAAAAAATGCATCCACACTGGCTGTGCAAAGCAGATCAACGGGATAGAAAATCGATCACGAAGTCGTCGAAAAATAATTGGAAATTTTTTTCCACAATCACCAATTTCGAGGTCCATAACCGCTCTGAATGGTCTGGATGTTGTTCATCACCATCGATGCGATGAACAATGCGTTGAGTTCCATGCCGTGCGTGAAACACCAAAATGCGAGGACGATACCCACGGCCGCGCTCACTGCATGTGCCTCCATAAGACCGCTCGTGCGTCGATAGATACCGATCAGATGTTGCGCGATGTGGCCACCATCGAGTGGATAGATCGGTAGTAGGTTGATCATCGCCCACCATATGCTCGACGTAACCATGAATCGAACGAATGCACACGCGAACGGGTTTCTCGGAGTGCCCACATCTATCCGCAGGTAGTCCGCCAGCCAATTGAATTCAGGTACATAGATCCCACATAAAATGGCAACGATCCCAACGAAGGCCCCAAGCAACAACTGAATCGCGGGACCTGCACCTGAAATAATGATCTGATCCCGATGACTGAGTTGCGTTCTTCGACCATTTCTTCCCCAGATCATGCCGGCTCCAGGTATGGCGAGACCTCCCATGTGGTACAAAACGATGTCGCACCGGATCCCAAAAAAACGAAACGCCAATCCATGGCCAAGTTCATGAACCAAGATTGAAATGAATGTGACAATTACCCAAATTGCTAGAATCGCGCCCAAATTGACTTGCATTCCGCGATAGGCACCTTGGAGCGACATTGCATGGCCATAGCCTAATGCCGCGCTGACGGCCCAGAAAAGCCATGAGACACGGACTGGAAATCCAAAGACCTGAAATCGCCAATCGTATGCGCTCGTTTGCGGTTCACCTAAAAGCATTTTCTAAACTTTCCAATCTGTTTTTCCGCAACTGTGCGACGCCTTAGTTCGTTCGGGCGGCCTGTGTGGCGAGAACTTTTTCCATCAAATCGGGAATGATTTCACTGGGAACAAATTTGTCCAGTGAACGCCCATGACCTAGGCTGGCAATCTGCTTGATGAGTGTACTGGAGACGTGAGCGTAAACTTCATCCGCCATCAGAAAAACCGTTTCAATATCCGTGTCCAACTGTCGGTTGGCCATCATCATGGTAAATTCTGCCGCGATATCGGTTAACGGTCGAACCCCACGCACCATAACCCTCGCTCCGCTGTTGCGAACAAAATCCACCGCCAATCCATCAAATCGCTCGACAGTAACATGCGGCAGATGTCGAGTGACGCGTTGCAACAAATCTATACGCTCGTCGGTCGTAAACAACGATTGCTTGGCGGAATTCATTCCGACACCAATCACCAACGAAGAATACAACCTCGCGCTGCGTTCGATTATGTCCAAATGGCCAAGGGTGACGGGGTCGAACGAACCGGTGTAAACAGCTTTGTTTGAACTCAGTTCAGCACTCATCGCATCACCTTAGGAAAACTGGGACAACGTATCTTTTTTGCTAAATCGCAAAAAGGTGAACAGGTAAAAGAAAAACATGCCCAGTCCGAACAGAATGGTCACACCGACCGACACATACATCAAAACTTCAATAAACGTTCCCATGTCTGGGGCGTTGGGCTGCTGTGGCATCTGTTTCATCGTTTGCTCCATCGTCGGACCGATGGACATATAGTTGACAACGCATCCATAAGCTGTCTCAACAATCTTGAAAACCATCATGAACCCAGATACGTTGCGGATCATTCTTGCTCCAGCAAGCTTTTGCTGTAGTCCCCATATTCCTCCGATGATTTCAAAGACCGAAACCGCGAAGTTGATCATCATGAATACAATTGCGACCGCCATCGCACCAGGAAAGATTTTCATCGGATTGAACATCTTTTCGTCATCCATAAACGCGAGGATGACCAAGCCGAAAACTCCCTGAATGGTAAAGAGAACGCCTAACGATCCCAAAATGATAAAGAAAATACAGATGACCTTGTCGAAGCCTGATAGTGGTCCCTTGCCACGCAAACTCGATGCGTCTGATGTAAAGACGGGACTGTAAGGGTTGGTGGTTGGGTCCAAACTCATGAGCCGATTTTCCTAGTTTTTGCGTCAATGTCTCGAATGGTTTCAACCAAACGTTGGATATCCTCCGCGTTATTGTAAGCATGAGTTGCAACTCGCACGCGTCCGTGCCGGACACTTACAACGATTTCTTCGCCAAGCAGTCGACTTCGGATCGCGTTTGGTTCTACGCCCGGTAGTTCAAACGTCAAAATCCCGCTAAGTTCGGTGTCCCTACCAGTGATGCTGCGCGATCGAAACACATTGGCTCCAATCGACTTGAGCCCCTCCTCGATGCAGGCTGCATTGTCCAATACCGCGGACGCGATTGGGTTTTCGGCGAGATTGCACCCTAGGTTCAGTAGGACGTCTAGGCTTTCGCCAAAACCAATCTGCCCCACATGATTGGCGGAGCCACCTTCGTATCGCGAGGCCTCGTTTTTGAGAACCATGTTGTCAGTTTGAAACGTTCCTGCCATCTGTAACGATCCCCATCCTTGCATCAACGGCTCAAGTCGTTCCAAGTTTTCTTGTCGAATGTACAGCAATCCAGCTCCCTCCGGTCCAAGCATCCACTTGTGACCATCAGCCGCTAAGTAGTCGATTGGGATTTCTTGGGTGTTCAGCGTAAAGACCCCCAATCCTTGTATCGCGTCCACAAAAAGCTGCGCCCCTGCGGTATGAACCAACTGGGAAAGTTTGGCGAGATCCATCCGATATCCGGTAAAGTAACCAACCCAACTCACAGCGACCAAACGTGTCATGGCGTCGATCGCATCCCGAATTGCATCGAGCGACACCACGCCTGATTTGTCCACCTGTACCTTTCGAATCTCAACGCCACGATTTTTAAGTGCCAGCCACGGTAGGAGATTGCTGGAAAACTCGTTGCTCAGCAGCACCACGCTTTCAGTCCGGGGCGAACCGTTCCATCGATATCCTTGAGCAATCATGTTGATTCCGAACGTTGTGTTGGGTATCAGCGCGATTTCGGTCGGTTTGCAGCTGAGCAATTTTGCGGTGGAATTCCTCAATCGACCAGCTGCACCGGACCACTCCGGCCAGCAAACGTCGCCCTGGAGCAAAGATTGATCGGTCCACCGTCGAATCGCCTGAGCAGTAGGCAACGGAATCGGTCCGACGGCTGCATGATCGAAGTACGCGTACGTATCCGAAACCGGCATCAGCTTGCGCAACGCGTCCTTGGCCGGTAAATCTGGTCCGTTTTCTCTAAGAAATCCTGTCATCCTGGTCTCGATGGATAGCTTTTCGGATAAAAACACGACGTCAGGAACTTGCCCCATGACAGTCGAAAAAGTTCAACTATACTAGCCGTCGGCCACGAGAGTTGTTTTGACGACTCGAGATACCCAATTCCGGGCTAGTTTCCGGACCTTTTCGATTGCAGGATCCTTCCCGCGTCACCATGCGTACTATTTCCTTCACGATATCCCTTTGCAGCAGCCACCCAGATTCTGGGATCATCCCTGAAGAGCACCGAGGAACTTGATGCCCAGATTGTTGTGTTTAGGCGGTCTAGTGGTCGCTGGTTTGGTACTACTACTTTTTCTTCTCGATCTCATTATGAGTCTTGCGGGAATGGGTTCTCTATTTCGGTACCCAAGCCTCTTAATGGATATCGCATTCATGCTATGCTCTGCGGTACTCGGCTATCTATCGTGGATGTCGTTGAAAGAAGTTCGATAACGCAATAGATCGTACTTTTATTGCAACTCGATGATGCGCCGGATCGCTTCGGCGCCGAAATTAACATGCGATTCGACCCAGAAGCTTGGTTGCTAGATCGACCCACATTCGGAACCTTGGCGACCATTTTGGTCCGGCCATTCAAAACCGCCCCATCGTGCCTCGTCGTGTTGTGTCATGGATTTGGTGCACCTGGTTCCGATCTTGTAGGCTTGTTCGAGGATATCCTTTACGAGCTTCCCGAGGACGTACCCAAACCCGCATTTCTTTTTCCAGAAGCACCCGTCGATTTGGGAGATGAGGGAATGCATGGTGCACGAGCCTGGTGGCGGCTCAACATGGCCCAGCTCATGCAAATGTCTGCGACAAACTCTTTTGACAAAATGCGAGACGCGGTTCCTGACGGAATCGATGATGCACGGGGGAAATTGTGCAACTGCATCAACGAATGCCTGACTCAACAGAAATGGCCCAACCTGCCCATCGTGTTGGGAGGGTTTTCTCAAGGCGCGATGCTGGCGGTTGATACGGCTTTGCGAGGGTCTGTCACTCCCGTTGTTGGCCTTCTTGTATACTCGGGCGCCCTTGTTTGCGAATCGCTTTGGCGAAACGCTGCTCTAGCCAAACCGCTCTCGGTACCCTTGGTCCAAAGCCACGGACAAGCCGATCAAGTGCTTCCCATCGCAACCGGGCGCTGGCTTCAAAAACTACTTTCGGAAGCGGGATGCGTCGGACCTCTTGTCGAGTTCAATGGCCCGCATACGATCCCAAGCGATGCCATAGAACGAACGGCCAAACTCTTGCAGTCCATTGAGGCTCCGTAATCAAAGCAGAACGGGACTCCCCGCTTCGTGTTACAATTCTGCATTACGAGTTTCCGTTGTTGCTATCCTTGAAGTCAGGAACCGCTGCGTTGTGAGCGTTATTGGACGATTTATTCAGATGATTGCCTTGCTTTGGTTCTTTGTACCCATCGCAAACGGAGACGACTGGCCGGTCTGGCGAGGACCTTCGAAAAACGGTGTATCCGCCGAAAAGAAATGGCAACACACTTGGCCTGCAAACGGCCCAAGTATCCGTTGGAAAACCGAAGTCGGAATCGGATTCTCCTCCGTGACTGTAGCCAATGGCCGACTCTACACGATGGGTAACTCCGACAACCAGGACGCGGTCGTATGCTTGGAAGCGAAATCGGGCAAAGTACTCTGGAAGCATTCGTACGACTGCCCGCTCGAGGATCGTTTCTTCGAAGGCGGGCCAACGTCCACTCCGACGGTGGATGGAGATCGCGTTTACACGTTGAGCCGACATGGGGACTTGTTCTGCCTCGATGCCCTTTCCGGAAAAGTCATTTGGTCAAAAAACGTTCAACAAGAAGCCGATGTGCGTATCCCGGGCTGGGGTTTCTCCGCGTCGCCAATGGTCCATGACAACAAGTTGATCCTCAATGTAGGGGAAGCGGGAATCGCAATCGACAAAAACAACGGAACCATCCTTTGGAAGTCAGGCAGCGGCGAAGCAGGCTACATGACTCCTCATCCAATCCAAATTGGAGAGCGTTGGTTCGCCTTGATTGCTTCCGGAAAATTTTATCAGTGTGTCGATCTTGATTCTGGAGCAGTTGCTTGGAAGCATCGATGGCTGACGACGAATGGCTGCAACGCGGCCGACCCCATTGTCCTGGGCGATCAAGTTTTTATTTCATCCGGGTACGGACGAGGTGCCGCTTTGCTTTCGATTACCGACTCGGCCGCCAAAGTCGTTTGGAACAACACAGAAATGCAGAACCAGCTCAACTCAAGTGTATTGGTCGATGGCTATCTCTATGGCTTCGATGGCGATGAGGGAGGCGAGGTGCAATTGAAGTGCATGGAATTCTCAAGCGGCGAAGTCCGTTGGAGCCACGCAGGGCTAGGCGCCGGGTCCTTGATGGTAGCCGACAATCATCTCATAATTCTGAGCGAAGCGGGTGAGTTGTCCATCGCGGTCGCGTCCAGCCAAGTTTTCGAAACGCTATCCACCGCTAAAATATTGGACGGCAAATGTTGGACGGTTCCTGTCCTGTGTAATGGTTTGATCTATTGTCGCAACGCGGCCGGTGAGCTCGCTTGCGTTGACGTGTCCTCTTAATCGGAACTACTCTCATGACGATTCCTCGACGCAATTTCATCCAGTCGACTTTGGCTACCGGACTCGTACTCGGAAGCGCGCCTAGCATTCACGCGACCAGCAAAGCCAAAAAATACCGAACCGCCTTGATCGGAAGCGGCTGGTGGGGAATGAACATTCTCAAAGAGGCCATGGCGGCGGGCAATTGCCAAGTCGTCGCGCTGGCCGACGTCGACTCCGATGTTCTTGAGTTGGCGGCAGAGAAGGTCAAGAAACTTTCAGGCGACGAACCGAAAACGTATCAAGATGTCCGCGAACTCATCGACAAGGAGAAGATCGACATCGCGATCATCGCAACGCCTGACCACTGGCACGCGTTGAACGCGATCGACGCCATCGGTGCCGGTGCTCACGTTTTCGTTGAAAAGCCGACTGGTCACACAATCCAAGAAAGCCGCGCCATGCTCAATGCTGCGCGAGCAGCCAATCGAACCGTCCAAGTCGGACTGCACCGCCGCATCGGACCCCACTATGTCTCGGGCATGAAGTTCCTGAAGGAGGGCAACGTCGGTGACATCGGTTCGGTACGAATGTTTGTGCACAGCTCCGGAGGGGTGGAGAAGCCTACACAAAACAGTGAACCGCCATCCAACTTGAATTGGGATTTGTACTGCGGTCCGGCTCCGATGCGACCCTATTGCCGAAAGATCCATCCTGGTGGCTTCCGCAATTACCTGGACTTTGCAAATGGAACACTCGGCGATTGGGGAGTTCATTGGCTTGATCAAGTGCTCTGGTGGTCCGAAGAAAAGTATCCCAAGAAGATCTACTCTACCGGCGGTCGATCGATTGCCGGCCCTGCTATCCTGAATGAAAAGGAACAAACAACGGATACGCCTGACTCGCAAATTGCGGTTTACGAATTTGAATCGTTTACTGCGACGTGGGAGCACCGAAGGTTTGCCGGCAATGGAGCCGAGAAGCACTCCGTAGGTTGCTATTTCTACGGGACCAAAGGGACGTTTCACATGGGCTGGCGCGACGGCTGGACTTTTTATCCGGCAGACTCCAAACAACCGGTCGTTCATAAGGATGCACAGCATACGGAACCCGATGGTCATAGTATCACGCTGCTATGGTCCGATTTCATTGCTGCGATTGAGTCAGGCAAACGACCGACTTGCGACATTGAGGTTGGCCATTTGGCGACCAACATGAGCCTCCTCGGCATGCTCTCGTATAAACTTGGTCGAAGCATCCAATGGGACGGAGCCAATGAAAAAGTCATTAGCGATGAAGCCGCAAACAAGCTGCTGAGGCGAGAGTACCGCGGGCCTTGGAAGTACCCAACAGCATGACGCCGCAATTCAAATGAATGCCGAGCCAGTTAAATCCGCCTACCAAGTGAATTTGCACGAGATCTTTGTCTTGATGATTGCAATCGCATTGGCCATGCCAATTGTGACAATCTTCATGCGATCGGTATCGAGAGAAGTCTTTGTCCAGATTTGCATTACATGGTTGGCTTTTTTTGTGTCATTTGCGACTCGACTTTTCTTTTTCTACCGCGGCCGAAAAAAGGCGGAGGTTCAAGCTGGAACGTTCATTTGGGCAATTGCGATTAGGCGGCGGTTCATTTTGCATGGAATCTTTGGAGCTTTTCTCATGCTCTTTTTGTGTTCGAATCTGACGTACCATGCCGTTTCGTTGTCGTCAAAAGCCGCCTTTGTCAAACTGGCGGTTTCTTATCCCATTTGGCCTGTGCATTTTTTTGCGGTGTTAATGGGTTCTTCCTTTGCGCACTCACTTCATTGGTCAACTTTTGGAGGGTTTGAGCGACA
>JANMNR010000321.1:0-6065 GCA_031368325.1 Pirellula sp.
GTGCTCCGTGCCGATGGTCTTCACGTGTGGCTCGTTTCCATTGGAAAGCATGTTGCGAGGGTGCGCGGACTTCGGCTTCGCTACGATTATCCACGTATTGCAACACTTGACCATTCAGGGACCACTTAAAGGCTTTGAAATTGGTTGTGGTTTTTCCGGTTTGAAAAACCATGTAGAGCAATGGATCGTTTCGAAAGAATCGCAGGAAGGTGGCGTTGCGGTAGTAGCGATAGAGCTCTTGGAAGTCGCGGCGAAACGCATCGCTTAGCAACGGATCGAGCGATTCTTGGCGAGCATGCTGGCCATCGAATCGATAGAGGGCAAGCACGTCGCTGGCGACAATCTCGGTTTTCAAGCCAAACTGGACGTTGTATCCGAGGAGGATATGCGAATCGGTGGCAAATAGATCGCGAGGGATACAATTGTGATCGGTTGTAACGTGTGTCGTTGATTGGAGACGCGTCTGAATACTGCCGAAGACGGTGGCTCGTTCCGCATGCAGTTTTTCAAATCGCTGTCGTAGATTGCTGGCCGCTTCGCGCAAGCGATTGCGCAGCACTTCGTAGGTCCCGGAGGCCAGAGCGGATTCGATCATTAGGCTTTAAAAGTTGAGTGCGGGTGACAGGGAAACTAGGATTTGTATCTGATAATAGCTTGGGTGCGTCGGGTAGTCGGAAATACGGGGCTAACGGGATGGACAAATTGTTAGGCCACAATTCCCCGCGAATTGGGCTCAACTTTTGCAAAGTTCGACGCTTTTTCTGCTGGAAGACAGTGCTTACCATGTGGCAGCCCGGCATGAATTTGCCGTTGCCCTAGATGGCGAAGCGTCTGATGCTGCTAGAATGTCGTGAAAATCGCGACAAGTTACGAGCCTAATGCGGCCTTGCTTGTTGTTGGTTTCGACGGAACTCCATTATCCCAAAGTGACAGAATGATTCGACGTCCCGTTCCCCCCTGGCTTTTCTGGCTCTTGGCCATCGGCGGAGTTGCAGTGCTGTTGGGGGCGTATGAAATTGTTTCTGCAAGGGCGACTCTCAAAAATTCCCTCCAAACCACTATCCCATCTTTTGAAAAGCTTGGAGAAGGATTCAAGCAGATTTTTCGCGCTCAGGGACTTCCAGAAAACCCCAAACCCCCGATGTTTTGGGTCGATATTCGTGCGACTTTGTGGCGATTGGTCATCGGGATGGCAACCGGAGTCGCCGCTTCGATTGTTGTTGGCATACTGATGGGTGCATACCGTTGGATCGAAGCGCCGTTGAGTCCCGTGGTCATGTTTCTATCCAAGATTCCACCAACGGCCATGATGCCAATTTACTTTGCGCTCGTGGGAACGGACCAGAGAATGTTCACATCCATGGTTGCGTTAGGGATCTTTTTTTCCATGACCCAATCGATTTATCAAGCGGTCCGGCAGGACGTCAGCGATGAAGCAATCAACAAAGCTTACACGCTCGGTGCTTCGGAAATGGAAATTATTTACGAGGTGATTTGGAAGCAAATCCTACCGAAGATCATTGACGGAATTCGACTGCAGATCGGGCCAGCCATGGTCTTTTTGCTGGCCGCGGAAATGGTGGTAGGGAATGCAGGGTTAGGTTACCAGATTCGAATGCAATCTCGGGTCTTGAACATGAGCATCGTCTATGTCTACCTTGCGATTCTGGCTTTCATCGGCTTGATTGCCGAATGGGGACTAGCGACGCTGCGCCGAAAACTTTGCCCATGGTACGTTGATTGAGCCCAGAGGAGCAGGACAACTGCATATGAGTGAGTTTGCATTAGAAGTTAAGTCGTTGAGCCATGTTTTTGGTAATTATCGAGTGCTCGACAATATCAATCTCCAGGTTTTACCCGGCCAAATCGTTGCGGTGGTTGGTCCAAGCGGTTGTGGCAAGAGCACACTGCTCAAGGCGATTTTAGGGACACATCCGCCGACCTCCGGGGAAATACTTACGGATGGAATGCCAGTCGTAGGACCGAATCGCAACGTAGGAATCGTTTATCAAAACTATGCCTTGTATGATTTCCTAACCGCGGAAAAAAACGTTAGCTTCGGCTTAAAGCTGGATGAGACGTCATTGATGATGCGACTATTCTTTCCGCGACAGTACTTTGCAAGGCGGCGTGTCCATTTCGAAAAATCGAGAGACTTTCTACATCAGGTTGGGCTAGCTGATGCATGTGGAAAGTTTCCGAAGGAAATGTCGGGGGGAATGAAGCAGCGAGTGGCGGTTGCGCAGGCGTTTATTACGCGGCCTAAAATTGTGTTGTTGGATGAACCGTTCGGTGCACTCGACGAAGCGATGCGGGAGGATTTGCAGATCATGCTGCTGCGGTTTTACCAAGAAAACTTGATCGCAAAACGCGAGGGTAGGCGGCCAGAATATACGATTCTGATGGTAACGCACGAATTGAATGAAGCGATTTACGTTGCCGATCGAGTGATTGGTCTTTCGAGATTTCACACGCAAGGGGAACAAGGGGCCGCAATTGTTTACGATCGCCCTTGTCCCGTTTTCAGTCCGGATGATCCTCGCGATTTCTCGAAGTTTGTCGAACAGCGGGAGGAGTTGCGGAGGGCGGTTTTCGATGAAGATTTTATTAAGGACCGCAACGAACACGTCACTTTTTGGAAAGAACTGGGGACGCTTGCAAATAGCGTAGGGGCCATACGATAGGGGCCTCATGCCCTTTTCACTTCCTAGAATGACAAGATCGAAATCGCCATCGGGTTCCGATTGCTGCCTGCAATTTTCTCTTATTTCAAGCCATCGATTTCGGCGAGTAGTTCGTCGATACCAATGCCGTAGCGTTCTAGAACGGAAGCCAGGATGCCGCCGACGTGTTCACATCGACCGCGACGAACGGAAGTGGTTTTGGTAAAGGTTGGAACCGTTATGGGCTTGCTGTTGCGAGTCGATCGGACGGGAGAGGCGGCAGTTTCCGGCGTTTGCGTTTTTGCAACTAAGGTATCGAGTTCATCCCAGTTAAAGGCTTGTTGAACAAATTTGGGAGCAGTGGGAGACGTTGCAGTTGCCATAATCCAGTCCTCGCGGGTTCCTTCGTTCTATTCGACTTCTTTGGTTCCGACCAAAGTCCGATTCGATTAATGGAATGATCGCCAGGTCCTGGACACGTCTGGTCAAAGCGTTTTAAACCTCAAAATATTCTTGTAAAAATCTTTTGCTCCTCGAACTACAGCAGGGAAGGTATTGGAAATTCGATACCATACTTAGTTCGACAGTTAGCTTTCCCTCTCGCCGCAAGGAACTTTGGTCTATGGCTCTCCAGTGGATCTCGGGCAAAATTGCACGCAAACATGTTTGGTCCGATGGTTTGTTTACCTTGTCGATTCATTGCCCCGGTGTGGGGCCGTTCGAGTCGGGGCAGTTTCTACAAGTTGGCATGGAATTGCCTGAAAAGCACTTGCACCGTCCGTATTCCGTTGCGTCACCCCATTCCGATACGCTCGATTTTTTTATTGTTCGGGTCGATGGCGGTGAACTAACGCCGAGGCTTTGGGCGTTGGAGGAGGGGGCGTCGATCGACGTATCCGCCAAGGCGACTGGCGGCTTTACGCTATCTCATACGCCAGACGCAGAAACGATATGGCTACTAGCCACCGGGACTGGGTTAGCGCCCTACATTGCCATGATGCGGGAGAAGACGATTTGGGAACGTCACAAGAATGTGGTGTTGGTTCACGGGGTTCGGTTCGCGACAGATCTTGCTTATCAAGAGGAATTGTTACAAGTTAAGGAACAGTACGGCGGCCGATTCCATTCGATTCCGGTGATATCTAGGGCGAAGGTACCAGGGGCCATTTCGGGTCGAATCACAACGGCGATTGAAAACGGTTCCTTAGAAAGTAAAGCCGAGAATGCTCTGTCCCCTTCAAACAGTGTGGTCATGATGTGCGGTAATCCTCAGATGCTTGACGATGTCGAAGCACTATTGAAACTTCGAGGAATGGTGAAGCACAAAAAGTCCGCACCGGGGCATGTCGTAGTGGAACGGTACTGGTAGGCCGACGGCATACCCATGCCTTCGAGTTCATCTCGAAGGATCCTTTCCTTTTGCTCTAGAATTCCGTCGACGAAAGCTTGCTGCCAGGTTTCTTGTTATCATAGGATGACTCTGACTGAAACCAACTAACTTGACTCTTGGAAAGGCCCGTCCATGTTCTTTGCTCCTCTCTTTCGAAGTTTCTGCTTGGGGGTGTCGACAATTCTCCTTCTGACTCAATTCACGATTGCTCAAGAGGCCACAAAGAAAGCTCTGCCAAAACCGCCGGACGATGAGAAAGTGGTGCCAGCCAAAGAAGAGTCGAAATGGAAACCGCTTTTGGAAAAGGACTCGCTTAAGGGATGGGAGATTACGAATTTTGGTGGCGAGGGCACTGCCGAGATCACCGAGGGTGTCTTGCGGCTTGAGCGGGGGGAGCCGATGACCGGCATCACTACGATTCGCAAGGACTTTCCCAAAGAGAATTTTGAGATGCGATGGAAAGCGTCGCGCGTGGATGGTTCGGATTTCTTTGCTGGCATTACGTTTCCCGTGGGCGATGAATTTTGTTCGCTTATATGCGGTGGCTGGGGAGGCGGATTGGTTGGGTTGAGCAGCATCAACGGCAATGACGCTTCGGAGAATGAGACGACCGGCTTCCGCCAATTCAAAAACAAACAATGGTATGCGTTCCGAGTCCGCGTTGACAAGAAACTCATCACTGTTTGGATCGACGACGAGGAAGTCATCAAGGTTGAACGAGAAGGCAAGAAGTTCTCGCTTCGTGGCGAGGTCTTTAAGTCGAAGCCGGTAGGCTACTGTGTCTTTCAGTCGATTGTCGACATCAAAGAATGGGAGTATCAAACGGTCGAATGAGATCGTTCGCCGAGCGATTTTAGAATCTCAGTGGCCTTGCCCGAGTCGATAGCTCGTGCTGCTCGGGCTACGCCATCAATGAGCGAGTGGGTCATGCCACTGACCCACAGCGCCGCAGATGTGTTTGCCAATACAATATCGCGGCGAGGCCCTTGTTCCCCGTTGAGTATAGACCGGATAGTCGATGCGCTTTCTTTCGCATCGTCGACTTTGAGGTCGTCAACGCTGATTTTCGAAAGGCCAAAGGACTCGGGAGTCCATGTCGTCTGGGTCAGCATGCTCCGTTGGATATGTAGGACATGGGTGTCAGCGGACAATGAAACCTCGTCCATCCCGTCCTCACCGCGAACGACAATAGCAGCTTCGATGGGCAATTGAAGAAGTGCGGCGGCCATTTTGGTCTGCAGGTCTTCTCTGCCAACTCCGATGATTTGAAATGCAGCCCCAGCAGGGTTGCAAAGCGGACCCAGGAAATTGAAGAGGGTCGGCACCCCCAACGATCGCCGAACGGTTGCGACGTGTTTCATGGCCGGATGCAAAAGCGGGGCAAAGCAAAAGCAGATTCCAAGTTCGTCCAAACAGGTTTCAACGACATCGCGGCTCGCTTCAATTTTGACTCCGAGCTCGTTCAGCACGTCCGCCGAACCGGTAGCGCTCGTGATTTTTCGATTGCCGTGTTTAGCGACGGTAGCACCGGCCGCGGCTGCCACGATTGCTGTGGCGGTTGAAATGTTGAAGGTTTTGGCTCCATCGCCACCTGTTCCGCAGGTGTCGAGCAGTCCGACGCGTGTGGTGCGAATGGGCGTCATCATTGTCCGCATAGCCCGGACAGCCCCCACCAATTCGGATACGGACTCCCCTTTCTGTCGTAAAGCTAGGAGGAGTTTGCCGATTTCGTCGTCTGGGACCATGCCTGCAAGCATCCAAGTGATCGCTTGTTGCATTTGATCTGGCGAGAGATCTTGGTTCGATTCGGCAAGACTTAGGAAATCTTCGAGCATGTTGGTAACGTAAGCCAGCCGGGCGGCTAGCTAATGAAGGGTAAGTGACATAAAACTAAGAGTAGTTTTAATACGAGTTGACTCACTTAAGAGATATTTGTCCAGCATGGCACGTAAAGTCATCATTGATTGCGATCCCGGGATTGACGATGCAGTTGCGTTGATCATGGCCTTGTT
>JANMNR010000404.1:0-1736 GCA_031368325.1 Pirellula sp.
GTCGACCTTGAATTGTATGAGCAGTCGATGCAACGGTTGCCCAAGCTTATGCACCGCACATTCACTCCCCGCGTCGTCCGCAACGACGGCGGATTTGCAGGCCTCTACGCACTCGACTTCACAAAATCCCTTTTCTCTCGAAACTACCAGGACCCCATCCTCGTTTCCGGGACCGACGGAGTAGGCACCAAACTCAAGGTGGCGATCAAAGCGGGCCGACATTCCACCGTCGGCATCGACCTGGTTGCGATGTGCGTCAATGATGTCCTATGTACTGGTGCTGAACCTTTGTTCTTTTTGGACTATGTGGCCATGTCCAAAGACAATCCGCCGCTACTCGAATCCATCGTACAGGGGATTTCGGACGGGTGCATCGCTGCCGAATGCAGTCTTCTCGGTGGTGAGACAGCCATCATGCCGGACCTGTATCAATCGGATGACTACGATCTAGCAGGCTTCTGTGTTGGAGTGGTAGAAAAAAGGAATCTAATCACGGGACGAGATATCGCTCCGGGTGACGTTATCTTGGGTATTAACTCGTCTGGCGTACACAGCAATGGCTTTAGCCTCGTCAGAAAGGCTGTGTTCGAGGTGGCCGCGCTCAAGATCGAAGACTATGTCGAGGACTTGGGGATGACCGTCGGAGATGCACTCCTAACTCCAACCTTGATTTACAGCAAGCTCACGCGCACCATTCTGAATCACTACAAAGTAAAAAACGTCATCCATGGCATTGGACACATCACAGGTGGCGGACTCCTCGAAAACACCGAACGCATCCTTCCACCCAATGTTGACTTGATCTTCGAACGGGGCACCTGGCAGATCCTTCCCGTCTTCGAATGGATCGCAAAGCTGGGGGGTATTGCCCAAACTGAAATGGAACATGTGTTCAATATGGGTATTGGCCTGACGCTCATCGTGAGCCCATATTACGCAGCCCACGTCAAATCGATGGTAGAGTCTCAGGGTTACCATTGCTGGAACATAGGAACCGCACAACCAGGAACTGGTAAAAGCCGCTATTCATCTTGAACTCGAGATTGGTTGTAAAGATGTTCGCAGGTGCACGTGAACGCGTCGGAACCAACGCGATTGAGATACAAGTCAACCTGCCTGTCTCGGTCAAGCAATTCAAGGAGGCCATCGCAAGCCAATTCGAATCTCTGCGATCTCTGGTTGAATTTGGACGCATCGCCATCGACAATGAGTTTTTATCCGAGTTGGATACGATTGATGTCGCGCATTCTCAAAGCGCGATCGCCTTGATCCCGCCGGTTAGCGGCGGCTAAGTTCAACAAAACACCAAGAAAACAACCATGAGCCATTCGTTAAGCCAAGTTTTGTTTGATCAGTTGGATGAGATCGTTTTGATCGATTCCCACTCTCACATCAATCCACACGCTCCAGCCTCCCATTCGTTGGCGGATCTGTTGGGTTATCACTATTATACGGAACTCGCCCATTCGTCCGGTATGCGCAAGCATCTCATTGAGGAGCCTGGCATCTCCCCTCGCGAAAAAGTAGCTCGGCTTTTCGAAAACCTTGGCAATATCAACAATACCGTTCAATGGTCTTGGTTTATCGAGCTCTCGCAGGAGTTGTTCGGATTCCAAGGGGACGAGATCGACAAATCTAATTGGGAAACGGTTTACGATCTCGCTGAATCAAAAATGCGAGAGCCTAATTGGGAAACGCAAGTGCTTGTGGCAAGCAAAGTAGAAAAAGTGTTTCTG
>JANMNR010000485.1:0-10152 GCA_031368325.1 Pirellula sp.
CTTTACAAGCTTCGCATACAACTTCGGGTCTACAAACGGACCCTTTTTAGTCGAACGTCCCATGTGTCAGAACTCTTCCCTTAACTATCTCAGTTTCAGTTGACCGTAACGAACCGACTTGCGTCGACGAATAATTGCGGAGTTGCTTGGCTTGCGAGGCCTTCGAGTGAAACCACCCTTAGCCAGTTTACCTGTAGGACTCACTGGGTGACGACCACCCTTTGTTCGTCCTTCACCACCACCGTGCGGGTGATCCACAGGATTCATTGCCGTACCGCGAACGTGAGGCCTCCAACCCTTCCAACGATTCCTACCGGCCTTACCGATACGAATCGCTCCATGGTCTGGATTGCTAACCTTGCCGATCGTCGCACGACACTGACTTGGCACACGCCGAATTTCGCCACTAGGCAACTGCAATTGCGCCCAACCTGCCTCGCGTGCCATCAGAACAGCAGACGATCCAGCAGAGCGACAAAGTGCTGCACCGCGCCCAAATGTCATCTCCACGCAGCAAACTTCCGTCCCTGGTGGAATATTCTTCATCGGCAAGCAATTACCAAGCGTCGGCGGAGCCTCAGGGCCGTTGAGCAATGTCGCCCCAGCCTTTAGCCCATCTGGAGCCACGATGTATGTCTTTGTACCGTCCGCATAATGAAGCAGAGCAATTCGCCCCGATCGGTTCGGATCGTACTGTATCGAATCGACTTTGGCAGGAATCCCATCCTTCTTCCGCTTAAAGTCAATAATGCGATACATCTGCTTGTGACCACCACCGCGATGTCGCGAGGTGATAAAGCCTTGATTGTTTCGCCCACCATGCCGCTTGAGCCGAATCATCAATGCCTTCTCAGGCACCGCACCCGGTGTCAGCTCAGCAAAGTCACTGACCGACGAATTTCGCCGACCTGCTGACGTTGGTTTATATACTCGAATTCCCATAATGTCCTACTTTTTCCTTTAAGAAGGCGATTCCTAGAAGAAGTCGATCTTGTGTTCGCTACTAAGTTTAACGATCGCTTTCTTCCACGCCTTCGTCACGCCGAGACGTGAACGATAGCGACGAGCTTTGCCCTGACGGTTTTGCGTCGCAACGGCCACAACCTTAACATTAAACAATTCCTCGACCGCAGCCTTAATGACGGTTTTGTCCGCCAGGGGATTGACCTCGAACGCGTAACGGTTTTGTCGGGTAGCCTTATGGACTCCCTTTTCCGTCACCAGCGTACGCAACACTACTTGGTGCGGTGTCAGTACGAGTTTACTTTTCGGTTGTTGCTTTGCCATGATTTGTTTCTGATGTAATTACGATTGAAATCGCTTCGGAGGTTCGTCGAACCAAACCTACGCACTGGTTTTTGCTTTGATCCAGTCAAGAGCCTCTCGCGTCATCACCAACTTCTTGGGCCGCAGAACGGTCAACGCGTTGAGATCCGCTACCGGACTAACAACCAAACCCTCAATATTTCGTCCGCTCAGATAGATGTTTCTATCCAAACCACCAATCGCTAAAGTCTTGGTCTGACCCTCGAGCCCCATCGCCTTCAAAGCCGACGCGAGCAGCTTGGTCTTCGGCGAATCCATTTTAATCTGATCGACAACCACCACGGATCCAGCGGATATCTTGGAAGCAATCGCCATTCGCGTCGCTGCCTGAATCGCCTTGCGTGGCAATCGGTAGTAGTACGAACGTGGCTGCCGAGCATTGATGTGCCCACCACCACGACGAACACCACTTCGCTTCGATCCAGCACGGGCATTACCCGTACCCTTTTGCTTGTACATTTTTTTCGTTGAACCGGAGACCTCACCGCGAGTCTTGGTTTTATTGCTTCCCTGGCGTTGATTTGCCAAGTACATAACGACGACGTCATGAAGCAACTGCTTGCTCACCTTAGGGGCAAGCACCTGCGGGTCGATTTCATAATCACCCACCTTTGCGCCCGACATGTCATAAACTGGAAGTGTTGTCATCTCATTACGCCTGATATTCTCTAGCCGACTTTATTTGTTTCGCGAATGATAACGTAGCCGCCGTTTGGCCCCGGAACCGCCCCTCGAACCAACAGGAGGTTATTCTCACCGTCAACTCGCACAACAGTTAGGTTCCGCATCGTGATCTGATCATTACCGTACTGGCCCGCACCCTTTTTGCCCTTGCGAACACGGCCGGGATACGTACCTGCACCAGTACCACCAGGATGGCGGTGAGCTTTCTTCACGCCGTGCGTAGCTCGCTGCCCGGCATAATTGTGTCGCTTCATCCAACCGGAGAAACCACACCCCTTACTGACCCCAGTAACGTCAACCGCCCTGATGCCGTCAAGCACAGTAACCTTAACTTCAGCGCCAACTTCCGCAGAAACTGGACCGCGGAACTCGCGAATGAATCGCTTCGGCTCACAGTCAGCTTTCGCAACAAGTGCACCGCCAGCGGCTTTGATTTTTTCTGAACGCTTGCTTGAAATACCAGCGACCTGGCCACGAGCAGCGCGACTCGCAAGACGACGAGGCTTATCCAGAAACCCCATCTGAATCGCTTCGTAACCATCTCGATCTACGGTTCTAACCTGAAGAACGTGGCAAGGTCCAGCTTCGATGACAGTGACAGGCACAGCGCGTCCGTCTTTTTCAAATATCTGCGTCATTCCGACCTTGCGGCCGAGGATTCCTTTGCTCATTCGTCTTTATTCCGTAAATCGTTTGCACCGAAGGACACACCGACGAGCCCACCCAGTTTAAGAGCAGACCTTGCAAAAGAGGTGGAAAACCACAACTACCTTCGCTAAATCGATGGTTACCTTCAGAGCTTCCGTTTCATATTGGGAAAACCTGATGGATGCCGTTTAAGCGTAAATTTCCTACCGCGTGGTTGCCTTGATTTTAATATCAACGCCAGCGGGCAAGCTCAACTTGTTTAGAGCTTCGATCGTTCGAGCAGTGGCTTGCTTGATGTCGATCAGACGTTTGTGTGTTCTGATTTCGAATTGCTGACGCGCCTTCTTGTCGATATTAGGACCCGAGAGTACCGTGTATCGCTCGATGCGAGTAGGAAGCGGAATTGGACCGTGCACTTCAGAGTGGGTCCGCTTCGCGGTTTCCACTATTTCCAGAGCACTTTGGTCCAAAACGGCATGGTCATAAGCTTCCATTCGAATTCTGATGACTTCATGCGATCCGGACACAGCTGTTTTCTACCTCTAAAAACGTCAGTTTGCTGGTGAATTTTAAGTCGCCAGCGATCTTGTAAGCCCTACGTTGAACGCAGGACGCAAGAAGATAGGAATCGTAGTCAGAGTCGTCAACTGCAAAATTGTTTTTTTGAGATGCTTTAGCGATTGTACCAATGAATTCTTTGTTATTCCCGGCAGTTTATTTGGTAAAAGCACTCGCTTGGGATGGAAGAGATCTGGTTTGTGAGCCAGTTGCCACACCGATACAAAAGCGATGGGGGCGGCTAAGCCCTTAGATTACACTCCAGGATGTCTACGCAACTCGTTTTCTTTATCTAGCGGCGCAAAACCAATTCTGACAGAGACTTGCGTCATTGAGACGAAACGGTGTCTTGAGAATCCCCATCATGAAGCCATGCAAATGACTCCAAAAAGCGAACTTAAGCTAAGGCCTGCTGAAATCTCTGATTTGCTAGCAATTTGCAGCATTATGCGTCGGCCCGAAGTAAGAAAAAACCAGTATTGGATGAACGATGCACGCTGGCATGAGTTTGCCGAGGCAACTATTCGAAGCGAAGAGGCGTCGGAAACAAAAATCGATGTAATCGAGGTGAATGGCAACGTTGCTGGGTATGTCGTAACTCGGCGACAGGTATACAGGAACCATAAACACGTTTACCTCTCGTTCAATCTTCAGCCAGAGCTTTGGGGACGCGGATTGATGAATAATGCACTTAAAACATGCATCACCGATCTTTTCCTCGATGGTCAAACAGAAGGAGCCATGGTGGAGTGCTTTTCTGGCAACCACCGATGTCGAAGGTTGCTTCAGAAGCTAGCTTTCGAGTCGGTTCCAATTCCTGTCGTTGAGCGTTTGAGTTGTTTGGTTTCCCGACTACCGAATCGGTGGGTATTGAGATATTGGCTTAGTAATCCGATGAGCTAGTGTTCTACCCGTTGATTGAATTTGACATGCGTGTTTTTGCCAAATGCTCAGCGCAGCAGCCTAATCAAACGCACTTTTGAACAATGTTTGGGTTTCTGTAGATATTGTTTGAATGCGTAGATTGTGCCGCGGTTATGCTGCATTACGAATGCTTCAGAGAACATCGCAAAGTGAATGGCCACTAACGAAATTCGTGGCCGACTGCGCTTCGTCTTATTGGTTCTCCACTCGATCGCCGAATAGGACCGAAAGTCCAATGTTGAACTTTTGTTTTGTGGTTAATATTGGGAATCGATTCATGAAGCCGATTTCCTGTGCATTGGGATTCGGTTTGTTGTGGTCAGTGGGCTATTCGGCTCAATTGCCAACGGATCCGTTTGCAGATGCACCCAATACGCTGGTACCCGGTAACGGTGCCTTCAGTGAACTGTCCAATGCTAGTGACTTACTAGCCGAAGATGAGGGGCTGCGCCGCGTTGCTGCCCAACAATTGGAAGCCCAGGTCAAAAGTGAATTGTCTGCCGCTCGAGGCAAGAACCGCGATCCCGCGGCAGTCAAGCTATCACTCAAAGCATTGCAAGATCAAATTCGCCGAGCGACAGAACTCGATGCGTCAGGTCGAAGCCGGCTTGAATCTCAAGTTTCCTCAGCGATCCAAACAGCCGCCCGAGCGGAGGTAGCGGTCAAAGAACAGATTTCGAGGACTGAAGCAGTTCAATCTAGTCAGTCCGCGTCAAAGCGTTTGATTGCCGAGACAGAACGCCGAAGCGGGACCGTTCAGCAATTAGTAGAACGGTACAATTCGTTGATGGCACAGCAATTGTTTGCAGCCGCCAACAACGAAATCGCCCCTCAAATCACTGCCATCAATAGAGACTCGACGATCGATATTCTGGTCAACATCGAATCCAATATGGCCTCGAACGAGTCATTGATTCGAGACGTTGTTAGCAAACGCAGCAGGGCATTCGTCGATTCGCTTTATCTAAACGAACAACTACTCGTTCCATTCGTTGATGAACCACCAATCCAGTATCCACCTGCCGACGTATGGCAAGCGCTCAGCGCTCGACGTCTCGAGCGATACGGATCCATCGATTTGTCTGGCGGAAAAGAATCAGAACGCAAAATCTATCGAGCCCTCAAAGAAAGTAGTGAAATCAGTTTCAATGCGACGCCACTAAGTAACGTTATCAAGTTTTTCAGTGAGACCTATAACATCCCGATTGTCATCGATGACAAGGCTCTCGAGGAAGAAAACATCACCGCCGACGAACCAGTAACGCTTGAGCTGCCCAACATCTCATTTCGATCGTCTCTTAAGCTGATTCTTGAACCGTTGCAACTAACTTACGTCATCGAGGACGAGGTCATGCGAATCACTAGCAAGAAGACTTCTGCTAACGTCGTCCGCGTTTATCCCGTAGGCGACTTGGTCGTACCAATCATGTCCGGCGGCGGAGGCATGGGAGGCGGAATGGGCGGAATGGGCGGAGGCATGGGTGGTGGTGGTATGGGCGGTGGAATGGGTGGTGGCGGTTTGGGCGGTGGATTGGGTGGTGGCGGCATGGGCGGCGGTGGTATGGGCGGCATGATGTCCGTTCAAGACAAACCGTAACGACACTTCGCTATACATTGCTTGGCTCTCCATATCAGAGAGAAACCGAATGTGATGGCCACGCCTTTAGACGGCTGGCCTTTTGGGTTTCATGAACTACAAAGTGAAGCAATCACCGACGCCGTTGTCGGGCAGCCCCATGAGCTCTCGCCATCGAGCCTCGATCATTGCGGTGTAAGGCATCCCGCTTAGTCCATAGTTTCCTAATGCATAGCCATCGTTGACTTCGACCAATAGGGTTTGGCCGCCTGCAGTGATTCCCCAGTCCATGCCGAATGCGATGGGGCGTTCTGAAAACGCTTCGATCGCGGACTGTACCGTTGCTATATCCGGGAATCGAATCGGATCTCCTTTGTAGTGCGATATGTTCAAAATCTTGTTTCGAAGGATCGAGACTCGCCACTCTGATACGAATTCAATTCTCTGCTGAGCCAATACCGCCGTGTTATCTGGAAGCGCGGCAGATGCGATCAAGTCGCGTAGACCGTAGACGACGGTCCCCTTAAACAACTTCTGATGTAGCAACGGCTTAATGTGAAACGGGTTGAACGAGACCTCCGAGTCGACTTGATTTCGCACTTCACCCATTGTCGTCTCCCATGTAAATCGACCGATCCAATGAGAGAGGCAATGCGGCAGATCGAAAACGGGCGGAGACGGCCGTCCAGCTCGAGCAAGCAGTAGTCGTATGGCTTCGACGCCGCCGCGAACCACCATTTCGTCAGGCCGATGAAGCAGCCAAGGATCCAGGGCGCCCGTTTGAATATCCGCAAATCGAAATGAAACGACTTCGTAACCACGCTCCCAAAACCAGTGCGAAGCCTGCAAGGATGCGAGGTAAAACGAGGAGTCTTGATTTACCTGTTGGACATACGCTCGCATTAAAAGGTTCTCGAGCGGTGTTTAGGAAACATAGAGTTCTTTCAGGCGATTCGCGGTCGAGGTTGCGTGAAAAAAGGGAATACAGCGGCATCACCCTTTCAAATTAATTGCGTTTGGGCGGAATTTGGTCCATAACTGCTCTGTAAACAAGCCCATTTGTTGGGTAGTCTTGAAGGCCTAGGAATTGTACCCTTTTTTTCCATGGCTGGTTCGTCTTACTACTTGATTCCCAAGGATATCATCACTCATGTTGCTTAGATTGACTCTGGCCTTTACTGCCTTTCTTTTTGCGGGCTTCACGCAGTGCCAAGCCCAGGAGAAAGTCGGTGGTACCGCCCCCGCCCCTATCATCCAGGCGAACCAGGCTCTCAAAGACCCATCCAGCTATGCACTTGGTTACGACGTCGGGAGCCGTTTCTCCCAAGGTGGAATTGGTGACAAAGATATCGATAGCAAAGAGTTGATGATTGGGATTTTGGATGCTCTGAGTAAAAAGGAACCCAAACTCACTCAAGCACAGTTTCAAGAAGCCCTGGTCGCACTAGATCAACGAGTTCAAAAGAAGATGATTGAGCTTGCCAAGCTCAATCTAGAAAAGGCAAATGCCTATCTCGAGGCCAATAAGAAAAAGGATGGGATCCAAACAACGAAAACGGGATTGCAGTATCTCGTGATCAAATCGGGAACGGGCAAGTCTCCCACGTTGACAGACACTGTCGTTGGCCATTTCGAATCCAAGTCAATCGACGGTATAGTCTTTCAATCTTCGATCAAGATAAATCAACCTGCTACCTTCCCAGTTAGCCAGTTTATCGTCCCCGGTTGCACGGAGGCGCTTCAAAGAATGAAGGTTGGGGATAAATGGCTTTTGACGCTGCCACCCAATCTGGCTTATGGCGAAATGGGACGCGCACCGGTAATTGGTCCCAACGAAGCGTTGATCATGGAACTGGAACTACTTGAAATCAAAAAGTAGATTTGCGTACACGGAGGTTCGGCATATGCTTGAAACAATCGAAAACTGGATGGCGCGTGTTCACGAATCCGGAAATGGACACCTGCTCGGATTTTGGGATGGACTGAATGCGAACGAGCGGCAGGACTTGGCCAGTCAGATTCAGGCGATTGACTTTCGCGAGCTAGCGGCCCTTTTCGCAGGATTTGAGAAAGCGGTTGATTGGGTCGAACTTTCGCAAAAAGCGTTGCCCCCGACAGCGATTCGATTGCATGATTCGAACCCGACGATTTCAAAAATGGATGCCATCCAGTGCGGCGAACAAGCGATTCGCGATGGCAAAATCGGAATGATTCTCGTTGCTGGCGGACAAGGGACCCGGCTTGGCTTTGACCAACCCAAAGGAATGTTTCGAATCGGTCCGGTATCCAATCGAAGTCTCTTTGCTATGCATGCGGATTCGCTTCGCGGTGCCATGCGACGCTATTCGACTTCCATTCCCATGTTCGTCATGACCAGTCCTGCCACGGACCTTCAAACACGGGACTACTTTGAGGGTCACCATCAATTGGGCTTGAAGCAGAATGAGCTGATCGTCTTTTGTCAGGGGACCATGCCAGCTTTGGACGCATCGACAGGGAGGGTTTTGATGGAGTCGCCTTGTCGGATTGCTTTGAGTCCGGATGGGCACGGCGGAATTGTCGCGGCGCTCGACCGACAGGGGATCCTGAAGTCGGCTTCGGAGCGTGGCATTGAGCATTTCTTTTATGCTCAAGTAGACAACCCGCTTGTTCGAGCTTGTGACCCGGCTTTGATCGGATACCACCTCATGTCCGAATCACAAATGACGACACAAGTGGTCAAGAAGCGATTTGGAAGTGAGAAAGTGGGAAACGTAGTTTCGATTGATGGCCGAACGCACATTATCGAGTACAGCGATTTGCCAGCTGAAGCGGCTGGCCGAACCAATCCAGATGGAGAGCTCAGCCTTTGGGCAGGAAATATTGCTGTGCACGTCTTGGACGTGAAATTTCTGGCTGCTTCGGCAAAGAACGACGGCGGCTTGCCGTTTCATCGCGCGATCAAGCAGGTACCGTTTCTTAAGCAAGATGGAACGATCGAAAAACCATCGAGTCCAAATGCAATCAAGTTTGAGCGTTTTGTCTTTGATCTCCTGCCAATGGCGGAACGCACCATGGTTGTCGAAGGGGACGCAGCAGACGTGTTTGCGCCGGTTAAGAACGCCGAAGGGTCTCCGACCGATACAGCTTCGACGACGCGAGCTGCAATCGTGGCCCAACATAAACGCTGGCTTGAATCCGCAGGCGTCAACGTCAGCCCGAACGTCAAAGTCGAGATTAATCCAAATTGGGCCCTGGAGGCAGATGAGGTACGGATGAAAATAAGGAAGCCTTCGAGTATCTTGGTCGATACCTACTTCGCATAGCACTTACAAGGAAACTTCATGCTCCATGCAGTCATCATGGCCGGCGGATCCGGCACTCGTTTCTGGCCCGCAAGCCGTCAAATCAAGCCAAAGCAACTTCTGAAGATGGGCGGGCAACGTACCATGTTGCAGACCACCTTCGACAGACTTCAAGGTTTGGTGTCGAGCGAACACGTACTTGTCGCAACCAATCAACAATTGACGGATGCTGTTGCATCGCAGCTCCCGAGCTTGCCAATTGAGCACATTATTGGCGAACCATTCAAGCGGGATACGGCGCCATGTATCGGAGTAGCAGCATCCTTGGTGCACGCCGCTGACGCAGACGGCATCATGGTAGTCATGCCGTCGGACCACGTTATCGAACCCCGCTCCGAGTTTCATCGAGCGATCCGCGCTGCGGCGAAATTGGTTGAGAATGATCCGACCCGAATCGTTACTTTTGGGATTCGCCCAAGTTACCCAGCAGAGTCCTTTGGCTATATTCAACGTGGCGAACCAATCGTTGGTTTGGCTGGAACCTCCACTTTTAAAGTGGATCGATTCCGCGAAAAGCCGGATCGAAAAACGGCGGAGGAATATGTCGAACAAGGTACTTTTTATTGGAACAGTGGCATATTTCTTTGGAAGGCGAGCACCATTTTGCAGGCCTTGGCCAAGTACGAACCTGAAATGCACGCTCATATTGAAAACATCGCTCGAGACATCGGAACGGGCAATTTCCAAAAGAACTTTGCCGAGCATTTTGAAAAGATCCAAGGCAAATCGATCGACTTTGCAGTCATGGAACGCCATGAAAATGTCGTGGTTATCGAAGCCCCGTTTTCCTGGGACGACGTAGGTAGCTGGCAAGCCATCGCTAGACTGATCGCCCCGGATGAACGCGGCAATGCCGTCGACGGCCCGTTCTTGTCTATCGACTCAACAAACAATATTATTCGATCGGAGCCTGATCACCTGATTGTCACAATTGGCATGAATGACACAATTGTTGTGCACACGCCAGACGCAACTTTGGTTGCTCCAAAGTCCGAAGAAGAGAGAGTTCGCGAGGCGGTAAAGCAACTCACCGAGCTGGGACACCAGCAGTACTTGTAAAGATTAGGCAAAAAGTTCCCGAAATTATTTCAC
>JANMNR010000497.1:0-2315 GCA_031368325.1 Pirellula sp.
CTGGACGCAAACTCCGAATAGCAAAGTGCGGAGAACAAACAAGTGATGGCGATCAGAACAAACAGGACGCTGACCGCTGGGCCACCGTCAGCAGCTGCTTTCCCCAGGGTGGTGAAAATCCCCGCTCCGACGACGGCTGCAATGCCAAAACAGGTGAGATCAAGTAGTGTTAGGCTTTTGACCAGCGAGGTCCCGGCAGTTTCTCGGTCGGTCGATTCCTGATGGAGTTCCCCCACGCTCTTCTTGCGAAAGATGCGTCCCAAAAAAGATCCTGTACTCATGCTCGTCGTGCCATTTAAAAAGATGAAGCTCGTAGTTCAATTGGTCTTTTGAGCGTTTGTTGATCGGGTGGACGCAATCACAAAGCCACTAAACAGTACCAACGCCAGCCAAACTATGGCAAAACCGTAGGCTCTGCCCCGGGATACTTCTTCGCCAAAGAGAAACACCCCGAACATGAATTGTAGCGAAGGAGCAATGTACTGGAGCATCCCCATGGCGGCCATCGGCACACTTTTGGCAGCTGCAGCAAATAGAACAAGCGGGAGGGTCGTAATCGGACCGCCCAGTACGAGCAGCATCCATGTCCATGCGGTGCGCGGTTCGAGGTCGTGTGGTACACACGCGAAATATGTCAAAGCAACAAGCGTAATGGGCATTAAGATGGCGGTTTCCATTCCTAGCCCTGCAACTGCCGGCATGGTCGTCTTTTTCTTGGCTGCAGCATACAGAGCAAATGAAATCGCCAAGGTAACAGCGATTAACGGAAACTTGCCTGAGTCGAATGTCATCACGGCAAGCCCCAAGGCCGCAATCGATACGGCCAACCATTGGACCGGGTGCAGCTTTTCACGAAAGAACATAACTCCAAGTACCACGTTGAGCATCGGATTAATAAAGTAACCGAGACTTGTTTCTACAACGTATTTGTTTTGAATCGCCCAAATAAATACCAACCAATTGACGCTGATCAGGATTGCTGCGACAAAGCAGAGGGCCAGACGTTTGCGGTCTCTGAGAACCAAACGTATCGCTGGCCATTGGCGTCCCATGCTGATGACCAGGACGAGCGTGAGGAGCGACCAAACGATGCGATGGCAAATGATCTCGAACGAATTTACCGTTGGCAAAAGCTTCCAGTACAGTGGGAATACACCCCACAGAATGTAAGCCAAAACGGCTTGTAGATAATTCAATTCATTCCCCGAAACCGTATGCAGGCTTCTCGCCTGTTTCTACTTTGTGGTATGCTCGTGCAAAGGCAGGCTGGTAGCCTGTCCACAGGATTACCCCTTCAATTTGCCATCAAGCGCTAGTTGATGGAAAAAGTGGGAAGTTGTTTCTTGATTCTTGAGCAACCAGTCGATGGACGGTTCGTTGTTCATTGCCTTGGCGATGGCTTTGGTCGTGGCTTCTCGATTTGTTTTAAATAGCAACTCAGGATCGTACTCTACGTCGACGATGGACGGGTCAAGCCAAACCGAAACGATGATGCCTAGGTCGTTAGCTTTGTTCTTTGGGATATGTCCGGCGCGAACTGCATCGAGAACACCGTGCGCGATAGCGGCTTGAACAGTTCCCATTAAGATGTTGGTGTAGAGCGAACTGTTGACCGTCACCTTGCTGACCATGACCGTAGCCGGCTTTACCTGGACATCGCTGTTCAGAATGGCAAAGACTTTCGTGTGTCCCTTGACTTGATTGCCGATCAATTGAGCGATGGCATAGCCAACTGGTCCGTCCAGTTCACCGATAACAATTTCCGGTTCGGCCGCCGACCATGCGGGTTCTGCTTCAACGAGAGCTTCTCCGGTTCGCATGACGATGCGTCCGACTGGTTTGGATTTAGTCTTGGGAGAAGCTTTCTTTTTCTTGGCCATGTTGAATTCTCAGGATGATTGGTACGACCCGCAAACAGGCAGGCTCAGGATCACCAGATTGTACAATCGTATCGATTTTTCGATACTCGCTTCATTTGATATTCGTTCCAAGCGGCTGGACTGATCGAGTAAGAAGCTTAATTACCCGAAGCAAGCGACGAATCGCCAAAGGTAAAAAAAGTTGCACACAGGAAACCTGTGCACGAGCAAAACCAGGGCTGCCACCGTTTTGCCGGGCAAACATTGCACGTTCCGGGCCTCATGTCGATCGGTTGAAAGACATGAAAACCCGCCAAGAAGCCCCAAAATCAAAAACGGAGAGGACAGGATTTGAACCTGCGGTAAGAATTTCTTCCTACGCCGAATTAGCAATCCGGTGCTTTCGACCACTCAGCCACCTCTCCAATACTTCGTATTCTGCCTAATTCCGATTGG
>JANMNR010000510.1:0-9498 GCA_031368325.1 Pirellula sp.
CGGCCCCGCACCGGCCTCCCGGTAGTACACCACTCAGACCCAAAGATTTTATATAGCTACAGCGTCGTGGCCCGCACGCGCCACGTGGATTGAAACTTTGGTGCTGGAAAATCAACGCTCTTAACGAATGCGTCGTGGCCCGCACGGGCCACGTGGATTGAAACCGTGTGTGGATCTCATGCCAAAGACGTTGTACCGGTAGGGGGCGTTCGGGAGGGATGGAGTTGCTGAGACACAGGATTGGAAGACTCTACGTCGGCAGATTTCCGTTTTGTCGTCATGCGTTCTTTACCTTGAGCTTTGCAATGCAATTTGAGTGCATGGCGAGAATTTTCTCCCGCGATGACTTCATGCTTCCCAAAAGTGATTCTGATTTCTCTTCGTTGTCTTTTGGAACCTCGCAGAGTTCGGCCGCATTCGACGTCCACTGGCTTAATTCTCGTAGCAGAGTAACCATCCTTTGCGATGGCCTCGAATTGCCTCGAACGAAGTTGATCGCCGCTTCACAGAGACTGATCCAAGTCTTGGCCTCGCGCGCTGAGCGTTCGATCGCTGTTGCCTTATCTCGCGGCCTATGTTTCCCGCCATGCGATGATTTTGGCCTGCCGCACTGACGTTTGATCAAATCGTGGAGTTCTGCTGGTGACAGGTCGTTTTTTGCCGCATGTACGGCAAACGCATACCTAGCTTCGGTTGCAGTGTCAGCAAACCCCTTAACAGGGCCCTTAATCGTAACCAAATATCTAATGTAACCACTGTCGAGCGGTAGTTTAGATTTGCTTAATCTAAGATCGCGAAACTTTTCGAATTCTTCGCAGGAGTACTCTTTGTAGAAAGTACGTCTGTCACGCACCGTGCGTTCGTCGATCCCGGCCTTGATCGCGAATTCTTTGACATTCCAGTTGCCATCCGATATTTCGCGACCCAATTCCCAATGGACCCGCAGGGTCTCCAATATCTGCTTTGCCTTGAGGTCGGTTTTAGCTAAGGCGGGTGGATTCAAGATTGACTGTTGTTGACTTTTGGGTTTTAGTTGCGGCATATTTCTTTGTCGAAGCGGGCAATCAAGTATGGAATACAGCGTTCATGGCTCCAAACGGCTGCTGCTAACCCTCAACTTACCAGTCCAACAAGTTTCCGTGTCGCGAATCAAGGTCCAAAAACGTTTATGCCCGCACTATGAGACATGCTCTTTGCTTCCCGACTGCCCCTCCGTAATTCAAAAAGGGCACCTTTCCGGTTTCGCTTGGTCTCGGAATATCGACTGCCTACCCAGCTTCCGGTTGTATCGAACGAATGGGGGCCGCCAAGCTGGCTGCTTTGAATCTTTGTTGACTGGCAGCTACAGCCAGAGCTGATCGATGCCGCATAAAATGATGCATAGCCTACGTGTCAACGCGCCAAGTCCAAAAGTGTTGTCCAAGCAGGATCCGCTTTAGTGAGCAGTTCTGATCCCCTTGAGTTTCTCGCTTCAAATAGCGATGTAATTCGTAGTCGAGCAAGCTTTCGATGCAGTTCTCGCCATTCTGTGGCGATGTTTCCGACCAGTTGACTTTGCGATTTGTCGAACCTCGGACTTTCGACTGCGTCGAAGGGATCAATTTCATTCTGCTTGGTAAAACGAAAAAGCAAATTGTCGAATGTCCAATGCGGCAGATACTCAATTCTGGAATTTTTCTTATTCAGTAACGCTCCGCTAACAGGACATCGGGCACCGGCAAGGAACTGCTTTTGCTGGAACGTGTCAATATCACATGCGATTGATGCTTTGGCTGCCAAAAGGTAGTCGCTTGGAAACGTTTTCGTAAGCGGCACTTCTTGCACAGGCAACATTAGGCAGATCGCCTTCTTATGGTTGATGTCGGTTGAACAGCCCGCTCTAGTCTTGATCGCGAAACATCGAGCTCCTTGATAGGTGGTATGTACGAAAATGTGCTTCATTGTTGCTGACTGTTCCTGCCAATCGTCGAGGTACGCGAAGATATCCGTGAGGAAAGGTACAAACCGATCAAACACGGGCTTATAGTCTTCCGTCGTGTCGATGATGTGCTGACACCGACGTGTAACTTCGATCTTAGTCGGGAACTGCTCTTGTGCGACTTTGTACATCTGATCCGCTCCAAAGAAAATGAGTTTCATCTGATTGTACCATTCGGTGCTTAAGCACCGAATGGTGGCAGATGATATTACCGACTTGAAATCGAGTAAAATGGAGATTGCTTGTCCCCTCAAAAACGGTGAGGCAGTTTTACGCCGCAGGGGCATCGGACAAGTGGAACGACACGGCGATTCGTATTGGCGTCGCGAATTTCAATTAAATGGCTCACTAACCATCGAGTGACTTATGATCAACAAAAAGCTAGCTGAACAAGCCGTCGACAAACTTTCAAATACTGGTGATGAGAGTCTCCACCGCCTTGGATGCAGTACTTTCCGATGGCAAACATCGGAAACAGCGAACGGCGTGTGCAGTAATCCAATTCTAAACGAAATTGCCGCGCTGGAATCTAAGTATGGCGGAGTTTGCCTCGAGTTAGTCGAGTCGGCAATCTCTCTCGTGGAAAGCCGGTTAGCGCAATTGGTGAATGACCGTTGCTGGTTAATGCAGCAAGTGAATGAGGTTGTCATCGAGATTCGTCAGGCTCAAGCTTGCGGAACTTAACGATGGCGAGAGTAACTAGACTGCGACGTAGTAGTAGTAACGTACGTAGCGGCGCCGCCTAAGGATGCGTGCAGCCGCTCTTAATATTTGACTTCGAGCTTTCAACCGCTGCTATTTGGGGCGAGCAGGTTAACGCCTGTGCCCCTATAGAGTAGGAGCCAAGCGTGCTGCTTCGATAGCTTTGCTTTCGCTCACTTTGGCATAATGCTCGGTCATTGACACGTTTGAATGGCCAAGCAACGCCTGTGAGAAGTCGGGACTATCGAATGCTGCTCGAACCATTGTTGCCGTCATGTGCCTAATTTGGTACGGATGCCACGACGGAACTTTTGCTGTTTTCGCTGCACGCTGGATCGATTGTCGGTAGGAACCTGAATCGTAGTGATCCCTCGGCTCCTTCGCTGGTCGATCTACCCGTTTTTTGTAAGAACCATACCCTTTTCGTTCCGCCCGCATCTTGGCACGGTACCACGCCATGGATTCCGCAGGTGAAAAGCAATAGCTTTGTGGCTCACGGTTCAGGTAGTCTTGGAGAGCGTTCCTTGCATCACCAACGATTGGAATCGCTCTTGCCTTGCCTTTATTAGCGTTCTTGTGCTTTGGCGGACGATAAACCCACTCAGCACCGGAACGATCTATGTCGCATGGTCGCATGCTGCAAAGCTCCGACGGTCGCATCCCGGTTGCCACGTGGACTCTTAGCATTGTTTTGATCACCGGCGAAAGGAATTTGGCGGTCGCTCTGACGTGCTCGAGCGAAACAGGTACGACAGGAGTCGTTTCCGGTGCTTCGGTTTGTCCGCATCGCAACGGTTCGACTGACTTTAGTCTTGTCCACGCCGATTCCTCGATCAGCTCTTGTGCAACCGCCCATTTGTAGATTCGCACGATGCAGTTTGTCAACCGATTGCAGTAAACCCGGGAGTTCCCCGAATCAATCCATCGTTGACGTTGTTCTTGCAAGGCCCTTGGGCCGAAGGTATTTGCAGCCCTGGATCCGAAGTGTCTGTCTAGTTCGTCGCAAACTTGGTGCAATCGATGTGATTCGGACTTCTCTTTCGCGTATCGCTTTTTGACGTGTTCACGATATGCCGCGGTCACGTGTTGAACCAAAATAGGTGCATCCCCTTGGTGTATTGCAGTCAATGAGGCAGGGATCATTGGGTTCAGAAGCTGCGAGCGTTCCTCTAGTACACTTGCATCGAAATCGTCAGGAAGCACCAGTCCGCCACTCTGATACAGTCCGATCAGAACAGCATATTTGGCAGCCGAGCCGGCGGTTCCATGCTTGCCAAGGTAAAAATCTCGTCCGTCGATTGATACGACGGCTTGTCCTGAAATGTGATATCTAAGGCTAGGCATTGCTGCCTTTGGTCGAGCCATTGCGCAAACCCCGTTGAAATGTCGCATCTACCGGGTGTACTGCCTGATTAGGACAGTTCTTCGGTAGTCGCTACAGTTTTGAAGGGTCGCACGCCTTAGGGGCGGAAACGCATAGAAAGTGCGTTCCGACTTGGAAAAACATTGGTATTTCTACCAAGTACACCTATCTGGGTTCGAACCAGAAACCTTCGGTTCCGTAGACCGATGCTCTATCCAATTGAGCTATAGGTGCGTTAGGTCTTGTTCTAAGGTCTTGAACCATTCTGGGCAAGGCCTGTCGGATCGGTTTTTATTTTGGCTTCTAAACGAAATCATCCCTGAACTAGGGCTTTAGTTACGAAAGGGAGATTGAAATCCGTCTGTAGACATTGGATGATAAGTTGGTGCTTGCTGATAATATTCGTCCTGGCCTGCTGGTAACGTATTCGCCGGACCGACTCCGAAACCTCCAAATCCCCTTTGATTGCCTGGGTTCCATTGGCCATTCCCAATTACATTGGGATTTATTGGCCATGCCATCTGTCCACCATTCCAGCCTGGCACTATTCCCGGTTGATTCGGTACAAAGGCTCCACCTCCGACGTTGTTTCCTGGTCCATTCATGCCGGGATTAAATCCTCGCAATACTATTGGTCCAAACTGGTTTCCTCCGACTACCACTTGCGGAAGTTGTGGTCCCCATTGACCGTATGGCACACTAAATGGTCGGTTCGGATATCGCCATTCGCCGTACGGTCGCACCGGTTGGCCCCACTGTTCCGTCACGTGATAATTGTCAGCGTTGAACCCTGCCTGCAAAGTGCTTCGAGAATGCCGAAAACCGCTCCGTACAAAATCTGCGCGTTCGTTGGATTGTGGCTCCACCGCTAAAGCGTATTGGTCAACTCGCTGACCTGTTGCATCATGCGTGTACGTGGAGGGCATGGTTGTCCAGTCCGCCGATACTGGCTTGCCGGGCTTCTTGGCTCGCTGGATGGGACGCACGTCGTTCGTGCAGGCAACGGTGTCTGCCGTTTGATTTGCAACGCCCGCCTGGTCGGACGATTGCGCAAACCCAGCACGGCTCATTGCCAAAATTGCCAAACTGAGAAATGCAAGTTGGAGATTGTAGTTCGATGAAGTGCTCATAGATCTCAGACTAATTCGATGCAAATCGAATCCAAGCCTTTGTTACCGTTAACACCTCGAATGCTGGCAAGCTAATCCGTTGGTAGGGATTATGCAGGCGCTATTGAGTGCCTACTTCGTGGCTGCGATCTTCAGGCAGATGGCCAACATACCTCAGACTGCCGCTCAACTAAATCAATTCGGCATCAATTCAACGCGTCGATTTAGAAATCTGCTTTCGAATCCTGATCATCGTCCTCTTCCAAGTCCTTGTAATTCACCGGCGAAATTGCTTTCTTTAGCGTCTTGACCATAACGTCGACCGGTGGCTCGAGGCCTGTAAAAAGACGATATTGATAAGCCGCTTGCCGTACAAACATCTGCAATCCGGAAATGACTGGACACCCCGTGACCCTTGCGCCCTTAATAAAAAGCGTTTGCTCAGGGTTGTAGACGGTATCAAACACCAACGTGTTTCCTTTGAGACTCTTGGTTGGAAAAGGAGTATCATCCATGTCTGGAAACATGCCGACAGGCGTACCGTTGATTAGAATCTTTGGCTCAATCTTGGTCCGTTCCTCCCAAGGAACCCAGCGACAACCGAGGTGCCTCGCCAAAGACTCCGAGGCTATGCTGTTTCTGCTTGTGATGGTGATAGAAGCGCGCCTTTGGGCTAATCCATAGCCGATCGCTCTCGATACCCCGCCCGCACCTAGAATCAGCACCGACTCCTTCTCAAACGGATCTGGCTTGCCAGTGAATTTCGCCATCGCCTCGGTTAAGCAGTCCATAGCCGCCCGGTAATCCGTGTTGTAACCAACCAACTCCTTGTCTTCGTTGTTAGCGAAAACGACAGTATTGCAAGCGCCGATTCCCTGGGCCGCTGATTCCGCCTGATTTAGCATTGGCAAGATGGCCTGCTTGTGCGGAATCGTCACGCTCAAGCCGCCAATTTTCTCTTCCTTGCACCAGGCCAGGAAGAGCTCTAACTCTTCTGTCGGCACACGAAAGGGCATATATCGATAGTTCAAATTATTGACAAGGAATGACGCGTTGTGAATCAATGGACTGTACGAATGCGCAACTGGGTCGGCTACTACTCCATACAACTTTGTCTCCGAGTCGATGGTGTCTGCACGATAAACATTCTTCATTTGGTCAAAACTGAGCTGTCCTGGAGCGACCTTTCGTTCTGTATTAAAAACGCAAAAGGTGAATGGCGCGCCGTAACGTGTGGCCAAAATTCGACTGGGTGTGCCGAAGTCACCCATGCTGATACCTATAGTCGGCACGGAGGCCGATTGCATCAATTGGAGCATACGAACCGTGTCACTAAAGGTATTGGCGTGAGCGGCTATCTTGACAATATCGGCGTCTAGTTTCGCCAATCCAGCATGCAGGGATTCTAGATTCGCTGGCGTTCCTTCAAAATTGTGAAGACTAACGATTCGTTTCGTCTTGCCGTAACGCGGGATTTTGTCAGCAATGTCTTCCTCCAGGTCGACATACTCGACCCCCATCGCTATTGCAGAACGCAGTAGCATCAAACGCTCTTCCTCGGTTCGATCCCACCGTCCACCGTCTTCTTTCCGCCTACAAGTCAAAACCACCGGTGTCGGACGATTTTTTAGCAATCGAGCCAAGTCAATGCTGCGTCCGATATAGTCCAATCGGAGTTCAACCAGTTTGCCACCGGCCTCGGCAACATCCAAATGCTCGGCAATCGTATGTTTGTGTCGAGTTCTTGCAATCGTAACGCACAGCATATCAATCAACAAATCCTGGAGGAATCATTCAAAAACACGACGCGACGCGAAAGTTGTCGACCATCCACACTCGCTGCCATTTTGCGATAGAAATCATGCAGTCATAGCGGCTTGAGTGCCAGTCCAAGTGAGGAACCTCTTCAGCAATCTTGGCCCAGGCTCTGTCAAAAAACTCTCTGGATGAAACTGCCAACCCTCAATCGCGTATTCTCGATGTCGGACTCCCATGATAATCCGATTTCCATTCTCATCGTGCACCCAAGCAGAAACCTGTAGACATTTCGGCAAGCTTTCAGGCGAAATAACCAGCGAATGGTAACGCGTTGCCACAAACGGATTCTCGATCCCCTCGAACATTCCAAGCCCATCATGGATGATTCGGTCGGTCTTTCCGTGCATTAATCGCTTCGCCCGGACGATCTCTCCGCCAAACGCTTGACCGATCGATTGATGCCCAAGGCAAACACCCAAAATGGGAAACTCTGCATGCAATTGCTCGATTATCGGAACACAAATACCCGCCTCGTTCGGCGTGCAAGGACCCGGAGAAAGGATAATCCGCTCCGGTCGCAGCTCCCTAATCTGGCCAATCGACAACTCATCATTGCGATAGATCCTTAGGTCGAGGGAAGCGTCGATCTCTCCCAGTCGCTGAACCAAGTTGTAGGTAAAGGAGTCGTAGTTATCGATCAATAAAATCATAAAATTGGACGCCAAATGACTGTTTTAGGAACCATGGCTCGGAGGCCGCTCCCCGATGATATGCCGTCAGAGAAATCCTGTCCAATTAGTCGTTGGGGTTGAGAATCAGCAAGCTTATCGATAAGTTGCTTTCCGTTCAATCGCCAGATTTTTCCATACGTCTTCCTCACTATTCGACAATTTAATGCACGCATATCGTACACACCATTGCGCTCAACTTCGCAAAAATTCCGTGGGGCAAAACGTTCGACTGTCCGGATGGGTCTATCGCAAGCGAGACTTCGGCAATCTTCTGTTCATCGATTTGCGCGACCACTATGGAATTTCCCAGATCGTGATCGAAAAGGACAGCGCTGCTTTTCTTTTAGCTGAATCGTTGAAAAGCGAATCGGTGATTCGAGTCGACGGCCGAGTCAACGCGCGTGCCGATGACGCCGTCAATCCAAATCTCATCACCGGCGAAATCGAAGTCCGCGCGACCGCAATTGAACTGCTTTCCGAAGCTGCCGACCTGCCATTGCCTGTTTTCGGAAACGCCGAATACCCTGAGGAGATTCGGTTGCGCAACCGCTTCCTCGACCTCCGCCGCGAGAAACTTCACGCAAACATCGTCCTTCGGAGCAACGTCATTGCGAGCCTTCGCCGCCGTATGATCGACCAGGGTTTTACCGAATTCCAAACCCCAATCCTCACCGCCTCCAGCCCTGAGGGTGCCCGCGATTTCCTTGTCCCCTCGCGAATTCACCCTGGCAAATTTTATGCGCTGCCGCAAGCGCCCCAAATGTTCAAGCAATTGCTGATGGTCGCCGGCTTTGATCGCTACTTCCAAATCGCCCCATGCTTCCGCGACGAGGACGCCAGAGCTGACCGATCGCCAGGAGAATTCTATCAGCTCGACTTCGAAATGAGCTTCGTCACACAGGATGATGTGTTTGCTGCCATCGAACCCGTACTTTACGGCGTATTTGAGGAATTTTCTGGTGATCGGGACGTCACGACCCCGCCGTTTCCTCGCATCGCTTACAAAGACTCGATGCTAAGGTACGGAAATGATAAACCCGACTTGCGCAACCCAATCGAAATCTCGGATGTAACGGAAATCTTCCGTGGGGGTGGCTTCGCCGTCTTTGCCAAGGCAATCGAGGATGGATCTGTTGTGCGGGCGATACCGGCTCCAGGGGCTGGGGTTCGTGCTCGAAGCTTTTTTGACGGCACAAACCAATGGGCCAAAGACGAAGGCTTCGCTGGCCTCGGCTACATCAATTTCAAAGGTGGCGAAGGTGGCGGCGGCATTGCCAAAAACCTGGGGCCAGATCGGGTTGGCCAAATTGTCCAACAGATGGGGCTCGGTCCAGACGACGGAGTTTTCTTTTCCTGTGGAAAACCGTTGGAGGCTGCAAAATTAGCCGGATTGGCCAGAACTCGAGTCGGCACGGAACTCGATCTTATCGAGAAGAACACCTTCAAATTTTGCTGGATTGTTGACTTTCCAATGTACGAGTTTGATGAAGTGGAGCAAAAGGTTATCTTCAGCCATAACCCATTCTCGATGCCTCAAGGAGAGATGGAAGCGTTGATGACCATGAACCCGCTAGACATTTTGGCCTATCAATATGACATCGTTTGCAATGGCATAGAGCTTTCGTCCGGTGCGATCCGAAATCACAAACCGGAAATTATGTACAAAGCGTTTGAGCTGGCCGGTTACGATCGAAGTTTAGTCGACGAAAAATTCCGCGGCATGATTAATGCGTTCAAATTCGGAGCTCCGCCGCACGGCGGCTCCGCTCCAGGCGTGGACCGCATCGTCATGCTCCTAGCTGACGAACCGAATATTCGCGAAGTAATCCTGTTTCCAATGAATCAAAAAGCTGAAGA
>JANMNR010000568.1:0-6890 GCA_031368325.1 Pirellula sp.
GCTCGCGATTCCAAAACCGGTTCGCAAGTGTGGCTGTCTTGCATTCCAAGATGAGCGGTCCAGAACGTCATTTCCAATGGAAGCGAATCTCCGAGGGGGGCGTGCAAGTGATCATCGGCCCACGTAGCGCGATCTTTGCGCCCGCGCCTTACCTCGGCCTGATCATTCTCGACGAGGAGCATGAGAATTCGTTCAAGCAAGAGACCATTCCGCGATACCATGCTCGAGACGTTGCCATTCATCGCGCATCGCTCGAGCGTATCCCGCTCGTCTTGGGCTCGGCCACTCCCTCATTAGAAACGTTCCATCGAGCGACGATCGGGCAATACAAGAAGGTGGCGTTGCCCCGTCGGATCTTGAATCGCCCGCTCCCCGAGGTGACCACTATCGACCTGCGATCCAATCGCATCGACGTAGATCGGGGCAGTCTCTCGCAACCGCTCGTCCAAGCCATTGAGAAGACACTGGCTGAGGATGGCCAAACGATTCTGTTACTCAACCGTCGAGGCTTTGCGACATCGATTCAGTGCCCCGCTTGCGGCCATGTCGTTACGTGTCCCGATTGTGATCTTGCTTTGACGCATCATCGCGAAGGGAGCAAAGCACTTTGCCATTTTTGCGACTACACCATCGCGGTGCCGCAGGTTTGTCAGAAGTGCGGTTTTGAAGCTATTCGATTTGCGGGCCTTGGTACGCAGAAGCTAGAGATGGAGGTTCAGCAACGGTTTCCTCACGCAACGATTGCAAGAATGGACTCCGACACGATGAAGAAGCCAGGGAGTCACGATCGTATCCAGGCGGATTTTCGGGCTGGCCGCATCCAGATTTTGATGGGGACACAAATGATCGCTAAGGGACTGGATTTTCCAAATGTGTTGTTGGTGGGTGTGATCAACGCCGACACGGCCTTGCATTTTCCAGACTTCCGCGCCTCAGAAAAAACGTTTCAGTTGGTGACTCAAGTTGCGGGGAGAACGGGTCGCGGCGAACGAGGTGGTGTTGTGCTTGTTCAGACTTACTCCCCCGACCATCCCGCCATCATTGCCGCTTGCAAGCATGACTACAAGAGTTTTTCAGACCAAGAGCTTTTGCAACGCGAGCAATTCGGCTATCCGCCTTATGCTTCGCTAGCTCGCATCATCATGCGAGGGCCGGTGCAGCAGGAGGCAGAGGAGTTCGCGGAAGGAATCGTCAAGAAGATCCAGTTAGAGATTTCAAAAACATCGGCGCCGGTACGCGTCCTCGGCCCTGCACCACCACCGATCGCGAAGTTGCGAGGGCACTATCGATTCCACGCGATGCTCATTTCGAAAGAACCAGGTGCGCTCAATTTGATCTTGTCCCGTACACAAGCGTCGATCAAAACGACCGGAGACAATCTCTACCTAATCGACATCGACCCGCTAGACATGCTCTAGCCAAATGTTTAAACCGTGCAGCGGATGTGGTAGACTTGCATCGATGTCCTTTAAATCCAATTTCACGTTGACGACCCTCCGAATGAATGTGTAACTCTATGCTTTTTCAATCGAAGTTCCGTACCGCCGCAGGCCTTTGCTTCCCTGTTTTTGCAATCCTTGCGATGGCTTCCACTTCGGCATTGTCCGATGACACCCCAACCGAAAAACCTGGAACGAAGGGCAATGGGAAGGTCGTAATCGGCCCGGACTATACCTTAGATCCTGACCTAACCGATCGAGGCAACCCCAAGGGCAAGGATTTTCAATTCACGATGCCGTTGGCGGAAAGCAAGATCTTTCGAGGGGACGACGCCACCCTCGAACCGCGGAAGTCGGTTCGCAAAGAAAGGAAGATATCGGTCTACATTCCAGCCGCGTACAAGGACGGCACCAAGGCTCCGATTCTTGTCATGCATGACGGCCCCAGCAACTTGAACTTGGTTCGCAATGCTCTCGACAACTTGACAATTTCCAAAGATGCCGATCGCAAGCTGCCCGCCTTCATCGCGATCGCGGTTGAGAACGGTTGCAATGATAGTAAAGGGAGCCAACGCGGTCTTGAGTACGACACCATGTCCGATCGGCTGGCCCGATTCATCAACGACGAAGTGTTACCAGCCGTTTTGAACAATGCCGAGATCAAAGCTGCCTTCCCAAGAATTGCCTTTACCGAAAATCCATGGGGCAAAGCGGTCATGGGATGCAGCTCGGGTGGCGCAGCTGCCTTGACCATGGGGTGGTTTCGACCGGACCTATTTCGCCGTTTGATTACTTACTCCGGTACTTTTGTCGATCAGCAAGACGACGATGCACCCGAAGAAGCCAAGTACCCGCTTGGCGCGTGGGAGTACCATTCCAGTATGAAACTGATCGAAAACAACGAAAAGAAGCCTCTTCGAATTTTCACCCACGTGGCTGAAAACGACAACGGCTCTAAAGATCCCGAGTCAACATATCACAACTGGGTTATGGCCAACGAACGAACCGCAGCCGCGCTCCAGACCAAAGGCTACGACTACCGCTACGTCTTCAGTAAAGCCACCAAACACTGCGACAAGAAAGTGTTTGAGCATACACTCGCAGAAACCCTAGTTTGGATGTGGCGAGGCTACGCAAACGAGTAACCGGCCGAAATAGCCGTCAGCTACGGCTTTGCAATCCAATGCCGGACCAGTGAACCGTCCGTCGCGTTCCATAGCCGGACTTCGCCGTTCATTGCTCCACCCGCGACGCGATTCCTACCAACATGCATTGCGGCCGAAAGAACCCAATCACCGTAACCGGCTAGCGAAAGCGCAACTTTATTATCGCTCGAGTTGATTCTTCGCAACTGACTATCGGCCGAGGGCACGAAAACGAATGAATCGCCTCGCACAATCTTGTATCCTTCATTGCCGATAGGGACTTCCGTAACTTTCTTTGCGCCCTCGACTTCCCAACGATGAAGCTTTTTGTCGGTGCCGGTTGAGACAAGTTGTTTTCCATCTGGCAAAAAAGCAATTCCTCGAACAGCCGCAGCGTGCCCTGCGTAACTGACTAGCAACTCGCCATTCTTTGCATCGAAGACTTTTGCTGACTTGTCCCGACTTGCGGAGGCGAGTTTTGTGCCATCATCGCTCCATGCTATGGCGGTGACCCAATCGGCATGATTGGCAATCGTTCGAACCTCGGCCATCGTATCGTAGTTGAAAATCCGAATCAGTCCGTCGGCCGATGCGATTGCGAGTTCATTATTGGCAAGCGGCGCATGCGTAGCAGGATCCGCCGCTGCAATCACACCCGGCTTGACCGCCACATCCAAAACAACGTCATTGGTTCTTCCAACCACTCCCTTCAATTGCCCGGTGTCGAAGTCCATCAATCGAACTTCACCGTTTCGACCTGGTTCGCCGCCGCCCACAGCAATCGTCTTCTGGTCCGCCAGAAACACAATCGCGTGTACTCGTTGGCCTACGTTCTTTATTCGCCGAGACAGCGTTCCGTCGGCCGTGTTCCAAACCATCACTTCGTGATAGCCTCCCACCAGGAGCCAAGCACCGTCTGGCGAGAAAGCCATCGCCGTGATTGGGGTCGGGACTAAATAGGTCGCGGGTGGATCTGGGTACACCCTGGGCGGAACCACCAAGTTCAAGGGGAGGCTACCCTTGACGCCATCAAACTTAGCCCCCTCAACGACCCAGCGTTTTACAGCTTCGATTTGCGCGGCCGACAACGCATCCGCATCAGCTGGCATGCGATCGGATTTATCGACGGATGTTATGCGTCGTATCAACTCGCCACTGGCCGCGGTTGTCACAACCACCGGTTGTTCACCCGTGTCGCCCGGCTTAAGGAGTTCGTCGAAGTTGTCTATTCGATAACCACCCTCTGCCTTCTTGGGGCCATGGCACGCAACACAGTGTTCAAGAAAAATCGAAGCCACATCTTTACTAAAACTGACTGGCTGTGTGTCACCCGCCGCGATCGAACCAAACCACATACCGAAAATCAAAACAGGCAGAAGCGCACGAGTAGAAACCGCTTGTTGTGGCGTTGAAGTGTGTATCATGTTGGATCTCATGGGCAAGCTAGGCAATCGACTAGTGTTGGAACAGAAACTCATCCGTGTTCAGCAGCACCCAGCACAAATCCTCCAAGCCAGATACAAGGTCACCACGCGATTGACAATGCTTCATCGAAGCCTCCAATTCCGAATCGCGTGGTGGACGACACAACGCCGCAAGGTAAAGTTCGCGAATGACCTCTGGAGGTGCGAGTCCTGCGTTGTATGACTTTCTAAAACGGTTGTTGGCATCTCGAAGCTTCTCGTACACAAGAGGGCCATTGAATAGCTCGATCGCCATGCCTAGGTTGGAGTCTTCGGCTCGTTCGCATGCGCAGACTGTCGATCTCTCGGGTTGGCCAAATACTTTCAGAAACGCATTCTTCGCGACATCTGGCGCAGGCAACTGTGTGGCTTTCATATCCGACGGCAGTCCTGCGAAGACTTGCGTGAGACCAGTCACATGGTTGATCGCATCAAGCAACTGCTCTGCACTGAGCATGCGAGGTGACTGATGCGAAAAGTACATCGTGTCTTTGACGTTCCATTCCGATGCCTCACTGCTCGCCTGATAAGTTTTGCTATTGAGAATCGTCCGCAACAAATGCTTGCGATCAAAACCACTTTCGGCGAAGTCTTTCGCCAGTGCGTCGAGCAAAGGCTCGTTCGACGGTGGATTGGAATCTCGGAAATCATCGATGGGATCGACGATCCCTCGTGCAAACAGTTGGCTCCAAATGCGATTGGCCTCGATCTTGGCAAAGTATGGGTTCTTTGCATCAACGAGCCAAGCGACAAACGCAGGCCGTCGATCTTCATCGGGTTTCATGTCAATGCTGCCCGATTGTGGCAACCATGGCTTCATAACTGCACCGGTTCTCGGCTGCGTTACTTCACCTGACGAAGCGGTCCACACAAACATTTCGCCGGGTCGCTGGCTGTTCTTTCGCTGCAATCGATTAAAAAAAGCTCCCAACCCGTAGTAGTTATCTTGCGTCCAACGTTCGAATGGATGGTTATGGCATTTCGCACATTGCAATCGTGCCCCTAAGAACACTTGCGAAACCGTTTCGACACATTCGTTCATGTCCGAAGTGGTACGATAAAAGTTAGCGGCGGGATTCGAAAGCGTACTACCGGACGCGGAAAGCAACTCCCGCGCAAACTCATCATAGGGCATATTCGAGCGGATGGCCGCTTCGACCCATCGATGGTATTTGTAGACTCCATCGGGTCCGACCAGCTTGCTCGTCATTCTAAGCAAGTCCCCCCACTTCAGCGCCCAGAACTTGGGGTATTCGTCCCGCTCCAAAAGTTCGTCAATCAGCTTCGCCCGTTTATTCTCGGTTGTGTCCTCAAGAAATATCTTCGTCTCCTCGACCGTAGGCAATATGCCGATCACATCCATGTAGATGCGACGCAAGAAGACTTGGTCACTGCACGTCGGTGCAGGTAAATATTGAAGCAGTTTCAGTTTGGCATTTACCAACGAATCGATGTAATTGGTAGGAGCCGTCTCGTTCCATTGAAAACCGGGCACATCATCCACAAACATCAGCGGAATCGATTCGATATGCTCAAGATAACGAGCCAGAACGACTGTCTCGCCGCGACCGTGTGGTGTGACCAGCCCCCGCTTGTCAACCGTTGCCACTTCGGTGTTTGTGCTCTCATAGGAAACGAGGTGTGTAGCATCTCGCCGTTTGCCATCCGCGAAATGTGCCATGGCGGAAAGTTGTTGTTTACCATCGGTCCGTTTCAAGACCCTTTTTTGATTTGGAAATACTTCCAATTTGACGCATCGCGGTGTATCGGGCGGGTCCGTCTTGGCTCCCTCCGCAATCCAATCTCGCAGCAACTTATAGGCAACGTCGTCTTTGTTCAGTTGTTTGCCACCGCCATGGGTCAGTTTCATTATGGGCTTAAGGAGCAGCAAGCTCTGCTCAGGATCAATCGGGTTGACTCGTCGCCCGAAATCTTCGCGAATCAGTGTTAGCTCATCGAGTACACGATCGAACGCGCGTAGCGACAGCCGAAAGCCACCTTTGCCGCTCGGCGAACCATGGCATGCACCCGAGTTGCATCCCTGTTTAGAAAGCGCCAACAAAACCTCAGATTCGAAAGCAATAGGGCGCTTGGACTCAAAGCTCGAAACCTTGACGGGGACTGATTGCCTCGTCTCACCGATCTGCACAATCATTTCCGTCGCCCCATTCGCTACAGGAACGACAGCATTGCCCGTGACCGTGGCGATCGCAGGATTGGCGGATACTAATGTAATCTCGTGTGTCCAGTCTCGCTGCTGTCCAGCAGCATCGAATCCTGTCACTACAATATGCTGCTGGTCTCTCGGTCCTTCCAGTTCGATGCTGGACGGAAAGATCTCGAATCGAGAGGGTCGATCGACCCAATTCACAGGCAGCAGGACAGCTTCCCATCGAACTCGATCTGATAGCTCTGTAAAAGCCAAGAGCGGCAAGTGCTCCGGCTGATTTGCTGTGGTATTGGTGTTGGTGACGGGTCGAGTGATCGTTAAGTTGATAACATCTTTGTCTGCTTTAGACGACAAGCCCCAGCCTGACGCGAGCAAACTGCCGTCCACCGAGACGCCCGCTTTGAAATCCTTTTTCGTGCGGTTTACATTCAAAGCGATTGTATGCGACGACGCGGCCCGATCCAAAAGCAATCGCGTCGATGGCTCTAGCGTAAAGATGCTCGTGGTCTTGCCTGACCCTGCGCTGGCCAAGACGCCGTCGTTCCAACTGCTTGGGCCCAAAACGTGTGGCTCAAGAAGGTGCTCGAGCGATTGGCTTGAAACATAGCATGCGATCTCACTGTTCCCGACGGCTTGTGCACGTAGTCGCAGCAAGGAAAACGAATCCGGTTTC
>JANMNR010000572.1:0-39420 GCA_031368325.1 Pirellula sp.
CGTGGGGGGAGTAGCCGAGTGTCAATATCCTCATAAGTAATATCTGGCTCAGTTCCGTTCCAATTACAGACCGTGGACTTGAGGAACTTCTTGTTGTTTTCCTCAAAAGCGTCGCACCACTCCTCCGCTTCGGCTCGCTTCTTTACGGGGTCGGTTGCACTTAAGCTAGGCTGGCAATAAGCAGGCTTGAAATGCGCTCCGCGACTTTCGTCCCTCTGCAAGGCGCCCTTCAAAATGCACTTGGCGACAGGGAACATATCCTGAACTGCTTTGGTGAAGATAACGTTTTGATTTGTCCAACTGCCGGTGTCCGACAAGCCGCACTTTGCCGCACGATCGCTCAACTCGCTGACCTTTGCGTACGCTTCGGTCAATTGAGTGTTGTCGCGGACCACGGTCGCAACTCGGGTCATGACATCGCCCAGTTCTTGATGAATCAAGTAAGGATTCTCATCACCGGACGTATTCGACAATAGCTTTTTGTGGCGAGTCTCGTGGACACCGACTGCTCTCTCGTAGATACTCTTTGGCAGATCGCTCGAAGCCTTGTTTCCCTTCATCCAGTTGACGATCCCAGGACCCATAAAAAGACCGCTGAAAATGCAGCTTAAGAGGGAGTTTGCCCCGAGCCGGTTTGCACCGTGATATTGGTAATCGCATTCTCCAATTGCATACAGTCCCGGTACGCTAGTCGATTGGTTCTTCGGCGAACCGGGCAGAAGTCCACCGTCGGCGTTGGCCTCATAATTGACCCACAGTCCACCCATGCTGTAGTGAACCGCTGGGAATATCTTCATGGGTTCTTCGCGAGGATCAACGCCTTGGAACTTCTCGTAAATTTCGAGAATCCCGCCAAGCTTTCGATCCAGTTCTGCTCGCGAAATGTGTGTCAGGTCGAGGTAAACGCTCATACGGGTCGGGTCAACCGAGAGCCCCTCGTTGACGCAAATATTAAAAATCTCTCGCGTTGCAATGTCACGGGGAACTAGGTTGCCGTATTTTGGAAACCGCTCTTCGAGAAAATAGTACCGCTCAGTCTCTGGAATTTCTTTGGGATATCGCGAGTCGTTTGGTTTACGTGGCACCCAAACGCGTCCACCTTCGCCGCGAGCTGACTCGCTCATCAAACGTAACTTGTCCGCACCGGGAATGGCGGTCGGATGCACTTGAATGAACTCCGGGTTCCCCATGTTCGCTCCGGCTTGGAAGCAACGGCTGGCTGCACTTCCTGTGCAGAACACCGACATCGTCGACCGACCATAGATGAGGCCATTTCCACCGGTTGCGACCACCACAGCATCGGCAGGAAACGCTCGAATCTGCATCGTCACCATGTCTTGAGCGGCGGCCCCAACACATCGACCATTGTCATCCAGAATAGGGCCTAAGAAGTCCCAAAACTCGTACTTCTTGACCAGCCCTTCGCTCTCACGGCGTCGAACCTGCTCGTCTAAAGCGTACAAAAGCTGCTGTCCGGTTGTGGCCCCAGCAAACGCCGTTCGCTTGTAGAGTGTGCCGCCAAAACGTCGACGATCGATAAAGCCTTCGGGAGTTCGATTAAACGTCACACCCAAACGGTCCATCAAATCGATCACCTTCGGTGCCCAATAGGACATCTCTTTGACCGGAGGCTGGTTTTGCAGAAAGTCGCCACCGTAAATCGTGTCGTCGAAGTGTTTCCATTCGTCGTCGCCATCTTGCCGCGTCATGTCACTGACACTGTTGATCCCGCCTTGGGCGCAGACGCTGTGTGATCTTTTAACCGGCGTCAGGCTCAATAAATCTACTGCGACTCCCAGTTCGGCTAATTTCATGGTTGCAGACAATCCCGCCAAACCACCGCCTACGACCAAAACTCGATTACTGCCCATCTCTATACTACCAATCGAAAAGTGCGATCTCAGATTTGTTTTAGGAACTTTAGGGCAGCGTCAAAACGAAGCCCACATCAAGATGTTTTTGTTCACCATGGAAACCGGTATCAAACTAGCAACATAACGACTATTGCACTGGCTCTGGTTTCGGCTCTTCTACGTGCGATCCGCCGGACCGTTTATGGTCGTCCGGCGCGATTGTCCGCAATTGAATACCCGCCTCATACATTTGGTTTTCTTCTTTTGCTGCCTGTTCCACATTGGTTGTTTTGGCCGCCACGAGCGAGCTAAGTCCTGCCGCTCCGATAAAAAGTCCAAATAGTGTGCAAGCAATGCTGGCTCGGCGCTGCGATTTGGGCGTCAGCCAAATCCCCCAAGTGATGCCGGCCGTCCAAATGCCATTTGCAAAATGAAAGGTGCATGCCAAGACACCGATCACGTAAAAGACAGGCCAAACAAAGCCGCCGAGTGCGGTGGCCAAAGAACTGGCCGCGTTATAAGGGCGGAAGCTTGCCATCCCGAGCGGATTGGCAACATTTTTGAGCCACCAGTCGTTGTGGAACCATCCATGTAGGTGAAAGACGTGGGTGAAAATGAACACGATGGCTATGTATGCTGTGATTCGTTGCCACGTGTAACGTCGATTCCCCGGCAACTTGTACTGTTGCAGGTTTGACTTGCCGTTTCGCGAAATCCAAACGCCTGCCACTGCGTGGAAAATAATCGGCAAGAAGATAAAAGTCCATTCGATGACGGGTAGAAACGGCAGCCCGTGAATCATGAAAACGTTTTTTTGAAAGGCAGCGGCGCCCCCAACTAAGCTCGCGTTGGTTAGCAAATGCACACACATGTAAGCTCCCACGGGGACCAATCCGCTGAGCGAGTGCAAGCGTCGTATCAGGAAGTCGTTCCGAAGGAGAAAGGATCGGGAAGGGGCCGAGGTTGCTGGCGAACTCATACAAAAATTTCTTGGTCGATCGGCGAGTTAAATGGTAGCAGTTGCACTTTGGTCGAGAAGCACGTTCAAGAACGCTTCCACCAAATTAAGACTGTAGAAGATATCCCAGTTTTAACGCGGAACCAAGGGCTGTCCCGATTCATCGTTAAAATCGCTTCAATTAGATGCTGAAATCGTTCAGCTTGTCACTATCGGCAGCCAAAAATTCGCGAGTCCGGTTTGACGCAAATCGATTCTCTTACAGCAAATAATAGGTTTTGTCTCGGAAACCAAAATCCCAGCCCCCTATTTTTTATTGCCACCTTCAAAAAAATGAAAGGATCTAGCAATCACGCCAAAATTTCCGCTTTCGTTGACAGGGTAGAATTTACCGAACTATACTCGGAAGCTGGTGAATTGCCGTCTCCTTTTCACCCGAGTTGACTCCATTGCCTACTCAATGGGCCAATCCAACTCGTTTGCTCCACCAGCCTGTCGCTTTACAATCAGCGGATGCCAAATGACACTCCTCGGCAAGATCTTCACCCTATTGGTACTACTTCTCAGCGTCGCCTTTTTCCTTGTTTCGTTGATTGCGAATGCGTCGCATATCGACCACAAGAAGAAAGTGGCCACCTACCAAACTCAAGCCAAGAAATTGGAAACGACGGTTGATGAGCTAAAGAAGCTTGTCGAGCAATTGAAGACATCGCTGGCTCAAGAGCAACTCTCTCGCAAGACAGCACTCGCTGCGTTGCAGACGCAACTAGAAACGGCTCGCGACCAGCTTGCACAGGCCAATACGGAACTAAACGGAAAGGCCGCGACGCTGACCATTCAAACACAAAAACTATCCGAGACCATTGATCGAGTTGCTGCTCTAAACAAGCAAAACGACACCTTGAAGACCGAGATCGACAAGATCATCACCGATCGAAACAACCAGCGTCGCAATGTGGTTGCAATCACGGATAAACTTAATGGATTGCTAAGTGTTGAATCCGATCTGCGTGCAGAAATGGCCCGCCTCCAATCCGATGTCACGCTTTACCAAGCGAAATCGGAAACCGCGGAATCAGCTCTTAAGACCGCTGGTATAACTCTATTTGAAGATGTGCCTCCCGCTGATCTCAAAGGAGAAATCCTTGAAGTTAGCAACAGCCAACGTGTTGTTGTCTCCTTGGGACGTGACGACGGACTTCGCGAGGGACATCGACTCGATGTTTATCGTGGCGGTCAATACTTAGGCCGCATCGAGATCAAGAGCATTAGGGATGACCAAGCCATTGGGCAGATTCTTGCTTCATTTCGTAAAGGCTACATTCAAGCCGGCGACAAGGTCGCTTCGAAAATCAACTAATAGCCTACTCTTCTTCCTCATCTAGCATCCATTCCTACAGGTTCGATAGAAATAGCATGGCCGCAAAGCATCCAATTTCCATTTACACGATGATGATGATCCTCGCGTCCATTTTCATGTTCCTGGCATGCGTATTCATGGGGATTGAATGGTCCCGCTACGGCGGCTAGTTGCTATTTGCCAAACGCATACAACCCCGTGTCTGTCCGAATGTAGATTCGGTCCCAGTCAAAGGCCGGCGTGGCATAGCAGTTCTCTTTCAGCTCATTGACCGCCAAGACGTTGAAGTCCGAAGTCGTGTCGGTCACGGCAACCTTTCCATCTTCTGTGATGAAAAATAGCTTGTTGTCGGCGAGCACTGGCGAAGCATATATGTTGCCCGACGCGCCTTGCAATCGGCCCCGCTTCAACGCTTCGCCTGTCTTGGGATTCAAGCAAGTCACGATCCCCTGATCGCTGATCATGAACAAGCGATCGTTGGCCAGAAGAGGCGACGGTAGCTGCGGGACGTTGCGAAAGTACTTCCATACGACACTCTTGCTCGTCATATCGCCTTTCCCGCCAAGCCGGATCGCCATCATGCTGTTCTTGCTGGCAATGGACTGTTTGAAGTATTGCCACTCCCCTGCGTCCAATGCGCCGCTGGAATCAAGATCCACTGCCGGGAAGAAATTTTTTGACAACTCGTCCGGCATTTCTTCAAGCTTGAGCAATCCATCGCGATCTGTGTCTTGGGCTGAAACCACCGTTCCGAAATCCTCGATCTTGAAACTCGCGTCGAGTTCGTTTTGGGGCGAACCATATCCATTGATATAAAGCATGTCACCCTGGAACACGGGAGTCGATTTCATCTCAAAGCACAAGCCGCCGACCCACCATAGCTTTGCGCCGCTTACGACCGAATACGATGTTAGGTAAAACGAACCGACTGCGAGAACCTGGGCTTCGCCACCGCCCGGATGATAAAGAATCGGTGAGCAATGGCCGCTGGTCGCTTCGGATCGTTTTGTTTTCCAAAGGACTACTCCTGTAGCTATGTCGAACGCCGCGATATACGAATCCAAATTCTGATCGCAAACGATAATGAGTCGCCCATCGCAGAGAATGGGCGAAGCACCCATTCCGTAGATGTTGGTAAATGGGCCAAGTTTCGTTTGCCATCGCAACTCTCCATCGAGGCTATAGCTCAGTAGCCCAAAGTCGGGAAACAAAACGTAAACGCCTGTCGAATCCACAACCGGCGATGGACTTGCTGGGTTGTTTCGCGGGTCGAGCGTCTCTTTCCGATCGCGTGGGGCCTCACGCCGCCAAAGTTCTTTTCCAGTTGATTGATCGAAACAGATGGTCAGGAGTGACTCCTGTTCCGAAGCTGTCAAATAAATTCGTCCACTGTGGATCACAGGGGACGAGTGGCCAGAAGGAATCTCTGTCCTCCACTTCAGGTTCTTTTCTCTGCCAAACTCCGCCGGCAGCGACGCTGACGTCGCGATGCCGGATCCGTTCGGGCCCCGAAACTGCGTCCAGTTTGAGTCGTTCCCGACTGGTTGTTTCGAATATGCAATTGCACTGAACGACGAGAGGCATGCACAAGCGAGCAAGAGCTTGGGGAGTAATGGCATGGAATATTGTCCAATGACTTAAGAGCAGATTCGACTAAAATTCTTTCGCTATAATACCCGCTCAAGGTCAAAAAGAACGTACCCAAGTCGAAAGCTATTATGAAACTTGTCGAACTGAGTTCACCTAAAATCGGCGCGATTTCCAGGGCAACGCCTGTTGTCATTCCCATCGCTGCCATCGAACAACATGGCGACCATCTGCCTGTTTGGACCGATAGCCTTTTGCTGGGCGAGATTGTGGAGCGTGTAGAAAAGTCACTTGGCAAGCAGATCTTGGTGGCTCCTCTAATGTGGCTGGGGAACTCTGATCACCACTTGGATTTCTTTGGCACGCTTTCGGCATCAAGCCGCACCTACTTGGACATGCTTAATGATTTGGTCGAGAACTTTCTTTCCTACGGTTTCAAACGCATCGTTCTGCTCAATGGCCATGGAGGGAATGACGTTCCAGCCAAGCAAGCGCTGTTCGAAGTTCGACAACGCAACCGAATCCGAAAAGATCTGTTGCTCTTGATGGCAACCTATTGGGGACTTGGCACCGAGCCGTGGCGGATCGATCCCGCGATTGAACAGCGAGATATGGGGCATGCATGTGAGTGGGAAACCTCCATGGTACTATCTCTCCGACCCGATTTGGTTGGCGACTACAAGAATGCCCCGGTGATAGAACCGGGCAATGCATTCCGCCCGGCCAGCCGAGCTTGGACCACAAAAGACCGTAGCAATATCGGTCATATCGGCTCACCGCATTTGGCTAGCAAAGAGAAAGGCGAGGTTCTTTTGAATGTCTTCGCCTCGGATGTTGAACGCTGGCTGAAAGGGGTCATCGATTGGGATGGCAGTTCGTGGGATGGAGCCAAGCATTTCGGCTTCCCTGTTTAGTCGCAAACGATGAAGCCGCATTGGAAGGTTGGTGAATCTACGTAGTTTGCACTCTTCGCTTCCGTTTTGCACCGGTATGACGATTGTACTGGCCGATAGATCCAATTCAGTAAGTCTCCACGTGATCATTCGCGTCGAGGACTCGTAACGAAATTGGACCAAAAGGATGACGGCGAAGAAATCCGGAAAGAAAATCGATCGCCGACAATGGCTTGCCCAAGGAGCGGTCGCTGCAGCCGGACTGGTTGCTACCTCGCAAACGGCCAAGTCGGATTTGTCGCTTGGTTCATTGCCGGATTTGGCAGCTCGGCGTTCCTCATCTTCATCCGTGTTCAAGCAGACAGCAGTAGCTGACTACGCAAGGAATATGCATTCGTTTGGAGGCTCTTTGGCTTCTGATCCGCGTTGCCTTTTCGGTATGCCACCGAACGGAAAGCCTTGGCAGTTCGATGTCTTGATCGTCGGATCGGGCTATGGTGCATCCATCACTGCAGCTAGGCTCAGCGAAAAGATGCATCCGGGGTCGCGCGTCGCCATGCTAGAGCGGGGCCGAGAATGGGTGCCAGGCACCTTTCCCGATGTTCTAAAAGACGTGACCGACAACTCTCGGCTAAAACTTTTTGGACGACACAAGCGAAATTTGAGTAATCCGACCGGACTCTTCAATGTCCTACAATGCGAAGAGGTCACGGTATTGAGTGGTAGCGGGCTTGGTGGTTCATCGCTGATCAATGCCAGTGTCGCTCTGCGAGCAGACCCAGAAGTGTTTTTGCAGACCCAATGGCCCAATGCACTTCGGGATAGCGAGTATCTCGCCCCTTACTACGACCGAGCCGCGTATGAGTTGGGGGTGAGTAGCGAGCCCATCGATTGGACTTGCAAGATGAAGGCACAGAGACTGGCGGCCGAAAAGCTGCGAGATTACGGCTGCCACTTTGAGGCGGCTGCGCTTACGATCACGCGTTCATTTCAGGGACATGCTTTACCGGTTTTGAATCGACAGGGAATGATTCAACGCGACTGCATCGATTGTGGCGATTGCTTGACTGGTTGCAATGTTGGGGCAAAGAACACGCTCGCAACGAACTATCTTCCGATGGCCCGCCGAAATGGAACGATGATGTTCACGCAAACGGAGGTCCGCGATATTGAAAAATGCGGTGACTTTTGGAAAGTAAATTTCATTTACTTTCATCGCGATGAAAAAGGCCGGCACAAAGAAGAGGAGGGGTGCACCACCGCGCGTGTTGTGGTTCTCGGGGCTGGGAGTATCGGTAGCTCCGAAATCCTCATGCGATCGCAAAGTGATGAGCTAGACTTTTCGCGTCAGTTGGGCTGCAACTGGACGGGCAATGGCGACGCCCTCGGCTTTGTTCGAAAAACGGACCTTCCTACCAATATCGCCGGCTTCAGCGCGCAAGATCCACAGGGACGCCGCATCGGACCAACGATTCAGACCAACGTCACGTACCCGCAGCGTGCCAATCTTTATGATCGTGTTCTGATTCAAGAAGGCGTGGCGGCGCGGTCTTATGCAAACGCGTTGAGCTTCTTGATGCAGGATTTCGATCTCGATCAGACCCAAGTGATGTTGGGAATGGGACATGATCGTCAGGAAGGCAAGTTGTTTTTGGAGGACAATGGAAACGCCTTTGTCTCCTGGCCAGGGATCTTGGAAAGCGACTATCGAAGGCAGATCCGAGCTGAGTTTTCAAGGATTGCTCATGGGCACGGCGGCAAATACAAATACTTGAAGGTGTTTGGGGACAAGATGATTTCGGTGCATCCCTTGGGTGGCTGCGCGATGAGTGATGATCCCCGAAGCGGCGTGATCAATCACAAGGGGCAAGTTTATGACACGCTCAGCGGCGGTGACGTTGACGACCAGACCGGGGAATTCCGAGTCCACGAGGGGTTGTATGTCTGTGATGGTGCTGTGTTCCCTACGGCGATCGCTTGCAATCCTTTCATGACCATCTCTGCGTTGTCTGAGCGCGCGGCACAGCTGATCTCGTTGGAGCCAAAATACGCAGACCTCTTTCGACTGTGATAGCGTTGTTTAACCCACCAGTGGCGAAGGACTCATTTCTAAACGCCTCGACGTTTGGCAGTCGAGTGGCATTATAGCGAGAGGGGACCAGGCCTCATGACTCCACGCTGTCCCATGAGGGTTTGCTAAATGGTCCATCCATGAACCGTGCAGCAAGGATCTTGACCGTCGTTTTTTCAACAGTCTAAGGCGAGAAACCAGGAACTTGCAAGTCGATGTAATGCTATCGGATGCAGTATTGCCATTTCAATGAACCAATTGAGCAATACTCAGCGTGTTGCCATCGGGATCCTTGAACCAAGCGACTTTGTCTCCATTTTCGAAGGTGCAAACACCTGTTTTGGCTTGATTGGGAAAACCGAATACTTCGAACTTGACACCGCGATTGCCCAGTTCAAGAACTGTCTTCTCAATGTCGCTGACCTCCCAGCCGCAAACAGTAAAGGGTTGAGGTGAAAACTCACCCACTTTCTGAAGCCGAAAAGACAGGTTTCCGTTGACACGAAAAATAAGTGCAAACATGTCTTCCAACACGAAATCCATTCCGAGTACTTCGGAATAAAAATTCTTCGCTTCCTCGGCCTTGACCGTAGGCACAAATGCCATCGGCAAAGCCGTCCTCAACGGCGCATCGTTCATCATTTTTTTTCCTCTGTCAGCACTGGCTCTCGCTGTGAAATGGACGCTGAAGTTACAAACCCTCCGCCATTACCAACAAAAGTAAAGATTCGTTTACTAAATGCAAACTGGATCCTTATATTTCCCTCTCGGCTAACAAGGCAAAGGTATAGACAGAAGCAAGTGCATTCAAAGGGCACTCGTCAGAATTTGCGGAACCCCGATGTCATCGTACCCAAAATCTACTGCTTGCGAAATTCCGCTCAAACCGAACTCGTGGTCAATTCGTGAAAGCGTTCCAACGGCGATAGCACGACACATTTCACAACGATATACGCGTCCAACTGCAGATCAGATAGGACGATGGTTTTCAAACAACCAATCGCTCGGTCATGCCTGGTACCCAGGCAACCCTAGGTCTTCATGGCAAAACTACATAAACCCATTTCGACCTGGACGTGGTTAACTAATTCAGAGCAAAACACACCCTCTGTTCGAAAAACAGTGCTATTGTCGAGCTATCTGACCTACACCTTTGAGTTTTCCAAGCCCGCCGTCCACTCCGATAGTCTGCCCGGTTACCCATGACTGGTCGGGTGAGGCAAGCCATAGTATCGCTCTCGCGATATCTTCAGGTTGACCAAATCGACCGATGGGATGCATCGAAAGGGACATTTCGGCAGATCGAGGGTTGCCCCAAATCTTCTCTGTCAGCGGAGTTTGGACCAACCCCGGTGCGATGGCGTTAACGCGAATGTGTTTTGCCGCATAAGTCATCGCAGCCGATCGAACCAGCCCCTCAATTCCGGCTTTGCAAGCTGCGATGGCCTCGTGATTGGACAAGCCGATCGAAGCCGCCGCCGAACTCATTAGCACAATCGATCCACCGTTACCAAACATCCTGGGAGCGCAGGATTTTAGAAGACCGGCAGCAGATGTGAGATTCGCACCCAGAGTTGCATCCCACTCCGCGCGACTGGTGAGGTGCATCGGCTTCAGCAATACGGAACCAGCTAAGCTAATCGCTGCGTTGATTCCACCCAGCAGGCCCTCAGCACTCGATACCACTCCATCAAGCTGTGCCCAGTCGGTACCGTCTGCAACAGCGTACCCCCATCCATACTTTTGAGACAGTTCATGCAATTTGTCCCCTGATCGTCCAATCAGAAATGCTTCTCCGCCCGATTCCGCAAGCAGTTTGCAGACAGCTTGGCCGATGCCGCCAGTTGCTCCAACAATGATGGTCTTGATATCTTTTACGGATTCACTCATTCGAAATAGCTGGATACGGGGAAATGCTACGGGAACAGAAATACGTCGCGATTCGCTACGCGACAGACGAGTATAGAGGCTTGTCAATCGCCCTTAGGATTTCACACTTCTATTTCTTCTTTGGCCTTGGCACACGGGCACCAGACCCCTTGGAGGAACGTTTTCGCTGACGTCCGCCCACCATCCTCTCGTCGGGAACGTCGCTCTCCACCGGTTGTCCGATCCGTTCACGCATCCGCAAGATCTTGTCCCTCAAGGCAGCAGCTCGCTCAAACTCCAAATTCTCGGCTGCTGCCAGCATTTCCTCTTCCATGGTTTTGAGGTAGTCTTCGGTAATTCGCTCGGACGTCGTGTCGATTCGAACCATGTCGCGAGCTCGCTTGCGGTTCTCTGCTGCCTGTAGGATGCTTGCGGTCACTCCTCTGCGAACCGTTTCAGGGGTGATTCCGTGCTCCAAATTGTAAGCTTCCTGGAGCTTGCGCCGACGTTGCGTTTCCTCTATTGCGGTCTGCATTGATGGAGTCATACGGTCCGCATACAAGATGACCTTCGAATTTGCATTTCTCGCCGCACGGCCAATCGTCTGAATCAAGGAAGTCTCGCTGCGCAAAAATCCCTCTTTGTCTGCGTCTAGGATCGCGACCATGGACACCTCAGGCAGGTCCAGTCCCTCGCGAAGCAAATTTACCCCGACCAACACGTCGCACCGGCCCTCACGCAATTCCTTTAGCAAGTCCACGCGTTCAAAGGCATCCAGTTCGCTGTGTAACCACCGACACTTGAGATCATTCTCTACGAAGAAATTGGACAAGTCCTCAGCTAATCGCTTGGTCAACGCCGTCACCAAAGTTCGATCGCCCATCGCGATCCTCTCACGGATTTGGCCAAGCAAATGCATGACCTGACCACGGGCAGGGACGACTTCGATAATGGGGTCCAGCAACCCGGTCGGGCGAATGATCTGCTCCACGACCTCGCCGTGCGTCTGCTCTAGTTCGTAGTCGCTCGGAGTTGCCGAAACGAAAACTACTTGGTTGATTTTGGCCTCCCATTCCTCGAACTTCATCGGCCGATTGTCTAACGCGCATGGTAGTCGAAAGCCGTGCTCGACCAGTGTCGTCTTGCGACTGCGATCGCCCGCGTACATAGCCCGCACTTGCGGTATCGAAACGTGTGACTCATCCACCATCAACAAAAAGTCTTTAGGGAAAAAATCGTATAGGGTATCTGGCGTTGCGCCGGGTTCTTTGCCGGCCAATGGCCTGGAGTAGTTTTCGATACCAGGGCAATGGCCGACCTGCTGCAGCATCTCCAAATCGAATCGGGTCCGAGCATTGAGGCGCTGCGCCTCGAGTATTTTGCCTTCTCCTTTAAACTTTTCCAGTTGCGAATCCAGCTCCTGCCTTATGACTTTAATCGCGTTGCCGATCCGTTCCTCCGAGGTCACAAAGTGCTTAGCTGGATAAATATAAACCTCGGTTAGCCGCGAGATGACTTCACCACTGGTCGGGTTGATGATGGAAATTTGTTCGACCTCATCGCCCCACGATTCAATACGATAGGCGAACTCCTCGTACGACGGCCACAACTCCATGGTGTCACCTCGAATCCGAAACTTGCTCCGTTCAAAGGCGATATCGTTGCGTTCGTATTGGATGTCGATCAGACGCAAGAGCATATCCTCTCGATTGACCGATTCGCCAACCCGGATCGGTACCACGCTTCGTTTATACTCGTCGGGAGAGCCCAAGCCGTAAATGCAGGAGACGCTCGCAACAATAATGCAATCGCGGCGGCTTACGAGCGCGCTAGTGGAAGCAAGTCGCAATCGATCGATCTCTTCGTTGATCGAAGCGTCCTTTTCGATATAGATATCGCGCTGTGGAATGTAGGCTTCGGGCTGATAGTAGTCGTAGTAGCTGACGAAATAGTGCACCGCGTTGCGAGGAAAGAACTCCTTGAACTCAGAATAGAGTTGAGCAGCCAAGGTCTTGTTATGGCTCAAGACCAAGGTGGGTTTTTGGACGGCCTGAATAACATTGGCCATCGTAAACGTCTTGCCCGAGCCCGTTACTCCCATGAGCACTTGGTGCTTCTTGCCAGAGTTGAGTCCGCGAACGAGTTCGGCAATCGCCTGAGGCTGATCGCCGGACGGCTTAAAGCGGCTATCTAAATCAAAGGCCGTGTATCGCTCCCTTGGATCCATGCTCGCGAGATTCCTTTCAATACGATCGCTCTCTTATCGACTAATTACAAGACACGGGCCCAAATGCTTTTCAGATAACTGGTTTCCGGACAATGCGCAACCACCGGATGGTCCGGTGCAGCACCGCCAGCGTGGATAATCTGCAGCGTTCGCGGTGGATGTGGATTTCCTTGGTCATCGAAACCCGTCGCCTTCGCTGCCGAACGCACTACGCCATGGAACGCTTCGCTGTCCAACAAGCCTGCACAGGAACAAGTCAGCAAAAGACCGCCCGGTTTAACCATTTGCATGGCAAGTCGATTGAGATCGAAATGCTTGTGCGTCCCTTCCTCAAGCTCTAGCCGAGAACGAATGAGCTTAGGCGGGTCTAGAATGACCACATCGTATTGCCTACCAATGCGCTGCATGTCTCGCATAAAAGCGAATGCATCCGATTGGACGAAGCGAACGCGTGTATGATTGATGTCCGCGTTCTTCTTTGCAAATGCGAGCGGCTCGGCATCGAGGTCGACTCCGGTGACTTCAGACGCTTGACCCGCTTTGGCCGCTTGAACAGCGAAGCCCCCCGTGTAACAGCACAAATCCAAAACGGTTTTCCCTTTGCACAACTCCGCGAGCTTGCGGCGGTTGTCTCGTTGATCGCAAAAGAAACCGGTCTTGTGTCCCGTGCCAAAGTGAACCTTGTACTTGACCCCATTCTCCGTAATCGTGACCACCGGAGGCAAGTTCTCGGAGGAGCGATTCGGGACCGTACATCCCTCTTGGCTGATGAACTGCGGGCACTCCTGAATCAAATAGTGTTTGGTACCAAGCTCCTTGGCCAGCATCTCCAGGATCGGTTCGCAGCGTTTGGACATACCGAGGCTAAAGACCTCCGCGCTCAAGCAATCGCCGTAGCGATCAACAACCAACCCCGGCATTCCATCGGACTCGCCATGCACAACGCGGTAAGCGTCGGTGGTTTCATCTAAACGCAAAACATCTCGTCGCAACGATACTGCCTCGCGCGCTTTCATTTGCCAGAATGCTTCGTCCGGCCACTGGCCCCACCACGAGTATAGACGAACTGAAATTTCTGATTTTGGGTTGTAGATACCGTAGGCAAACAACTGCGGAGTACCGCTTAGCTCTTCCGTTTTCTGAATTCGCGGTTTGTACGGAGAGTCGTTTCGCTCGAAAGCCGAATTCGGCTTTGGTTGGTTCGGCAGCTGCTGGTGATACACCGCGACCCATTGTCCTGGTGCTGGATTTCCCTCGACGTCGAGGATCCGCCGTTTGTAGATATTCGGGTGCAACATGGGACGGCTTACATGCACGATTCCCATCGCCGAATTCGTGGGGGGAACGAGCCCCATCAATTCATCCACTTCAGTATTGTACATTTACGAAACACATTCAAAACGCGGGGGCGAGGCTCCTGCCAAGCCAAACAAACAATCCTGCTCGGCAGAAGCCTCGCCCTCCCGCCCAATTACAACATGTAGCAATGGATACCCCTACTATAAGCATCGGGTCCAATGTCTGATAGTTGAAGCGATCGATTATGCTTCAGAAAGGACACCTCGAACAACGTGCCCATGGACATCGGTAAGCCTGAAATCGCGCCCTGCATGCTTAAAGGTTAATTTTTCGTGGTCAATTCCTAGCAAATGCAGGATTGTTGCATGCATGTCGTGCATGTGCACCTTGTTCTCAATCGCCAAATGACCGAAATCGTCCGTGCGACCGTATGCAATTCCGGGCCGAACACCGCCACCTGCTAGCCACATCGTGAAGCCGCCGGGATTGTGGTCCCGCCCCGTTCCATTCTTCTCCGCGTAGGGAGCCCTGCCAAACTCTCCGCCCCACCAGACCAGCGTGTCTTCGAGCAAACCTCGCTGAGCCAAATCGGTCAATAAACCAGCAATCGGTTGGTCGACCGCGCGGGCATGTTCGGCGTGCTTGGGCAAATTTGCATGCTGGTCCCACGCGGGATTGGCGGAGTTGTCGCCATAGTTTACCTGGACAAACCGAACCCCCGACTCGCACAGTCTCCTGGCCAAGAGGCACTTGCGACCATACGATTCGGTTTCCTTTTGATCCAACCCATAAAGTCGCGACGTCTCTTCGCTTTCTTTCGAGAAGTCCAAAAGCTCTGGAGCCGTGCTTTGCATCTTCCATGCCATTTCATAGGACTCAATGGCGGCATCCAATTCCGTTTCGCCATTCAATCGCTGCTCAAGTTGAATTTGATTCAGGGCTTGGATCTGGTCCAATCGCGATCGATTGGAGATGCCACTAATCGGCTTGAGGTGGTCGATACTCAAAGGTCCGCGACCGGCCTTGCCGATCGGGGTCCCCTGGAATTTGGCCGGCAAAAACGCACTACCATAATTGCGAGGGCCACCGTTTCCGATCGACGGCGAAATCGAAACAAATCCCGGCAGGTTCTCGTTCTCAGTGCCAATTCCGTATTGAATCCACGAGCCCATCGAGGGGCGTATGAAATTCTGCGAGCCTGAATGCAAGAACAATGTAGCCGGGCCATGCGCAACACCATCGGTGTGCATGCTGTGTATCATGGCCATCTTATCGACGTGCTCTCCCATCTTAGGAAACAGTTCGGACACCCAACGTCCCGATTCGCCAAATTGCTTGAACTCCCATGGCGACTTCATCACGCGATGCGGACTACCGACCGTTCCTTTGTTTGCGAATTCACGAGCATCGTCAAAGCCGACCATCTCACCATCGCGACTAGCAAGCAGCGGTTTGTAGTCGAATGAGTCAACTTGACTGACACCACCTTGCATAAACAAAAAGATAACTCGCTTGGCTTTTGCAATATGATGTAATCCGCTCGAGCCAAAACTGTCGCTTCCCATCACACGCGACCCAGTGGTCAGCTGGGACAGTAGCGAGGCCGCGGCGACGGAGCCGAATCCACATGCTGTCGATTGTAGGAACGAACGTCGGTGTATCATTTTGTTTAATTCCTATTCGACGTAACGGAAATCGATCGAGGCAATAATGGAATGAACTAAAGAACTCCAAGCCTCCTCGGCAGGAATTTCGATTTGCCTGGATTGACGAAGCTGCTCGTTGGCCCAAGCGGCTTCTCGATCGGAAGGTAACCGGCTTAAGAGAGTCTGAAAGCAATTCGCGATCTTTTGGTCATCGGTGAAGCTAGACTGCTTTGAGATGAGTTCACCGAACCTAGAAGCGCGCTGGGCGATCCAATCACTGTTGAGTAAGGCCAATGCTTGTTGGGCGATGGTACTGCGATTTCGTTTGCTGATTGAAAAGCTAGGATTAGCACCATCAAACTCCGAATAGAGTTCCGGCAACGCATTTCGAAACCATGGGCCATACACGGATCGATAACGAACCGAATGTTGAAAGTCATAATCCTCTTTCAACTTGCTAGGAATCGTCGACTCAATTTCGACTCCCAAGTCAAGCTCACCACTCGCGTTCAACAAAGTGTCGCGAATTGTCTCGACATCCAGTCTTCGAATGCTGCTTCTCGCAAATAGCCGGTTGTCTGGATCTATTTCCCTGGCATGCTCGGAGCATTTGCTCGATCGTTTGTAAGCGTCTGAACACACAATCTCGCGTACCAGCCACTTCGTCGACCAACCGTGCTCAATGAAACGAAGCGTAAGCCAATCCAGCAATTCCAGGTTGCTCGGTTGTTCGCCCGTTGTACCGAAATTGTCGACCGTCCTGACAATGCCGTCCCCCATAAGCCAACTCCAAACTCGATTTACATAGACCCTAGCGGTCAACGGATTACGATCATTCGCAAGCCAATCAGCAAGCTCCAGTCGGCCGTTTGAGGTCGCGTCGATTGGAGGGGTTGAGGCCGTTGAAGGAATGCAACTCAAGAAGCCTCGCGGAACGGTCGCCCCGAGTTGGTGAACGCTGCCCCGAACGTGAATAGAAATATCAGATGGCGTTTCGGCAGCACGAAGCGACAGAACCATCGGTCTGGCGTCGAGCATGTTCTGGAGAGACTTTAGCTCGGATTCAAGAGAGGCTGATTCTTTTCTGAGCAGCTCAAGTGTTCCATGGTCGATTTCCTGCGTTTCCTGCTTCAGGTCAGACTTGTCGGTTGACTTTTCGGATTGCGAAGCCGTCGGCACTGAGTTCTCTGGCAGAAATTGTATCGCATCGGCTACAACATGACCGTCCGATTTTTCATTGCTGATGATTACGAATGCTTGTCCACCCTGTTCAAATCGATACGAACCAAGCGTTTGCCATAAACCATCGTCGGATGGTTTCTCAACCTGGTTGACACGAACAACATCCTCGCCATCTGCACTAAAGATCCGAACAACGACCGCGGTTGCTCGACTAGCTCCGTGCGTGTAGGAAAGTCGCACTCGGTAAACGCCAGGTTTAATATCGGTCGGCTCGTAGGTGACGGACTTAAGACCCTTGCCATCGTTTTCGTCGTGCAGATAGTTCATTCCTACATAAGATTTTATTGACGTGGAGTCTTTCCATACGCCTGTTTTCTTTGCACTGGTATCGTCGACCACTACGCCTTGTAAATCCTCGACACGGACAACGGTAGGCGACGCATCGGGTACAGACTGGATCTTCTTTTTCAGAACATCTAAGCGTTTCTTTACCATTGCCTGACGAGCTATCTTCGCTTCGTATTCGGATTCTGTGTTGCGATCCATGGGAAGCGGGACGCTAACCCATTTCGATACATTGGAATGCTCCATCGCGACAGACGACTTCATGATACCTGCCATCGCATAGTAGTCGCGGGTTGGAATCGGATCAAATTTGTGATCATGGCATCGCGCACATCCAATGGTTTGCGCTAAAAAGACTTTGCCGATCAATTCAAGCTGCTCGTCAACATAGTCCATCTCCAACTGCTTCTTGTCCTGTTCCTCCAGATTCGTATCGCCAAGCGCCAGCGCGGTCGTGGCGACCAACTGCGACTGTCGCTTTTCGATCGAGTCCGATTGAATTAGGTCGCCAGCAATTTGCTCTCGTATAAACTCAGTAACCGGCTTGTCCTGATTAAACGAATCGATCAGGTACTTTCGATAGCGCCATGCATCTGGCAAGACAAATCCTCGAAGCGTGATAGATTCTGAAAATCGAACAGCATCCATCCAATGGCGAGCAAATCGCTCCCCAAAACGAGGAGAGGATATCAACGCGTCCACGCGCTCTTCGTAGTCAAGTCTTGTATTCAATTCCTCAGAGGATTGCCGCATACCATGCAAATCGATTGACAATCGTTGGCTCAAAACCCCAGTCGAGGCAATCTCGGTTGCATGTGCCTCAGATGCCCTTTGGGATTTCGCAAGGAAAGCATCAATTGCTTTCGTTTGTTCCAGTACGGTCGATGGGATGAGCCGATCCGTAACCGGCCGATAAGCCCAGTGACTTTGCGAATCCTCTAAAGAAAGAGCTGAAGATTTCTTCGTAGGCTTTACTGCTGGCTGTTCACGCGGGTCGTACGCACCCGTGCTCAACCAGATACGAAAGACCTCTTTTTCTTGTTCGGACAATCTCGTATCTGGCGGCATCTGAAGCTTGGGATTCCTGTAATCCACCGCTGTCCAAAGAAGGCTCTTTTGCCAATCTTTTAATTCAACAGCCGCCCCCGAATCACCACCTTTGGACCAGCCAGCTTTGGAGTCAAGTACTAAACCGCCGCTGGCTTCCGTGTCGGTAGCATGGCATTCTAAACAGCGAGCAACAAGCAGGGGCCTAACTCGTTTTTCGAAGAAATCGGAGCGTTCGTCCACCAAGGCCTGTGCATATGTCTGCCTGCCACAAGCAACCAGCAAAAAGACCGCCAGCAACCCGCATGATCTTTTCGACTGATTTCCTCGCATGGAAGTCCCGATCCCGATACCTATTTGAATTCTCGCTCAAGTAACTTCTCAACCGAAGCAAGCCGTTCCGTTGATGAACCTGTAGCTATTGTTCTACCCGCCTGTCCGGCAATCTTTTCAAACGCATCGGCCTTTTGCTTTTCGTCAATGAACCCTTTGAAGTAATAAAGATTCACTTCGCTTAAACGGTCGATTACTGAAATCTCGGTTTCCGACGCTAAGCTAGGAACTCGCTTGGTGGCAATCACCTCAGGCGTCAATGCAGCCGGCAGAGGTTGTAACGCCAAACCCTCCTCGGTTTCCCTAACTATTTTCTGAACGGTTTCGGCAAGGCCATCTGGGTCTCCCTTGGCTTTGCTCTTTGCGTACTGAACATTGTTAAGAGACTTGGAAACGTAAACTCGCTTAACGTCTTTTGGAACGGAACTGGGTTGCACAACTCGTACCAAAGTGTCATTGACCACTATTCCCAAATTGCGATTGAAGCCAACTGTCACTTCGAAGAGCATCAAACCGTCATAGCCTTCTTGCGAGGCTTTTTTAATTAACTTGTTCGATTCATCGACACCAATAAAGGTCAAGCAAGGGGCCAAAGGCGACGAACCGGGTGGAAGTTTTGCATTCGCGGCAAATGCAGGAGGCATACCCATTCCCGGTCCGCCCATACCCGGTCCGCCCATTCCCGGTCCGCCCATTCCTGGTCCGCCCATACCCGGTCCGCCAGACGTGGGTGCGCCGCCGTCAATATCTATCGGTCTCATGCCACCCTTGCCCTGAAATTGAGCAGGCGCTACCCCACCGGGCCCGGCGCCCCCTGAGTTTGGTTCGCTACCACCTGACTTTCCCATCCCTGAAGAATTCGGTGGACCACCGAAGTTCGTACCACCGGAATTCGGTCGGTTGCCGCCGCCTGAATTCATTTCTTCTCCTTGAAACGAACCACTTCCTCCGATATTTCCGGATTGCATTTCGCCGGAATTCCCGTCGGAAAAACCAAAGTCTCCGTTGCCGTTTGAAAACCCTTCACCAAATGCGCCATTATTGCCGCCTGCTCCAATCCCTGCCCGAGCCGTCATCAACATGTACTCACTAAAGGCGGGCGACCAAGCACCGCTTTCATGCTTCTCCTTAAATGCCGCAACCAATTGTTTACCAAAATCGCCAGTCGTTTCCGCCACCCCTTTTTCGTTCCCGGCATTCGGTTGTGATCCATTCATCCCGCCACCAAAGTCACTGCTGCCGCTGCCGAATCCACTGCCACCACCATTCGAATTGCCTTTTGCTGGACCCCCAATCGGCGATAAATCTGCTTGACCCGTAGGGTTCTTAACCGTGACTCCAACGGCGATGTTAAGTCCCAGTTGAGGGCGTTTTCTTTGGCTTGCCCATCGATAGTGCTTGAGTACTTCGGCTGCTTCCTCATCCGACGCAATCAATGCGTAAGATTGCATTAGAGTGAAGGCGCGTTTTGGATTTCCAACTTGAAACGCGTTTATTGCCTGGTCCTTTAAAGTCGGAGGAGGGCCGTTACGTTTCGGTCGGTTTGGTGCACGACCAAATATGTTTTGGTTGTTGGAATTGTTGTTTCCATTCGGAGCCATTCCGTTTGGCGAAAATTGGTTAGGTCCTCTATTGCTACCGTACTCCGAAGAGCCCGAGTTGACCATTCCGGTATCTGCCCTGCCTCCAGAATTGTCATCAGAAAACATCGAGGGACCGGAGGTTTCCCCTGAGGACATGGACGGCCCACCCGACATTCCGGAACTATCTCCGGTCGACATGGACGGACGACCTGAACTATCGCCTGTCGACATGGACGGACGACCTGAACTATCGCCGCCGCTCGACATCGAAGGTCGACCTGAACTGTCGCCGCCGCTCGACATCGAAGGTCGTCCGGACATGCCACCTGACGAGTCCTCGCTGCTCCCTTCACTAGACTGACCAGTTTGGACCGTACCACCGTCGCTAGAAGCCATACTTGGTCTTGATGATGTGGCAGTATTGGCTGGAGGCGGTGCAGAAGCCAATTCAGTTTTCTTCCCTCCACAGCCTTGAGAGAAGATCAGGACTGCCGCGATTCCAATAAGACCAAATGCCTTAACCATTATCCGAGTCTCCGTTAATTTCCAAGCCCGCAATGCCTCAAACAAAGCGCATTAAGACAACATTGCGGCGCGAATGGCGAAGCAGACATTATCGATCATATGTTCCTAAATGTCCACAAGTCGTTTAGGTTTCGTTCGAAGGAAGTCGGTAAACAAAAGCAATCGGGAGCAACAAAACAGCCAACATCCAGAACACCGACGAAACCGGCCATCCCAAGAAACTTGCTAAAACGAGGAAACCCTGGTACAGCGGCCCCGCAACGAGGATCCCAATGAAATTCGCAAAATTCATCGTGCCTATCATCCGGCCCTTTAACTCGGCAGGGGGGCGTTTCTGCAGAAAAACCTGCAATGGAATGATGAATACAGCAGCTGCTAGGCCGGTCGTAATCAGTCCAATCAACGCACCCCAATATCCAAGCAAGTGATTTCCACCTCCCTGCCAGCAGCCAAGCGCAATGAGCGAAATAATCATCGCCCAAGTACCAAAAGTAACCTGTCGAGCGAGTGGTACATTTTTCAAGACGATGTTTGCCATTACCGCACCGATGATAATCCCAATGGCCAACCCTCCCGTCAGTAAGCTGATGCTGGTGCTGCTTTCCAGTTTGAGCTGCAGTTTACCTAAGCTGTTTACCGTGGGCATCACAATTCCTGCTACGACATAAAACATGCTCGATACTACGATAGCAAATGTCAGCTGAAGGTCTTCTCGCAACAGTTTTCGGATGGGTGCCGGCAGACCAAGATCCGCAAACGATAACTCCGCGTTTGGCTGGGCTGGAGGTGTCGAACGAATCATGAGCGAAGTCAAAGCTCCAATCACTGCAACTCCTGTACAGACCAGCGAACCGATCCATAGATTTCGATAGTCCGCTTTGCCATCAACATCCACCACCAAAAGGTCCTTTAAGAGACCAGCCGAAACCACTCCCAAAATGATTGCCAAAAAGGTGGACATCAGGATCAAACCATTGGCGCGTGGCAGCTCTTCTTTTCTAAAGAGCTCGGGCAAAATTCCATACTTCCCAGGCCCGAAAAAAGTGCTGTGCACGCCCATCAAAACCAATACCGTCCAAGTTCCAAGGTCGCCCAGTTTCGCATAGGATAAAAAAGCGCAAACAGCCAACAAGGTAATCGCAATCTCTGCGACCTTGCAAAGGAAGATGATACGGCTTTTGCTGTGCCGGTCAGAAAGATAGCCGGCCAAACTGCTCAATAAAACGAATGGCAAACTAAAGACGGTCGTTGCCCAACCTTGTGTGTCCTCGCTAATGCTCGCACCGATTGCGGGGATAGCCAAGAGCAACATTAACTGTTTATACAAGTTGTCGTTAAAGGCGCCGAAAAACTGTGTTATCGCTAACCCCCAAAACGATCGATCCCTCAAGATACTGCCCGACCCGCGATCTCGTTCCATCATGGAATGCGGGTCCGGTTTTTCGTTTCCATCCGAATGCAGATTCGACATTGTTATCCTTTAAACTTCTCTTTGGCCATTTGTTGAAGCCCACGCAGGTCCAATTTGCCCGTTCCGAGCAACGGGATTGCTTCCACCTCGATAAAGCTATCCTCAGAAGGCAGAAATAAATTCGGCAGCCCTTTCGCCGACAACCCTTTGACGATCTCACTGGGAGTTTTGGTCAGCTTGGTATGCAGAACAATAATGCGTTCCCCTTTCTTCTCATCCGCAACGCTCGTAACGCCAATGTTGAGGATATCTTCACTTTCGCCAACGATCTCCTGGATCGCTTCCTCGATTTGAATATGTGGCACCATTTCTCCGCCAATCTTGGAAAATCGGCTTTGCCGTCCCGTGATAAACAAGAATCCATCGTCATCGATGTGACCAACATCCCCAGTCTCGTACCATCCGTCCCTCAGAACCTTGGATGTCAACTCCGGCTGGTTTAAATACCCCTTCATCACATTCGGGCCAGACACTTGGATCATGCCAGAAACATTCGTTTCCAACACCTTTCCGTCGTCAAGCGAAACCACCCGGGCAGAGATGCCCGGCAACGGCTTGCCAACCGAACCATCGCGCAGTCCCGCTTTCTTGTCCGCAGTTACCGCTCTGCACTCGGGCAAATTGACGGCTGCGACTGGGCTCAACTCCGTCGTACCGTACCCTTCGATTGGCCGCACTCCAAACCTCTCCTCAAACGCGTCCGACAATGCCATCGGCATCTTCTCCGCCCCAACCACCACAACCTCCACGGTCTTGAATTGCTCAGGCTCCACTCGCCTCAAATAAGTTCGCAAAAACGTGGGCGTGGCCAACACAACGGTTGATTTGTTGGCCTGTGCGAGTTTGCCAATCTGTCTCGCATCGAGCGGATTGAAATGAAAGCTTGCAGAGGACGGCAGGGTCATTGCGCCCCACAAACACACCGTAAAGCCAAAGGAATGAAAGAAAGGCAGCACCCCCAAAAAGTTATCTTTTTCCAACACGCCGATCACTTGATCAAACCCTTGGATATTTGACGCAACATTCATCATCGACAATGGCACTCCTTTAGGGTTGCCTGTCGATCCTGATGTAAAAATGATCGTCAATACGTCGTCGCTTTTGATCCGATTCAAACCAAGCATGCTATGAACAAGCGGCGATGGCAAATATTTAGATACAATCGAAGCCGCAAGCTTGTCCCCAACGGTAGCGTGTTCCTTCATGTCTTCCAGATAAACCAAATTGGCCGACGGTTGAAGATTAAACTTTTCCATTACCTTTCGGCTGGTCAGGATGTTGCGGATCCCAGCTTGCTCAATACAGTTGTTGATGATCGCATTGGTGACCGTGTAGTTAAGGTTCACAGCCACGCGCCCAGACATCGTCACCGCAAAGTTGGCAATCGCACCAGGGACCGTTGGAGGCAATAAGATCCCAACGTTTTTCTCGTCCTTCTTTAGGATTCTGCGATCAAAGATTCGCTTTAAAACGAGCGTACGAAGCAATAGATCATCACCGCTCATCTGTGAACCGGTGGAGTCAGACACTTTGACCCGGTTCCCTTTTTCACGACAACGTCGAATGAACATCTTGGGAAGATTCCAGTCCCATTGGACGGAATTTGGCGTCTGCGATATGGCTGGTTTTGGCATAAGTCGTTCTTTCTATGGAGCCTCGCTGAATCGAAATGGAATGACCATCGATCCATCGTTGATCTGGACATCAACCTCTTCCAATTGGTAATACGTCTCAAAACAACTTAACCCGAAATGGAGTTCAGGCGGATGGATCGAGTCAGTAGTTTTGTATTGGGGTTGCTCGTTGGTGTCGTGGGATTGTACATAACCATGCACTATTCGTTGGTGCGGGCAGCCGATGGATTCCATGTGATCCCAAAAATTGCCGCAAAAATTGAATTTCCTTTCTCGGATACTCGCAATTTCACTCTCCAAAAATGGCAACGAAAACAATCTCTTGCCCTCGCCATCCTCAAGGCCAATAAGGGGCACCTCCTGCAGGACCAATCGCTCCTCGGATTTCGCCATTCCACTCAACAAATGCTCGACCAGTTTTCGGTGCCACCTAACCCACGCCTAGGCGGTTGATAAGCCAGCGAATCGATCTTCCATTTACCTTGAGTAAGGTGCGCAAAGAGGATCGCCAATGACTATGTCTTCCCATCCCACGAATCTTGATGCGGCGTAAAAACTCTCTGCCAAATTCCAACCGCGAGTGTATCGGTCAAATAGAATGGTTGGTGATGCTATGGCGGGCAGAAACGGCTCGTCACAGTATCCTTTGACACCAGTCACTCGGGCCTCAATCAAATCTGCGATCAAGGACTGACCGCCGGAGGATGGCAAAAAGGTTCTACCGCTTGTGGAAACGGCCGTCTCCGCAATCGCACCCGGAACAAAGCGAATGGACAAGTAGTTCTCGGCGACAAATTTTGCATCATTGCTTCCCCATGATGCATAACCCGTTAGGCCGACTCGTTGCCCCTCAAATTTTTCAGTTCGCTCCAACTCGACGGGAATGCCTCGCTTGGCCAAGCCTTCCGAGGCGGCAAACAAATCTAAATTCCATTCGGCGAAACCCAGTCCGCTTATCACTTCCATGTCGGTTTGGCCATTCTTTACCGGTGATAACGGGATTCTCGATGCGTCGATAGGCTCAACTAATGGCATGGAGTCCAAAAAGATTGTTCCCGTCGGCTTCGTTTTTTCACTTGCGACCGCGTTATCAACCAGAGCCAATGCTGAAGCCGTCGTGTATCCATCTAGGCGTGTGACCAAATAACCGCCGTGCTTGGCGTGCGAAAAACGCTCGTTCGAATTCCAGAATCGATTTACAAAACACTTGCCCAAATAACCACCTTCGTCGATCACGACCTTTAGCACCTCGGGCTTGTCGAAATAATCCAGAGCAGCCAAGTACGAGTCCAAGGATGGACGATTGTTTCCAAAGCCGACAGGGGCTCCTGTAAGCCGAATTGGGATGCCTTTGTTGAGAACGATGTAATCGATCTTGGAGTCGTTGGCCAAGTACGCGCGAAGCGGTTTTTCGATGGAGGTTTGGAAGACGCTAAACTCAAGGGACTCGTTGGCAACATCCAACGAAGAATCCGGACAACTCACTTGCAGGACTTTTTTCAGCCCACGCTTTTCCATGTAGTACTTTGCAATTTGGACCGATGTTGGGCTATTCGTGTTCTCAATCACCAAGACTCGGTCTAGTACGGAATCGACTTTAAGCACTTCTTTCGAATTCGCAGGGCCGTTCTCAATCGACGATGGTGCTTCGTCGGGTTTGCAGCCGATGAACACTGCAAACGTAACCAAGGAACAGAAAAACAATGGTGAGCAATTCTTTTCAATAGCCTTGTTGCAAGGTAGCATCGTGGAACTCAAGGTTAGGGATGGAGCGATTGGATCATGGTTTTGCTTGGTTCGCCTGCTATCTCAACGACGTACTTCGGTACAGCATAGCCCGGCAATCGTTTGGCCAGTTCCTCCATGATAGCTAGCCCACGGATTCTATCCGTTTCAAAGTGCGATGCGCCTGCGACTCGATCCAGCTGGTGCAAATAATAAGGCATTACACCGCAGTCAACCAGTCGTTGACACAATGACTCAAGTTGATCGACAGAGTCATTGACCCCCCGCAGCATGACCGCTTGGTTCAGCACTGCGGCACCCGTCAGCCTCAGTCTGGCAATCGCATCCACAACATGGGAGTCGATTTCTCGCGCATGATTGATGTGCAACACGACCCATTTCGACAACCGAGTCTTCTGAAGCCAACTACATAGGAGCTGGTCGACCCGTTGTGGAATAACGACCGGCATTCGAGTGTGAATCCTCAATCGAGTCAAATGCGGGATCGCGTCTAACCGATCGACGAGCTCGGACAACTGTTCGTCCACAACCGTCAATGGATCTCCGCCAGACAAAATGACTTCATGGATGCTCGAATCGTTTTCTATGTACTCGATTGCGGGCAACCAGCGTGCGATACTCTTGGGAGCTGTTGAGTAGGGGTAATGGCGTCGAAAGCAATACCGGCAGTGAATGCCACATGCGCCCGAGACGATCAGCAAGACGCGACCCGCGTACTTATGAAGCAGTCCAGGCGCCTTCTCCACTTGCGCGTCCCCAACCGGATCGAAATCAAATTCAGGATCGATGTGGGATTCGTCTGAGCGCGGCAAAACCTGCAAAAGAAGTGGGTCGTTTGCGTCCCCTGGCTGCATTCTCTGGAGAAATTCTAACGGCACAAAAACCGGAAACTGCCTCTCGCCTGCAACCGATGTCATTGTCGCGTCAGCAGTCAGATTCAACGACTCGAGCAACTCCGCGCTGTTTCGAATCGCTCCCTTCATTGCATTTTGCCATGACTGTGTGGCCAGCGGTTCCGACCATACATGCTTTAATAGCTGATTCATTAGGTTCGTTTGTTCATTTCGGACGGTCGATGCTTGACCCTATACTCGTTGTACAGAACCAGCAAAGTGGCCGGGATGAACGGGAGGAAATAGTAGATGACTCGAAACAAAACAATGGCGGCAACCACCGAATCAGCCGACTCCTTCGGGAAAAAAGAAAGAAGCGTCAGCTCCAATATGCCGTAGCCGCCTGGAACGTGAGTCATAACCGTAATGATTTGCCCCGTCAGGTAAGCAATCAAGATGGTCGAAAAGTTGATGTCCGGATTCGCTTGGTGCGGAATCAACCAATATAGAACCATTGAAGCCAACAGAAAATCTCCTGCTGAGACCATAAGCTGCATCGCGGACAATCGAAACGGAGGCAGTGTCACTTCGAAATCGCGAATCCGAATCGGTTTGCGGTAAAAAGTGCAAGCGACCAGGTACGCGGCAATTGACGTCAGGAACAACCAACCCCAAACATGATGATCCAGCATCAGTTTTTCGCGAACATCCTCGGTCAGTTTTACCGGTAGCCAAACAAACGCCACCCCCGCCAAAAGGAACAAGCCGAGCCAAAACGTGGTAGCCAGGATCGTTACAAAAGCCACGATTTCCAGTAGCGTAAAACCCCATGTCGAATACAGCCGGTACCGAACGGCATTCCCACCTAAAAGCCATCCCAGTACGTTGCCATACGAATATCCAACGATCGCACCTGTCATCACTTTCGACATCGGCAAACTCTTCTTGAGATGGCGAACCGCGATCCAGTCATAGCCGGTCAGAATAAGGTAATTCAGAGCCGTCAAAGCCAATGCCAAGCCAATCTGCCAAGAAGGAACATTCGAAATGCCCTCCTTCACTTGAGCCCAGGTGATTTTAGACTCAACAAGCTTGCCCTTAACCAGCCAGAATGCCACCAGCATGATCGCGATGATGGCAGTGATTTTTGCGGATTCACCCAGCCGGCTAACGATTTGCGACCCTGGGTTGGCCTGCGACCGGTCTATGGCTGGCGGTGTATTCGGTTTCTCTTCTGATGAGGATGGCTGAATCGCGTTCAAGTACGTGGCCTATGAAGTTTGGATGGGAAGACGGGCGATGGAGTTCAGGGTGGGTTTTGGAACGTTAAGCTACGCAATTTGCGTTTAGTTTGGTAGCCCTATAAAGAAACAACGATTCTAACGGTTTTTCCTGCCGATACGCAATTGACGCCGTCGATTCGGTAAAAACAAATGTCTCTGTTTGAAACGGTACTTCGATGAAACCACTTCGTAATGCTATATCGGTTGGTTTGTCTCTCGCCCTTCTAGGAAGTGCTGTTTATGCTCAAAACGCTACCGACATTGTTGTGCCTGGAACGGGCGTGCAATTGACCCAAGTCGGTGACGATTTTGAGGACGAGGGCTGGGATTTCATCCCCAATAACCCTAAGAGTTCCGAGGACATCGACGAAAAGCAACGGATGCCGATGGGTAAATCCACCAATGGCCGCTGGTACGAGGGAGCGAAAAGAGGACATCCGGATATTGTAAAGCGAGTGCCAACTCCACCGGGTGGTCTTGATGGTAGCGAAGGCTCACTGCTACTCAAGTCGCTTCAAACCGGAGTTCCAAAGTCTCCTAGTTTTACCATGCACCAGGACGACTTTATTTGCAACGTCCAGTATCGTTTGGGCGGCACCGTGAAAGTGGACCAGTCACCCAGCATGACGACTCGAGTGTACCTGCCTCCCATGGACCAATGGGAAAAAAGGAACGGTCCACACTTTGCATTCCGAGCGGCAGTCGAAACAACGATTCAAGAGACCAAGACCAAGTTTCTCTTCGCTTCAAGCAAAGAGAAAGAAGAAATATACTGGCCTGGTCTTTTTATCCTAAAGGCAACGCGAAACGAAAACGGCAGACCAGTGTCGTACGCACACTTCCGTATTCGAGCCGATAAACGAGGTGGCGACTTTATGGGCCCAGAGATCAAAACCATGGGCTGGTGGACTCTCGGGATTTCATTTACGCCGGACGGACTAACCCATTACTTCGCCAAGCCGGGCGTTGATGAACTGACGAAAGAAGATTATCTAGCGACCGCGATGCCTTACGGCTATCGTTGCGAAGAGGTGCGATCCTTCTTCTATAATGTGGTCAACGGAGATAATGGTCGCGACTGGACTACCGATTGGATCATCGACGACCCTAAGTTCTATGTGTCCAAAAACTCGAGGTTTGCTAACAAGAAGTGACGCACCGCTTGCCTAACGGAAAAGTTGTTCGATTTTCGACTATTCGACCGGCGGCGCGTTTGCCGTTTCCAAAACGCCCGTCGACCCCTTGCGTCCGCCTTTTCTACGCGTTGGACGAACAACTTCTAGCGCAATGCAATAGTCCAAGTTTGGTCTGAAGATTGTTAGCAGGGCTAACGGTATAAACCAAGCCATATACAACCCCCCGCCGAATCCATGCCAAAATTGGGTGGCCGCCATAATCGCGGCCGAACAGCTTAACAGGGTGGCCAGGTTTTTTTGAGCAGGCCAGACCACAAAGGAGAGGCTCAATAATACAAAAAGCACAATGATCGGAATGCGCATCACAGGGTACCAACCCAATCCCCATATGCCATCCATGCCATTCATGGCAACCTGCTTTAACCCAAACATGTAACCTAAATCCTGAGTCAGATTGTTTGGATGTAGAACAATCATGGCAACCACCAAAACGCCTATCGATGTCGCAAAGCCGCCAGCGAATCGCTTGATACCACGCTGCCAGTAAAAGCTGCACCAAAGTGGTAGTAAAGAAAATGGATAGTAGACGACACCAGCCGCACAACCCAGGAATAGCCCCGCAACGAAGGGCTGTCGATACATCAGAATAGCAAGCAGTAGAAGCGCGCTCGGAACGACGTGATCCACCTCTCCGGTAATCAACGCCGTATTGGGAAGTAGTAGGTAAAAAGTTACTGCTCCGACCCCTGTTTTGAAATTGCCAAAATGCCAATAGCCGATGGCAAGGACACAAAAAACTAACGTCAAGTTAGCGCCGATCGCAAGAACCCGCGCCAGGACTTCTCGCAATCCGCTTCTCGCTCCCTCAGGCTTCTCGTCACCTGAGACTGGCCAGGTTGGCGTTGTCGAAATTTTTGGCAAGGCACTCAACAGCACGTAACCAGGGCCTATCTCTGGGCCGTTTCGCCGTTGTTCTACCGGATCGCTGGTTGCGACATTTATCATTAAATAAATCAACAGCGAAGTGCCCAAGAACAGCATCCCGCCACTACTCAGATTTGGGTCTAGGAGCGGTCGTCGAACAATGGTCGTGTCCAACAGCATTCGTGTGACGATCAAGCAGGCACACACCAATAGCCAAACAAACCCCCAATACAATAGTTTTTGGGGTGTCCACGAGTACTCTACCCCATTTTCCCCCTTAGGTTCGGCGGCCTGTATTTCTATTGTTTCTTGGTCGTTTTGGACCGAAGCCGCCTCGATTTTGGCGATGCGAAAGGCTTCCTGGCGGCCTTCGTAAACCAACATCATTCCAGGAGTGAAGGCCAGGACCAGCAAAATATCGAGGTTTCGAAGTGACCAAAACCTGTGGAACATGAGGAACAAGCCTATGACCAAAAGCGTAGACAGGAACACCCAGTTTTGGGGCTCAAGTCGGACATAATGGAAAAGGAACTGGCTCATGGAGTGCTTGGGCACGAGGGCTCAGCGTTGTTATCAAAATTTCCTGTCTAAAACGTGGAACCTAATGGTTTTTCCAAAAAAGTACAAGGGTGCCAACTCGAACTGTTTACCTAACCGCTGACCCAATTCCAGGGGGTACGTTCGCCAAGAAGTGATAATGGCGCAGCTAAAAAAGTTGGAATTGGACTGCGGTAAATGTTGAAATCCATCGCGTGCTTCGGTATTCCGATTCATTGTCTCAAAAACAGTGCGTTTTCATCGATTGTTTGGTTTGTTTGGTTTGCTTGGTTTGCTTGTGGAGGTATTCGTGCCCTTTATCAATGTTGTACAGAACGGCTTTGGACAATCCGAAGTTTGCAGTTCGCTCATGCGGCCCAATACATTCTTTCCGATACTTGCTGATGCAATTCAAGATGAGATGGCTTTTTTCAGTCACGATATGGCAGGAAACGCTGTCTTTGTAAGCAAGTCTGCTGAGCAAGTTTTCAACCGTTCTCTCAGCGATTGGCAAAGACTCCCTTTTTGGGAGGTTCTATCAGAGGCTTCTATCAATGCGCCGATCCGATCCTGGAAAGAAACCGTCGAATCCACTGCAACTGGGCGTATCTGCGAAGTACTGGATCGCGACGGAAATCGATTGAAGCTAAAGTGTTGGCTTGTACACATTCTAAACGAAGGAGTGCCCGTTGGCGTAACCGGAATCGCGCGCCGAATGCATGCAACCGATGATTCGATCGAAGACAATACTGAGCTTTGGAATCGTTTTCAATCGTTAACCGCAGTCGAAGCGGAAGTGGTCGAAATGGTGATGAACGGAAAGTTGAACAAGGAAATGGCGACTGAACTCAACGTCGCCGTTCGAACGATCGAATCTCGACGCGCCCGAGCAATGACAAAACTACAAGTAAAGTCCATTTCGGAGCTTGTTCAGGCCTGGGTGAAAATAAGACATTTGGCTTGCGACAAAGGAACTCCAGCCAGCTATGCGACGTTCTAGATCAAACCAACCCATTTGCGGCCGATCCAGAATGCTGCCAGCGCGGTTATCATCGTTGCGACCGTCAGCCAGTGTGCCCAGGGTTGAAGTCGTCGTAGGGTCGATGGTGGGTCAGGAATGTTTCCAATCGCTGTGAGGAGCTTGTCGCGGTCGCTCAACATATAAACTTTCCCATTGGTGACTTTCGACAACTCCTCTAGCACCTTGGGGCGGGCAGCCAGGCCAACTCTTTCGCGTGTCGCTCCTTGAACAAAAAAGGTGGTCTCAAGAATGGCTCCCGTCTGCTTACAGGTCAATATGACTGTGTGCGAACCGGGCTCGGCAACTTCATAACGACCTTCAAACGAGCCCCAGCTATCTACTCCGCCACTTGTTAAGCGTATCACTTGAAACTTACCGGAGGGTGCTTCTATTCGCACGGTTACATCGCCTGCCGCCAAAGGCTCGCCGTTTGTTTCCATCACATTCGCACGCAGGGAAAGCGTTTGACCTAGAGTTGGCTGATCAGGCGAAAAATAAAATCGCATCGACTCACCTTCCGCCATATTCCTTTGATAAGCCATCCAGCGAACGACCTGTCCCCAAAAACGATAATGGTACTTGTCCTCAACTCCCTTCCGCCAACGCCATGCGCCGTCCGTCGCCATGAACAATACCTTGCCAGCGCCAAAGGTTTTTGTGACCAACAGAGGAATGCGTCCGAACTCGTTGCTTATATCTTGGTGCACACTAAGCACCTCGCTACCTGCCTTCGCCTTGATCACCGGTGCGTACCACTGAAAACCTGGGAGCGTACTCCAAGCATCTAAGTTCTCGTCCTGCGTATCTGCCAACTTGGTTAACAAACTTCGTCGACCTGCCTCCGTAAGCTCGAATCGCATCGGCGACTTGGAACCAAACCCATAAGGCTGCGCGGGGTCTAAAGTAACCGGCAAAAGAGGTTCCAAGGCGCTATCGACGAGTGAATGCTCACGGCCTTGCCAGCCAGGTATGAACACCAATCCACTAGCCTGAAATTCAACCAGCCCTCGCAACAGTTTGCATTGCTCTTCGCTCAAATGCCCCTGGTCCAATCCGACGTCTCCTAGAAAGACAACATCGAATTTCGAAAGCTCGTCCATTCCATTTGGAAACTCCTTGATGTAGTCCTTGTTTCCTCCCCCGACTTTTCCAAGCCCAGGGTGAAATAGCAAACAAGCGACTTCCACTCCAGGATCGCGGGACAGTGCATTCCTCAAATATCGATATTCCCACCGGGGATAGCTATCGATCACGAGCACTTTTAACTTTTCCTGTCGGATGGCGATCGGAGTCGACATTATGTTGTTGGTGGCAATGACTTCGTCTGGATGTTGAGGTACCTCGACTGTTAACGTATAGTCTCCTTCCGTTTTCGGAGTCCATAGAACCGCGTCGGACGTTCGCGACATAGCCGTGATGCGCACCTCCTTGGTCACCTCCTCGCCGTCGGAGCCAGTCATGGTGACGTTGGCTACGTGGTCGCGAGGCAAAGAGGATTCGATAGAAAAGGGAACGCGAACGGCTTTGTTGGTGATACCAAAGGTTGGCGTGTCGACGCTTAGCAATTCGATATCAGGCAATCGGGTTGATGCGCCTACGGGAATCGAAAGGATCGGTATTCCCTGTGCGCGATAGCGCATGGCTGCGTTCATGGGAGACTGACCAGCATTCCAGTCACCATCCGAAAGAAGCACCACACCGAGAATTCTCGACGATGACTCAATCGCTTGGTTGAGTGCCGTATTGAGATCCGTTCCGTCCGCTTTGCCATCGGCAGGGAATGAACTAATCCTAACGTCCATTCGTGATGCAAACGAGCTCCAGGCCTCTTGATTCAACAGACCCTCGATAGCCGAAGCTCGCGTCTGAGCGTCCATTTGACCGCTTTCGCTTTTCGAGAGAACGTCCCTCGTCTGCATGCTCTGGGAGCCATCCGACAAAACGAGCAACGCAGGTTTCTCGTCCGAGCGAAACTCTTGGACCCATTCGGGTTGATTGAGCAAAACGGCACCGACCAGCACAATTCCGCAGCGAAGCATTTCGAGCCAAAATACTGAATTCAAAAACCCGCTGCGACGCCATGCAAAATAGGCTAAAACGAAAGTGGCCACACAAATAGCGATCGAAAGTCCGACCAACCATGGCTCGGTGGAAAACGTTAAAGACTGTTTTGAAGCGATCATAAGAACATGATAACTCAAAATTTCCCGAAATGTGGTCTGACGCCGGGGGGAAACGGAGAGGCAAGATCCGAATGGGCGTTATAATCCTGACCCGACGATTCCTGCCGGAAATGCAATCCTCAAAAAATGAAATGCGTTGTTAAATGACTTTAGATTGGGACAACTTAATCTCGCTCATCCGCAAGCACGATCGATTCGTGTTGACCAGCCACATTCGCCCTGATTGCGATGCTCTTGGCAGCGAACTGGGCATGGCGGGTATCCTCGAAGCAATGGGGAAAGAAGTAGTCATTGTCAACGGACATCAAACTCCACCCATGCTGTCCTTTCTCGACCCAACGGGCAGCATTCGGGTCATTGGCGAAAACATTTTGGCTTCGGAAGTTAGCGGCGATTGCTTAATTGTCCTGGACACGAGCGCTTGGGCTCAACTCGGCCCGATGGCAGAGGTCATGCGTAAATTCGAGGGGACCAAAATTGTCATCGATCACCACGTCGGTGAAGACGATCTGGGAGCTCAATTTTTTAAGGACACGAGTGCAGAGGCAACCGGTCACTTGGTGGCGTTGCTGGCCAAACATGCCAATGTGACCATCACTAAACCCATGGCCACAGCACTTTACGCAGCCATTGCAACGGATACAGGCTGGTTTCGGTTCAATTCAACCACCAGTGACACTTATCGAGTGATCGGCGACCTCGTCGATTGCGGTGCTTCGCCATCGTCCATCTACAGTGATCTTTACGAACGGGATACGCTCGGTCGCGTTAGGCTTCGCGGCCGTATTCTTTCGCGTATTCAAGTCGAAAACAACGGCTTGCTAGCCCATACTTTCGTTCGCAAAGAGGATTTTGTGGAATCGGGAGCACTGGCTAGCGACACGGAGGATGCGATCAATTTGGCGTTAGCGATTGTTGGGGTTAAGGTGGCGTTCATCATGATCGAGCAACTCAAGGGCGGTTTCAAGGTGAGTTTCCGATCGCGTTGTCATGTGGATTGCAATGAGCTTGCTCGCCTTTTTGCCGGCGGTGGGCACAAGGCGGCAGCCGGAGCATTCGTTGAAGGCGACTTCAATGAACTTCAAACGCGAGTCCTCCAAGCGACCCGTGCGGCACTCAACAACAAACCTGCCTATGCTTGACTTGCTTCGATTTGCCGTGGCAATTTTGCCATTGGCGGCATACACCAATGTACTTGGGCTGCTGAGACTCCGGTCAAGACCTACCGTTCTGAGCGGGGCAATGGATTTGCTTTTGTTGGGATTGGCATCCATCGGGTTTATTGCCATCGGTCCCATTGAACTGTTCTTCCCTCGAGCAGCGTACTCGCTATTGGGCGTGTGGGTCTGGATCGTGTTGATCGCGTTGTACCTGTTTATTTTGGTGCTGCTCGCTTTAAACACCTCACCAAAGCTAGTCGTCTACGGCTTGGACGGCAAAATGCTTCGATCGCAGTTATGTGAACTGCTTGAACACGAGCAGATTCGTTCTGATTGGTTAGGCGACCTAGTCGAACTTCCAGAACTTGGCATACGCGCGATCGTAGAACCCGCCGGACGCGGATGCGTGTCCCAGTTGCATTCAGCAGGTGGTCAGCAAAATCTTACAGGATGGTTTACTCTCGAAAAGTTGCTTGTGAACAAGCTTTCTTCGGTGCAAATCCACCAAGCTGTACCAGGAACGGCATTGATCATTGTCAGCTTAGTACTCTTTGGCATCGCCGCGCTGCTTATCAGCAACGATTTGCCTCGGTTACAACAGGCGATGGTTACGTTTTTTGACGGGTCATAGAAAAGGGAAGGCAGCGATGGGAGTCGAACGATCGCGACAAATCATGCCAAGACTTTCTCAATTGCCTTTCCACCGCCCCCTATTTTGAAAGGGCGGCCGTTTGGCGCAAAGTACTCTTTGTTGGTGTCGAGCCCGGCAGCTTTGGCAATCGTTGTATTGAAGTCTGCGATCGAAACACTGTCTTCCGCTACGGACCGCCCGTCTTCATCGGATGCTCCGTAGATTTGACCTCCGCGAATGCCTGCACCAGCCAGGACACAGGAGAATACACCAGGATGGTGATCGCGGCCCGCGTTCTCGTTTATCTTCGGCGTCCTGCCGAACTCTGTTGCCAGAACAACTAACGTTGTCGACAGTAAACCTTGGGTCTTGAGGTCACTCAGCAACGCACTCATCGTACGATCCAATACACCGGCGCGGTCAGGAATCTCTGTGAAAATTTGTTGATGCATGTCCCAGGGCCCAAACTCGACTTCGACAAATCGAACACCACCTTGAATCAATCGACGAGCCAACAAGCATCCCTGGCCGAATCGATTGGCGCCGTACTGTTCGCGCATCTTCTCGGGCTCTTTGGAAATATCAAAAGCGGTAAGCTCATTGCTACCCATCAAACGAACTGCCTCTTTGTACATTTGGTTGTACGTATCCACCTCTGTTCCAGAGAACTTTTCGCGGAAGTCGGCATCGACGCGATTCGCCAACGCCAATCGGCGCTTGAAATTGGCATCGGAAAGATAACCAGGAGATTTAATGTTCTCTAATCCTTTGGCTGGATCGCCGATGGGTACTGGAATCACGGCAGATTCGAGGAAGCCCGCGTTCGGGTGTTCGTTTCCGTTGCCTACGAGTACGTTGCCAGGTAGGTCCTTGCTGATCTTTCCCATCGCATGCTGAAGCCACGGACCCATCGCAGGGTGCCCAATGCTATTGATTTTCTTGTAAGCCGTTCGCATGAGGTAGGTCCCTTGCTCGTGATCGCCAGTTTCTGTGGTCAGCGATCGAATAACGGCGAGTTCATCAAACATGGATGCTAGTTTAGGAAGGGAATCGCCAAAAAGGACTCCTGGCGTTTTCGTCTTAACTGCTTTGGTCTCTCCTTGAACGTCACGTCCCGGCTTGGGGTCGAACGTGTCGATGTGACTCATTGCACCTCGCATCGTGAGCAAGATGACTTGCTTGGCTTTAGCCTTAGGACCAGCTGCGAATACGGGTTGGTGCCAATCCGCAAGAAGCTTTACTCCGAGCAAACCAGCGGTCCCGTTGATGAGCAAACTGCGGCGTGAGATGGTTCTATCGAGCTTTTCCGGCGATGGACTGAACATAGTAATACGTTAGTTGTGAAAGGAGTACTATTGAATGAAAATGAATTCGCGAGTGTTGAGCAATGCCCAGATCAAGTTACCGAATCCTTGTCCCATGGTGTCCGCCGTTTTAATCTCTTTGACAGCTACATCGCGATCAAAGGCCGATGGTTTGTGCGACAATATCGAAAGATAGACAATGTCGACACCGTTGATGTTTCCCGCTTTCATCACGTCGTCGTAAATGACCGATCCAGGTTCAAGCAAGATATGTGTGATTGGTCCGTTGAACATGGCCAAGATTTGAGGAACGGTACCCACGGTCCGGCTACCTTCGATCGTTTCTCGATCACTTTGTCCAAACTGACGAAGAAAATGGCCCAGTGGTACGGGCGTAGGAATCTCGCTGGCCCGAACCAATAGTTGCCCCTTGTAGCCGCAGAGTTTTTGTAGATCGCGATTGTATTTTGGCAAAAAGTAAGTCGACTCGAAATTCGCGGCTGTCTTTTCGGCATCCGCCAACTTGGCCTTCGAGAGATCTAGGTTAACGACCGCCGCCATCTCCTTTGCCGTTGGACGCTGGTAAGCCCAAGGGTTGTACGCAACCAGAGTTAGCAGCGAGTCCCACAATTGCTCCGCAGTCATGCGATGCAAAACCGGGGCCGCGAAATGGTATGGCTCGGCCGACGAGGGGTCGTGAATCATTGCCAATTTTTGGTACGTTTGCGTGTTAGCTATGATCCGAACCAACTCTCGGATATCGAAATTCAATCGAAGGACCTCGTCAGTGAGATGCTCGAGAAGTTCCGGATTGGAGGGCTTGTTATCTGGCTTGAAGTCGTCGACAGGCTCGACAATTCCAAGCCCCATCATTTTTTTCCACATTCGGTTCGCGATGTTTCTCGCAAACTGACGGTCATCGCGACTGACAACCCAAGCAGCGAACTGCTCTCGACGATCGGCTTTCGCTGCCGATGATGGAACAGCCCCCCAAAGAACTTTGGGTTTAACAACGTCATTCGGCTTGGCATCCGAGTAAGCGTAGTCGTGGGGTAGTTTAAGTTCGCGTTTGTTGGATCGCACTGCATACTGGTTGGCGCGAACCAACTGCTGAAAAGCACCGCTAACCTTGCCGTCGGTTGTTTTCTCTCGAGCCTCTTTGATAAGCTGATTCACCGGGTTTCCTTTTTTGAATTCAGGATCGGTGCCGTTCAGCCGTGTTCTCGTGCCGGTCGTAAAGGCGGCAAGTTCATAGAATTGACGTTGAGTCCAAGAATCGAAAGGGTGGTCGTGGCATTGTGCGCATCCAATTTGCTTTCCGAGAAAGACACGCACTGTGTTATCAATGTATGGCAACGGCATCCCATCGTCACGCATTTGGAATCCGACGGCAGGGTTCTCCCAGATTTTTCCGTCAGCCGTCAACATTTCATGAACCCATTTGTCGTAAGGCTTGTTCTCGGCGATTTTTTCCTTGATGTAGGCCAGGTAAGGATCGAGAACAATGTTGTTCTGAGGTCGTTCGCATAGCCTCAACACGTCGGCCCAGTAATTGTAAAAATGGCTAACGTAATCTGGGCTTTCCAAAAGCGAATCGATTAGCTCGGTGCGTTTATCCTTGGACCTTGAGGTCAGGAACTTAGACGCTTCGTCAAAATTTGGGATGCGACCGCCAAGTTCGAGATAAACTCGACGGAGGAATTGATCCTCACGAATCGACGGCTGGCTCTTTACCCCATGTTCCTTCCAGCGCTTTTCCAGCAAAGCATCTATCTTGCCCGCAGCCTCGAGTGTTGCGGCTCGCGTGGACCGTTCGACGGGCGCTACTTTAAACGGCGGTTCCGAAAGGGGTTTGAGTACGCTCTCCGGCAATTTGATCGGCGGGGGCTTGGCGGGCGCGGCAGACTTTTTTCCCTGAGTATTTGGCTTAGTCTGCGAATATCCGACCGAACCCCAACATAGAAACATAATAAGAGCCGAAAAAGCTACCAAAACCGGACGTTGCATTCTCACACCCAAAAAATAAAACCACGCATGCTGGGACACTGCACACATAACGCTTGACGAATCTCAATCGTACTCCACTAAAACAATCCAATCCGCCAAACGGGGTCTTGAATTAGTCAATAGCCGGAGAAGTGCTTGGCAATCTTGAGTCTGCTGGGAAATGGTTCCCAACGTCGCGGGAGTCCATGTCGCATCCGCAGAAGACCGCGAGCAGGCTCTACCGCCAATTGAGGCAATGGGCTTTCATCGTTGTTCAGGTACCACGATCGAGTTGCCTGGCGGTATTTGTTCCATTTGCCGAACACTTTTCGAATACCAGACGCGCGGTGGTAAGTTGTCGTAGGGACGTGGATTCGTTCCAGGAAAGTCTACATTGACTTGCGGACCGTAGTCTTCTGTCACGCCAGACCAATATCCGTTGTTGTCCAAATCGATCGCTTCCAAATCGAAAAACAACTCGGTCCGATCGGTGATGTAGTTCACATGCTGGCGCGCGATCGAGTTTAGTGCGTTGGTATAGGCCTGCTGTGCCTCCAAGAAGTCTCGCGCAGCGACGTTTGCGACAGCGAATTGCAATCGAAGTCGCGTACTGATGACCCGTTCGTATGCCAACGCAGCACTTGCGACCGCGATGGTGTATTGATTTCGGTCCAATGCCAATTGCCGTAAATCCTCTCGAACATCAAGCTTGATGCTATCCTCTGCTGCCATAAGATTGCGAAGTCCGACGTTGTAATTGATCAATGCCAGTCGGAAGTTGTTTCGCTGCAGG
>JANMNR010000576.1:0-11011 GCA_031368325.1 Pirellula sp.
CAATCCCTGATTGCTTGCCCAAACGCGTTGGCCAACGGCGAGCTGCTTGACATTGAGACCGACAGCCACAATTTGGCCCGCCAAGTCGCAACCGGGAATATACGGATTCGGAAGCGGCCAATAATTAGCGCCGTTTCGAATGTAAGTGTCAATCGGGTTGACGGAAACCGCACCAACCTTCACGATCACTTGATCCGCTCCACAAATCGGCTCCGGCAAATCACCAAATTCAAGGACGTCTGGGCCGCCAGGGGTTCGGAAGTAGACTGCTTTCATTTCAAATTCCCATCGCTTTTTCCAAGAGTCACAATATCTGTTTGCACCGAAGAACTCGTCACTGCGTTATACTATCAGCGCCCATTGACCGCACTCTTAAGATCACTATGCAGCTTATAAACCCACAAAAAACGAGTCTAGCAACTATTCTCTGGGCTGTATTGTTCTTTGGTCTTCCTGGCCAGTTATTGGGGGTGAATACCGATGTCTCCATTAGTTTGTTAGACGGTTCGTCGATTTCCGGCACGTTCTTGTCCGCCGATTCGGCCAGAGCAAACATTCAAACGAAATCTGGCCCAATCGAAAAATTATCCGGGGACATTGGACGAATCAACTTCTCCAATAGGATGATGCCGCAATCGCCACCGGTCGAATTGTTCTTGCTGGATGGATCAAAAGTGTTTGGAAACAAACTGTCGGGCAAGAGCAGTGGTTGGCTATTGGCAGATGTTGGTGGAAATGAGATCGCAATTCCGGCCAAATCCCTGAAGGCCGCCAAACTCAAGCCGATTGCGAAAGAGCTCGCGGCCGCTTGGCAAACAGCCATCGTAGAGACGAAGACGGCCGATGCAGTGATCGTTGCCCGACCAGGAAATACGTTCGATCGCATCAACGGAGTCATTGTCCAAGTCCAGGAGGCGAGTATCGCGTTCGACTTGGATGGCCAACAAATCGATATCCCGATTGAGAAACTAGCTGGTCTTGTTTGGTTTCAACGCGATCTGGAGCGGGTAAAACCGACGATCGAAGTCAGTTTGACTGATCATTCCATCTGGCTAGCGGAATCCCTGACGGTCAAGGCCGAAATATTGGAGCTCAAAACGATGCTTGGCCAGTCGGTTACGATACCACTTAGCAAGGTCGTCAGCATCGACTACTCAACCGCCAATATCCGTTGGCTATGTGACGTTGAGTCGCTCGAGGCCATCGCGGAAAAAGCGATTGAGTTCAAATCGCCAATTGCGAGCTTGGATCGGGCTCTTGCCCCCCGCTTTGTGGTCAACGGTCGGGCGCCTTTGCCCACGTCGACGGCCGCCGATAAGGACCTGTACTTTCCCAGCCCCGGTCATTACATGTTTCGGGTTCCGAGCGGATTCGCTTCGTTTCAATGCCGAGTCGAACGAACCGATGAAGGCTCGCAAAGAACCGATCTAGTGCTCGAGGTTTGGCAGGATGATCAGAAGGTATCTGAACATCCTCTCGCTCACAACGCGGACTTCACCGACGTTAGTCTGGCACTGAAGCCCGAAAAGAAAACGAAGCTTGCTGTTGTTTGCAAATCGAAGCTGATGATAGGAACCGAAGTCACATGGAAACAACCGAGGCTCAAACGATGATCTGCGTTCCGCCCTATCGCTTTGGCCTCGGATTGGTGATACCTCTGCTTTTATGGAGCACGTTCACCTTTGGTATCCCAAATGCAGCGGCTCAGGACACCGTGCCAAACGTTGAGGCAGCTCCGATGCCCAGCGATACTGTTTTAGCGGCCCAGCAGCAGCGGATCGAAGCGATGCAACGTGCTTCCAGCGCCACGGTGGCGGTCTATGGAACAGACGGTCAAGGAGGCGGCAGCGGCGTCTGTGTCTCGCCCGATGGCTATGTTCTGACAAACTTCCACGTCTCCAGCCCGTTCGGACACCGAATGCGATGTGGACTCAACGATGGTCGCATGTACGATGCCGTGGTGGCCGGAATTGACCCGACCGGCGACTTGGCGGTTTTGAAGATGGTTGGGCGAAGCGACTTTCCCGTCGCGGCAATCGGCGACAGCGACGCTGCTCGTATTGGCCAATGGTGCTTCGCCGCCGGAAACCCCTTTGTGTTGGCCACCAATTTGCAACCGACCGTCACCTACGGATTGATAAGCGGCGTACGACGATACCAGTATCCTAGCGGAACAATCTTGGAGTACAGCGACTGCATCCAAACCGACGCCGCTATCAATCCCGGAAACTCCGGCGGACCGCTGTTCAATATCCGCGGTGAATTGATCGGCATCAACGGACGTTGCTCCTTTGAAAAACGAGGGCGAGTCAATGTGGGTGTTGGCTATGCCATCTCGATCAAGCAAGCGATGAACTTTTTTGACCAGCTAAAATCCGGACGCGTGGTGGACCATGCGACTCTTGGCTTCACCGTGACAACAGAAAACAACGGCAAAGTTGCTGTCTCGAATATCCTTGAATCCAGCGACGCATACCGACGAGGCATCCGATATGGAGATGAGATACTACGTCTCGGCGATCGCGATGTCGCAACAACTAATCAATTGAAAAACATCCTTGGGATTTTTCCGGACCAATGGCGGATCCCGATTCGGTTTCGCAATGAGACGGGCGTGGTCGAGACCTTCATTCGACTGCAAAGCCTCCATTTGGCCAGCGAATTGGAAGAGATCGTCAAAGGGGAATCGCCGCAACAAAAACCCCAACGCAAACCCGGTGGCCGGGACCCAGCGCCCGGCGACAAAGACAAGCTTGAGCTCCCTAAGAAAGACAAGCCGGTGACCAAGGATTCCGTCGATGACTTGTTTGTGGAAAAACGGGGGTACTCGAATTACTATTTCAACCGATTTGAGCTGGACCGTATTCTCGGCTTGCAAGCAGCCCACGGTTCATGGACCGGCGGCTCCGACGCATGGAAGCTCAGCGGTGAAATCCCAGGTGAGAACATCGCGGTCGAAATGCTGCTTTCCGATGAAAACTTAACGCTGCGATTGGGCGAAAAAACCGAGACGGTGCATCCACTCAAGGGTTGGCCAAAGTGGATCAAACAACGGTCGTCTATCGGAGCGTTGATGGGAATGCGTGTCTGGCAACAGTGGAATCGCATAGGACCGCGGCTTATGGGCGAAGCCGTGTACTTGGGAAGAAACCCTGTCGTTGGTCGCAACACTCTGCTTGATGTCACTCGGATTACCGTTAGCGATTTTGATGTCATGGTCTACAGCTCACCCGATTCGGGCTTAATTGAAGTGATCGAGGTGTTCTCGGACCGACAAACAGATCCGGTGGAGCTCTTCTTTGAAAAATACGAGACCGTCGACGGCCGAACGACTCCCAAGACGATTCGCTTGGCATACGGATTAGAGTCCCAATTCATCGTCTCAATTAGTCAGATGGCACGAATCGAAGCTACAGTGGGGACGGGCCTCTAATGCAAAAAACACAGGTCCTTGGTTCGAGAGCCGCCAGCCCGCATGGATTCTTGTTCATGTATCTTTGCGCTGCCGGCGTTGCGCTACTCCATATGCAGATTCTGTTGGCCACAGACGTGGGGCGAGACGCGAACGTCTTTATCAACAACGAAACTCTCATTGCAACCAGTCAGGAAAAAGTCGTCAAACTGTATGGTGCTGGGGGCGCTCGCGGTCTGGAGAGTTACCAAAGTGGCGTCATTATCGATAACGTCGGGCATATCGTTACAAGCTGGAGTACCGTGCTCGATGTAGTCAAGGTTCGCGTCGTTACGTTTGATGGTAGACGGCTGGATGCGACGATGATTGGAATGGATCCGCAGAATGAGCTTGCCCTGCTCAAGATAGAGGATGCAGGCATCGTTGGATTCGATTTATCTCGCGCGGCACCAGGCGTTACCGGCCAACGCGTCTTTGCCATCAGCAATCTTTTCGGAATCGCAGCGGGCAATGAATCGTGCAGCGCTCAAAAAGGTGTCATCATGGCAGCCACTCCGCTTACAACGCGTCGAGGTAAAACCAAATCGCTGTACCAAGGACGAGTTTATGTTTTGGATGCGATGACCAACAACCCTGGTGCATCGGGTGGCGCGTTGATCGACCTGAAAGGCAGATTGGTAGGCATCCTCGGAAAAGAGATACGCGATGAACAAGCCGGAATCTGGCTCAACTATGCGCTACCCATGGATGTGGTGAAATCATCTGTCGATCGTATTCTCTCAGGTAATACCGCAGTGCAAACAGCTGGGTTAAAAGCGGTCGCCCAACCACACCGTATCAGCGAACTCGGAATCACGCTCATCCCAGATGTGTTGTCCAAGACCCCGCCGTTTATAGATCAAGTGCGCGAGGACTCCGTTGCACAACGTGCAGGGTTGCAGACCAACGACTTGATTTTATTGCTGAACGACCAGCGAGCGGACTCCCGAAAAAGTTTGGAAAAAATGCTAGCAACTATCAATCGTGCCGATTCCTTTTACGTGCTCGTCCAACGCGGACAAGAATTGATCCGAATCCATGTTCGCCCTTAAGCTTCTCAAAACCAGAGCCGACCGAATACAAATGATTGCGACAGGACGAAGGCCCTCCGGTATTTCGGCAAGAGAATTGCTCCACGCGGTTAGCATCGCTTCTATGCTCGCGTTCTGTTTTCACTTGAGCAAATTGTTCGCTGGCGATCCTCCGTTGGATGAACAAGAGCAGCAAGCGTTTCAGGCGGCCGCAGACTACTCGCAAGACTGCGTCGTACAGGTGGAGACGTTCGGTGGTCAGGAAATCGTCAACAAGCAGTTCATCGCATCGGGACCATCAACGGGAACTGTCTTGACCCCGGACGGGTGGATTGTCACAAGCATTTTTCAATTTCGGGGCCAGCCCGCATCGATCACTGTTGTGTTGCCTGACGAACAGCGAAAGGCTGCCAAGCTGGTTGCACGAGACCATAGCCGCGAATTAGCTCTTTTGAAAATCGACACGGATAAACCACTCAAGGCAGCCATTGCAAGCGATCGCAAGGCATGGCAAGTCGGGCAATGGGCTATCGCTCTTGGCAAGACGTTTGACTTCAAAGTCGCTAGCCGAAGCGTCGGAATACTCAGTGCCCAGGGACGTATTTGGAACAAAGCCATTCAAACCGATGCGAAGATTTCTCCGCAAAACTATGGCGGACCGTTGGTCGATTTGAAAGGGGCGGTCATGGGCATTCTTGTTCCCATGAATCCAGGGATTGCGACCGAGGGTGAAGTCGAGCAGTGGTACGATTCCGGGGTCGGGTTTGCGGTACCTCTGTCCGATATCATCGAACGCCTACCTCGATTGCAACGAGGGGAGGACATCTATCCAGGAAAGGCTGGATTCCGATCTCAAAGCCCAGACGAATTTGCTCCCGAAATTGTATTGAGCGGTGTGACGCCAGGGTCGCCAGCTGCAAAGTCTGGAATGCGCAGTGGTGACAGAATTATCGGTGCTGGCAAGAATCGCGACGTTCTCAAGCCGCTCGCCATGCACTCCGAACTCAAACACGTCATGGGGCCAATCGATGCGGAACAAAGCATGGTTTTTGAAGTCGAAAGAGACGGAACTAAGAAGCAATTCGATGTCAACCTTGTGAAAGAGTTGCCAACTTATCGCGAGCCCTTCATAGGTGTTGTGGTCGATTCGAATAGTCCTCCGTCTGCACCGCGAGTCATCGCCATCGTGCCGAATTCACCTGCGGAGAAATCGGGCATTGAAGTGGGCGAGTCCATTTTGAGCATTGGTGAGCAGACCTTCGATGAAAAATCGCCATTGGACTCGCGACTCGCATTCCTCGACTTTCGTGAGCCCATTTCAGTCAAGGTAGAACGCGAGGGAAAAACGAGAATCGTGAATGTTTCCATGGAACCGCACCCGGAAAGGGATTTTGAATGGCCCAGCGTCAAAGTCCCTTTGCCTGAGAACCCACCCGAATCCAAAGGGGCCAAGGGAACGGTGCAGCTGCCGCTTGGTGACGTCAAGAACAAAGCTTTTGCCATTGTCCCATCGAGCTATATTGATGCGGTGCCACATGGGTTGTTGATTGTGTTTGCAGAAGCGGGCGTTCAAGACCAAAAGCAATGGGGTGACGCGTGGGAGAACTTTGCAAGAGACAATCGCTGGATCGTTGTGGTGACTCAATCGGCGGACGACAAAGCGTGGTCGTTGGATGAAGTCGAGATTGGCGTTCGTCTTCGATCGTATGTTGCATCGAACTACACGATTGACCGACGGCGAGTTTGCGTTGGAGGCATATCATCAGGTATGTTGCCTGGCCTGATAATGGGGTTACAGGGAGCCGAAACCATTCGGGGCGTTTGGCTATGCAATGCAAAGATTCCAACGCGAGCCCGTGTTCCGGCAACGGAACCGCTCAAGTCCATTCACTTCTTTATCAATGGCGTCGACGCTTCTCTGAAGCCATTCGTAGAACAGACAGAAAAGATCGGTTATAGCGTTGCGTACCACAGCGAGGATATGACTGCGGCAAAAATGCAGGACGCTCAAGTGCTGGGAAAGCTCCAACGTTGGCTGCGGTTGCTGGAGGCATACTAATGGCCACTAATCAGGTCAAACGAAAACAGCCTCCCCCCCCTAGCGACATGGCAAACATGAGATGGCTCGTGTTGGCGGTGGCTTTGGGACTCATGGCGCTAGCGTTGGTACTTCGCTTCCAATCCTCAATACTGCCCAGAGATGCGGCATTAGCATCGGACCTGTTTGGCAAGGTGGGTATCGTCTTTATGTGCGCTTGGCTCGCATGGCCAGCGATAGAACTGTTGTGGCGCGCACCGAGCGGAATGGCGCTTTTCATCGCGATCCTCTTCGCAGCGGGGCTTTCCATTTACAACAGAAAGACACTCTACGTTACGGGCCCATTCTTGGCGGTTGCCGCGATTCTCGCCATTTTATTGGGATGGGTTCGGAAACAACAGCGATAGAGATATTGCCCGTTTTCTTACGCCACAGCCCGTCCGACTCCAAAGGCGTCGTAATGGCTGTGGCTTCGGCTTTTTCCGTAGACGGGACTTCTAGTCCTTCAGATCGAAAGAAAATTTGTTCTTTCCGCTCTTCACTTCTCCGGTTAGACCTGAAGAACCTGGCATCTCATATTTCTTCGGTAGAAGACTCTTAAGCGGAGTCAAGGGTGTGTACCCTACCATGTCTGCTTGATCAGGCGGAACCTCCTTCTTCTTAGCGTTATTGTCAACCTCGGTCTTGGTGATGGTAACCAAGTTGCTACCGATCACAGCACCATCCTTGACCCCATATGTTGACAAATGGGCGATCCCTTGAGCGTCTGTTGTGCCATTTGCCGCCATTGGTTCAACGGATGTGACGAACGTAACCGTAGCCCCATCCACCGGTTTGCCTTGGTAGGTTACAGTCACCTCGACAGGTGCCGTTGGCCGTTGCCCATCAGGTGGGCCACAACCGGCAACCAAGCACAAGCAAACCGGAAAAAAGGAGATTAGTCGTATCATAAACAATCCAAGGCGAGCGAAATCAATCAAATCCGTAAGTTATCCATGTAGTCGCGGTGAACATCAGTCGGGAAGGTTTGCAACTTCACCACCGTTAGAACTTCCGAGCGCGCCCCAAACACCGTATGGACTAAGTCCAGATAGTACCGGAGCTGCCGAGCTGTTACCAGCATCGATGGAGTTGGAAATGAACCTAACCGAGCCATCCATCAAGCATGCATTGACGCCACCTGAATGGAAGCTTGACGCTGGAAACACACCACCGTTGGAGTCTGCTGCTGCATTGCCATCGTTGGTACATGCGGGGCCATTGGGTTGGGTAACGGTTGTGAAACCAGTTCGTTCGGGTTGACCATCTGTCCAGAGAATCCCGAATCTTCCTTTGAGTGTTCGCCCTGGCGCCCACTTCGTTCCTATCGTTGCAGCTTTGCAATCGCTTGGAACATTTCGAACATTCGGTACTGCTGCCGTAAACCTGCGAATGTCTTCGGCGCCAGTTGCATTGAAGACAACGTTATTGTCATTGTTCGAGTTGTGTGCGACTCGTTCACTGAACGCAATCGTATTACTTGTTCCGTCGGTGTTGACACTCATTCCATTGCTTATATTGGCAGCGAAAGGACCGCGGGTTTGTCGTCTCCCTGAGGTAAGATCGTTGACTTGATCTCCGTGGCTTACCGCATAGGAATTCGTTCCATGTTGACCCCAACGCGTTGGAACAGGGGTATCAGAGGGGCAGTTCAGAGCTGGAATCGTAACTGCCCAAGGAGCGTATGTCGGTTGATCACCATCAATTCTCGGATACCAAGCGGCTGGTCCACCTGGTGCAAATACGAATCCGTTAACTGTTTCACCTGCAGAAATGCGAGTTGACAATGCGGTTTGTTCCATGAACGGGAGCATTGCAACGAACGGGCTCAATCGCTCGTAATTGGCCAAATTCCTGGTGATAGGATTTACGATAGCTTGTGTTCCAGTCCGCACAGAAAAGAGTTTCCGGTAGGCACTTTCGTAATTGTGGATGGAAAGTCCAATCTGCTTAAGATTGTTGCTGCACTGCATACGTCGAGCAGCCTCGCGCGCTGCTTGGACGGCAGGAAGCAAAAGCCCCACCAGAATGCCGATGATCGCAATAACGACAAGTAGTTCCACCAAAGTGAACCCCTTGACCGAAGATCTTTTTTTCACGTTCTTATCCCTTAAAAAGTGCAAAAACAAGGGGAGCAAAGCCACCCCAAAAACCTATACTTGGCAGCGTCACCGCGATAACACTGCAGTGAGGATGTAGCGCGACAGAGGTTGTTTTGGACAAGAAACCGCATATTTTCCCCTTCTTTTTTCACTAGAATCCTACTTAAGCACATTTCCACCAGTTAGAAAGAAAGCTTTGATCAAATGGAGAGGTTTTCTGTCCAAAAACTCGCCCTTGCAATCACTTGCTATATGAAAACAAAGCTGGTGATCGCAGTTCGTTCTGTTGAGTTATTAACTCAATAACAGTTGGTGCAATTTGTTTGATATCGTCGATTAAGAAATGTCGGGCACCGGATTCGTTTTTGGGGGCAAAAACTATTGAACGAAGAAGAAAAGACTGGGTCGCTCAAAGGCGCTAAGGATTTCATAACGTTGTTTATGGCAAGTGAACGACGGCTGCGCAATTTTGCGAAGATTTTGGTTTACGAAGCCAACGACGCAGACGAAGTCTTTCAGGAAGCGGCCGTTACCATGTTGGAGAAGTTTGATTCGCTAACAACCGATCGCGATTTTGTTCGATGGTCGTGCAAAATAATCGTTTTTAAAGTGATGGAGCTTCGCCGAAGGAAGGGGCGCGAACGGCGACGCTTTAGCGATCGAACGGTCGAAGCGCTTGCAGGGCACGCTGAGGAATTGATTTCGAGCATGAGCGATCGCAGCCTTGCTCTAGAGAATTGTATCCAGCATATTTCACCAACGAATCGAAGTATGTTGATTGAGCGTTACGAGCATGGGAAGGAAGTGGATTTGATTGCGGAACAGTTTACAACGAGCTCCCAAGCCGTTTACCGATCGCTATCCCGTTCCCGCAAGGCTCTTCACGATTGTATTTCCGTCTTTCTTGCGAACCGGAGAAGGTCCAATGCATGATTCCGAGATTCGCAACTTAATCGACGTAGCGTTAGACGGAACTCTCTCGCCGAAGCAACTAGCAAGGCTAGACGAGTTACTTGCAACGGACGACGATGCCCGCAAGTACTACATCGAAGAGATCATTCTCATCGGAGATCTCGAACGAAGCGCTTTTTCGGTAACCTATTCTAAACCAAGGGTTGCCGTCCCCCCTGTGAAGGCATGGACGATCGGGGGCATTGCCGTCCTATCTGTGCTTACCATGTTTATCACTGTAGTTCAACTGCTTCCAGTCAAAGAGTCCGGCAACCCAACAAGAGTGGTTTTTCAAGAACCCATCGCAAGAATAATAGGCGGGTCTTCCGCTGGAATCGTTGGCATGCCATCGGATGGTATCCTCAACGCAGGACATTATGAATTGGAGGGTTCGATTTGTCTTCTTTTCCGCAATGGCGCATCCGTTGAGATTACAGGGCCTGCAAAGTTTGACGTCAAGAATTCTCTATTAATGGAGCTGCAATTAGGGAGCGCACGCGTTCATGCGCCCGAGTCGGCAAAGGGGTTTCTTGTTGCTATTCCTGGTATGGAGGTTCGAGATATCGGAACAGAGTTTGGCATTTCGGTTGCCGAAGATCGATCTGCCGAAGTGCATGTTTTCTTAGGGTCAGTAGAACTGCTGTGTTCTGGTGCAGAACCAAGATTGCTTGAAGAGGGGAACGCGATCTCATGGGAAGGAAAAGGAATCCGTTCTATGAGTCAGGTCGACGATTCCAAGTTTCCAACGCGAAGTTCCATCGGGTACCAGAAATGGCAGACTAGTTTTCAGCGTTGGCAGAGTGATCCTTCGGCAGTAGTCTTCTTTGACTTCAAGATCGACGCTGATAACCCTACTCACGTTATCAATCTTGGGAAAGCTGGAGATCAGAGCCATGGAGTTATTGAGGGACCTGTACAGGTAAGTGGAAGGTGGCCTGAAAAACCTGCTTTGCTTTTTGACAAAGGAAATGATCGTATTCAACTGAATGTCCCCGATGAGTATCAGTCCTTCACTCTTTCAACTTGGATTTGTGCCACTCGGAGAACCGAACTTTCGCAAGCGGTTTTCATGACGCTCGGTGATGAACGGGGAGAACACCATTTGCAAATCGGGCGAGCTGGTAAGGCAAAAAATGGTCTCATTAATTGATCAGATAAAAACAGAACCAGATCTTACTCTAAAACCTGTAGTATTATTTCTTCCAGAGCTTGAAATACATGAATTGTCACTGATCATGACACATTACATTATTAAGGAAAAAGGAAGAAAAAGCATCATGTTAGGTCAATCTGTGCCTTTGGAAGACCTGCAGCAGATCTACCACAGACTGGGTGTCCTCACCCCGGGCGCGGGCAGCGCAAGCGGCGGAGCAGCGCGCGACCAGGTCGGCATGGTGCG
>JANMNR010000581.1:0-2857 GCA_031368325.1 Pirellula sp.
GTTTTTGGGACATCGTTTCCGTAGAGCCCCATCACGATGCGTCCCGCATCCTCGTCGCCGATCCTAATGTCAAAATAAACTTTGCTCGTAACAACCGCGTCCGCGTGTTTCGATGGCCCTTTGGGCTTTGCAATCTCCTTAGCTGGGGCAACCTCGGTCGCAAGCTTGATATTGGGTTTTACCTCATAGCAACCGCACCACGACACTACACTCACAGCAATCATTAGACGGACCATCGCATTCAATTGCGACATCGTTTTTTCTCCTAAGTCAAACACGTTTACGACCTATTGTCACTCGTATCTCAACGCAATTATCTGGCGTTTTCAATTGTATATTGAACCGCTTTATCACTAATGTCTTTTCGGCACCATGCACCCGGCCACCGGATTGCTTGTACGGCCCTGTATGCTTGCAATTTTGCATCCGCCAAACTGGAACCTAGAGCCGTAACTCCCAAAACGCGTCCGCCGTTTGTAACTACCTGTCCGTCAACCAGTTTGGTTCCGGCCTGAAAAACCTTCACATCCGGTATTTCCGCAGCAGCCTCTAAACCGCGGATCGAGCGTCCGTTTTCGTATTCCCCCGGATACCCCTGACTGGCCATGACAACGCAGATCGATGGACGCGAATCCCAAACAGGAGGTTCGATCTCGCTTAGACGCCCGTCAACCGTCGCTTCCAAGATGTCGAGCAAATCGCTTTGCAATCGCATGAGCAGCGGCTGGCACTCTGGGTCACCGAACCGCACATTGTACTCAAGCACCTTCGGGCCTGCCTGCGTGAGCATCAAGCCAGCGTACAATACACCACGAAACGGTTTGCGATTTCGCTTCATCGTATGTATGGTCGGGACCAAGATTTGGTCTTCGATCGTTTCGATGAGTTCTTGCGTAATGACAGGGGTTGGCGAATAAGCTCCCATGCCACCTGTGTTGGGCCCTGTATCACCATCGTATGCTGCTTTGTGATCTTGCGCAGCCGGCAAAGTTAAAATCGTTTTGCCGTCTGTGATGGCAAGGATACTGACCTCTGGTCCTTCGAGACGTTCCTCGATCACCATTTGAGCACCGGCTTTGCCGAACTCATTCTTTCGACCGATGCGATCGATCGCGTCGAGCGCATCCTCGCGACGAGAACAAACAATAACCCCTTTTCCACTAGCCAAGCCATCGGCCTTGACCACGAGCGGTGTTTTTTCCTTTTCGTTGGGATACCGAGCCTTGACGTAACGCATGGCACTATCTGCGTCTCGAAAGACCTGATAATCCGCGGTTGGCACATCGGCTTGTCGGAGCAACAGCTTGCAAAAAATCTTGCTTCCCTCAAGCTGTGCTGCGGCTCTGCTTGGCCCAAAGGCTCGGATTTTTTCTTTAGCAAGCGCATCTACCAACCCAAGCGTTAGCGGCACTTCCGGTCCGACCACCACCAAATCCACTCGCTGCTTTTTTGCAAATGCAACCAGGCCTGCAATGTCGTCAACGGCAATTGGGACGTTCTCTCCCTCCTGAGCGGTTCCGGCATTTCCCGGAGCGATCCACAGTTGAGTCAGTCTAGGGCTCTGCCGGATTTTCCAAGCCAAGGCGTGTTCGCGACCGCCGTTTCCAACTACCAAAACCTTCATTTTTTGATCCAAATCCCGAGCAAATCGACAAATTGTGAGGGACTAGTCTAATCGCTGCGACAGTTTCCGACGAGGCGAAAAAGAAACCGCTTTTTTCGAGTTCTTGGCACACGGTGTGGGCTATGAGTTGCGCCCAATTTGACGGAATCTCCTCCAGGTTTCGGACATCGCCCCCGATTTGTCGTCCTGCAGTTCTGATTGGAAAGGAAAACGATGCAATCGGACTTGTAGGTCGTTTGGGCACAAACTTTGCCTCGCCAACGATTGATACACGTGCGACTCTCGACGGACGGCTCGTCGATTGGTTACCGGAAATCGGTTTAGAGGGGAAACGATTCGAAAGTTTCTGGTTACATTGGCGTCTGCGATTGGCCTGATGAGTTTTGTCCGCAACTCGCAAGCTCAATTCTACGCGACTCACACAACAAACCAACGCTATCGATAAGCGAGGCTAGTGCTTTGTTCCATTTAAGAATTCGGGTTGAGGAAAACCTGTACGACGGACTTCCAGTCCGTCGATGGCAGCTTGAGCCGACGGACTAGAAGTCCGTCGTACCCGAAATCTAAGTTGGAACAATGCACTAGTCTGAGGGCGTGTTTAGCAGCAGTCCAGGTCCTTGATAAAATGAGCACTGCGGTAGACTCCTTCTTTGGAAACCCCGTATTGCTCTATCGTTATCAATTGTACTCCGGCGAAGACTTGGGCATTTACCCATTGCTGCACCGTGACATCGCCGGGAGGAACGCGATCTCCTAACCGCCCTGAATCGACGATATGCTGTACGGCCTCTGAGATTGAGAGACCTTTTTGGGATACAGGACTAGGACAGTCGACGAACGTCCAAAACATATGCCAATATTGTTCACGTGAAAAGGGCGAGAATTGATCGTCCAAGCTCAATGATTTGTTTATCTTTCGTTTAAACCTAGGCGGAAGCCATGAATTGCGAAATTGTAGTTTGCGTTTCACTCTGTCCACGCTTCGCTTAACCTTGCCCACGGAAGGTTGATTCAGGACGAGTTGCATTCGAGTTTGGTGGATGGCGTGCGCGAAGTCATCCAGAAGGCGTTGCTGTTCGGCGAACGGCGATGGCCGTTTGCGGAACAATCTAAGCCACCATGAAAATGGGCGCTGTGGTGACGACGCAGGTGGCTCGTACGGGTTCATACTACTGCCGATTCGATCGCACCAAATGAAAACCGAAGCGGTGGTCAGGGGAGGATGACGCCGCG